>DATMZU010000457.1:0-4199 GCA_035607435.1 Thermoanaerobaculia bacterium | reverse complement strand
CGAACGGCGAGTCGCTGCGCCTCTGGGCCGAGGCGATGAGCCGGCTCCGGGTGCGCGACGCCGTGGGCGCGATCTCCCGGCTCCAAAAGGCGCGGCAGACCGATCCGGAGAACCCGTTCGTCGATGACGCCTTGGCGGTCGCCTGGTCGCGGCTCGGCTTCGATTCCCGGGCGGCCGAGGCCGCCGGGCGCGCCCTATCGCGCGCCGAGGGGCTGCCCGAGGAGATCCGCTGGGTCTTGACCGCCCGCGCCCACGAGATGCGTTTCGAAATGGCCGAGGCGGCAAATCTCTACGAGAAGCTCTGGAATCGCTGGTCCGACAACCTCGATTACGGCTTGAGCCTGGCCGCGGCGCAGCGCCAGTCCGGCGCGCCCGAGGTCTCCTTCGCCACGGTGGCCGCCCTGCGCAAGCTTGCGGCGCCCGACGGGCAGGACCCGCGGATTGACCTGGCCGAGTCCGACGCGGCCTGGGGGGTAGGAGACTTCCCGCGCTGCCGCGACGCGGCCGAGCGGGCGATCGACAAGGCGGAGGCGCGGCGAGCCACTCTGCTGGCCGCCTCCGGCCGGATTGCCCGCGGCTGGGCTCTGATCCGGCTCGGGCGGCTGGACGCGGCGCGCGCCGACCTGCGGGCGGCCGGCGGGATCTACCGCCGCGTGGGGGATCGCGGCGCCGCGGCGAGCGCCCGGGCCGCCGAGGCGTTGATCGATCAATCCCAGGGGCGCGTGGTCGCGGCGCGGCAGATCTACGAAGAGGCGATCCGCGTCTTCCACGAGGTGGGCGACCGCACCCGCGAGGCGAAAATCCTCAACAACCTGGCGGCCCTCATCGGCGAGGGCGATCTGGCGACGGCCTCGCGGCTCCTCTCGCGCTCGCTCGCGATCAAGCGGGAGATCGGCGACCAGCAGGGGATCGCCCTCACGCTCGCGAATCTCGCGAGCGTGAGGCAGACCCAGGGCGACACGAAAGGGGCGCGGCCGTACCTCGAAGAGGCGCTGCGGATCAGCCGCCGCCTGGGCGACGCCCACGGCACCGCCCAGGTGCTCCGCGGAATTGCCGCGGTCGAAATGAAAGAGCGGCATTTCGACCGCGCGCGCACGAACCTCGAAGAGGCCTTGGGGTTGAGCCGGCAGAACGGCGACGCCGAGGGCCAAGCCCGCGCCGAGCTCGGCTGGGGCCGGCTCGAAGCGGCCTCCGGCCGAAACTCGGAAGCCGGCCGCCATTTCGAGCTGGCGCTCGAATCGTTCCGCCGGATCGGCGACAAGAGTCAGATGGCGGAGGCGCAGGCCGCCCTGGCGAAGCTTTCGGGCGATCCCGGCCGTTGACCGGGGATTGGCGAGAGGCCGATTCCCGCTCTCATGGGGCGTTCATCTAAGAAAGCGTACGCTTGGGTAATGTCCACCCCTCCGGCCCCCTCCTGGTTTCGCCGTCCGTTCGCCAGCCGATTTCGTTTCGCCTTCGTCTGGATCGCCATTCTCTGGTCCTTGTTTCTGATCACCCGCCTCGTCCTGCTCGGCGTCCAGCACGTGCCGTCCCAGAATGGAATGGGCACGACGCTCGCGGCGCTCGGCAGCGGCGCGCTGCTCGACCTGTTGGCGGCGCTTTGGACGGCGCTGCCGCTGATGCTCTACCTCACGCTGTTGCCCGAGCGTTGGTTTGCCAGGGCATGGCAGCGGCATCTGCTGCGCGCCGGGTTGTTCCTGGCGATCTTCGGCGCTTCGTTCCTCGCGGTCGTCGAGCTGTTCTTCTTCCTGGAGTTCAACGGCCGGTTCAACTTCGTGGCGGTCGATTACCTGATGTTCCCGACCGAGGTGGCCGACAACATCTGGCAAAGCTATCCGACCGGCAAGATCGTCGCGGTGCTGCTCGCCGTGACGGTCGCCCTCCTCGTCGCGCTGCGCAAGCCGCTGGCGCGGGCCTGGGAAGAGCCCGCGCGGTGGCGCCGCCGGCTGCCTGGGTTCGGCATCTACCAGGCGGTCCTGCTGGCGCTCACGTTCGTCCTGCCGAAGTCGCTCGCCGAAGTCTCCGCGGACCGCGCGGTCAACCAGATCGCGGCCAACGGCTACCTCTGCTTCGCCGCGGCGCTCGCGGGGAGCAACGCCACCTACGAGGGGCTGTACGCCACCCGGCCGGACGCGCAGGTCTTTCCCCGGCTGCGCCGGATGCTCACCGAACCCGCGACCGCTCCGGGCTCGTTTGCCGAGAAGTCCACCCTGCGCCAGGTGCGCTCCCTGGCGCCGGCCCGGCCGTGGAACGTGGTCGTCGTACTCGAAGAGAGTCTGGGCTCGGAGTTCATCGGCGCGCTCCATCCGCGGCCGGTCTCGCTCACGCCCCGTTTCGACGCCCTCGCCGCCGAGGGGACGCTGCTCACCCACGCCTATTCGACCGGCAACCGGACGATCCGCGCGATCGAGGCGACGACCTCGTCGCTGCCGCCGCTGCCCGGCATCTCCGTGGTCCGGCGGCCGGCTTCGAAGGATCTGTTCACCCTGCCCGGGCTGCTGCGCGAGCGCGGCTACCGAACGCTCTGGGTCTACGGCGGACGCGCGCTGTTCGACGGCATGGGTGCCTACCTGTCCAGCAACGGCGTCGATCGGATCTTCGAACAGAAGGATTATCCCAACGGCACCTTCACCACCGCCTGGGGCGCCGCGGACGAATCGATCTTCGATCAGGCGCTGATCCAAATGGACGGCTTCGAGGCCGCGGGCAAGCCGTTCTACACCCTGGTGCTGTCGGTCTCGAACCATCGGCCGTACACCTTTCCCGACGGCCCGATCCGCCCCGATCCGAAGCTCAAACGGCGCGAAAACGTCGTGCGCTACGCCGATTGGGCGCTCGGCCGGTTCATCGAGCAGGCCAAAGGGCATTCCTTCTTCGATCACACGCTGTTCGTGCTGATGGGCGATCACGGCGCGCGGGTCTACGGCGCCGAGGCGATCCCCCTGCCGAGCTACGAGGTGCCGATCCTGTTTCTCGCTCCGGGCCTCGTGCCGGCGGGCCGGCGGATCGACACCCTCGCCTCGTCGCTCGACCTGCCGCCGACGATCCTCGGCCTGCTGGGGATGACCTACGAGTCGCGCTTCTTCGGCCACGACGTCTTTCGCGTTCCGCCCGAACAGGGGCGCGCGCTGATGACCCACAACAACGAGATCGCCTTGATGCGCGGCGGCCGGATCGCGGTGCTCGGCCTCCAAGGGCACGCCTCGCTCTACTCGGTCGGCGCCGACGATCAATTCGTGCCGATCCCGCGGCCGGATCGCGCAGGGCACGAGCTGATCGAAGACGCGATCGCCTACTACGACGGGGCCGACCAGCTCTACCGGACCGGCGGCTATCTGCTGCCGACCCCCTCGGGTCGCGTGGCGGAGGCGAAGCGATGAAAAGGTTTCCGAAAGCCCTTTTCGCGTCTTTCCTCGCCGCCTCCGCGATCGGGGTCGTGCCCGCGGCGGAGGCCGCGGTCGCCCACCCCGGCGAGGATGTCGAGTACATCACCGAGCACCTGCCGGAGAGCGAGATGAACCTGCGTTACCTGACCTTGCCGCTCGCGGCGCCCTCCTTGGCGGGTGGCGCGCGGGGGGAGTGGCAGTTCGAAGCGCAGGTGGCGGGGGCGAAAAACGGCGGCGGTTTCGTAGACGTCGGAGGCGTCCTGTTCGGCCTCGGCGCCACCCGGACGCTCTCGGAACGGTGGGGCGTTCAAGCGGTCGGGTTCTACGACGCGATGAGCTTTTCCGGCGGCTCCGGCCGCGACCTGTTCCACCCGATCTTTAGGAACGACATTCCGCTCGACCTGCCGGAATTCGCCACGTTCTCAAATCCCCAAGGCGACCTCAAGCACTTCGGCGTCGGAGGAGGCATGGTCTGGCAACCCGGAGGCCGGGCGACCACCTGGACGTTCGGCGCGCTCTGGGAGCGGCTCGACCTTTCCGGTTACACGCTCGATTATCGGCTGGTCACCGGCCGAAACGCCGGTGCGTCCGGCGTGCTCGACCACAGCGCCACCTACGATTTCGTGACCCCGTACGTCGGCTGGCGGCACGAGCGGCCGCTGGGCAAAAACTGGACGTTGGCGCCGCGAGCCATCGGCGCGCTTCCTTTGCCGCGGCAAGGGTTCGCCGGCAGGATCACCGGTCCCGGCTTCGATCTTTCCGGCGAGACCGGCGGCCTCCACATGGGCGACGGCTACGTCGGCGCGGGCTTGG
>DATMZU010000431.1:0-2968 GCA_035607435.1 Thermoanaerobaculia bacterium | reverse complement strand
GCCAGAACAGTGGTGATCTGGGCCAGAACAGTGGTGATCTGGGCCAGAACAGTGGTGATCTGGGTCAGAACAGTGGTGATCCAGGCCAGAACAGTGGTGATCTAGGCCAGAACAGTGGTGATCTGGGCCGTCTCGCCCCTGATCGCGTCAGCGAAACCGGTGCTCGCGGTCGGCTTGGGCGTCGCGCAGGTAGTTTCGGAGGTCGGCGACGAGGTCGAGGTGGACCGCGTCGGTGCGGGCGGCCTCGACGAACAGGCGCAGAGCCGCCAGCGCCTCGCGGTGGACGTCCTGGGCGGCGAAGATCGGCACCATCTGCTCGGCCAGCTCGCGCACTTTCGCGGTCCGCCCAGCGCGCAGATAAAGCTCTGCGAGATCCATCGCGACGAGGGCGGCGTAGAAGCCCATCCCGCGCTCCAGAAAGTCGGCCTGAACCCCGTGGAAAGCGCGCTCCGCTTGGCGGCTGTGCCCGAGGCCGGCGGCGATCTGCCCGTGGACCCAGCGACGACGCAGCCGGTCGAGCGGCTGGCCGTGCCTCCGGAACAGCCCCGCATCCTCGCGGAAAATGGCTTGCGCCTCCTCGAACTCCTCCGCGGCGGCCAGATAACGGCAGAGGTTGTGGCGGGCGCAGAGGTAGAGGTCAGGAGTCTTTTTCGAAGAGATCGCGCGGAGCGCGCCGCGTAGGGTTCCGATCGCATCCTGGATCTTTCCTGAATAGAAATGCACCGAAGCGCCCCTCACAAGAGGAGTGTCCGCCGGCCGGGTGCTCCGTCGTTGCCGTTCACTTTGCAACACAAAGGACTTGACGACCCAAGATCGCGCAGATAGATTCCCGCCCGTGCCCGCCCTGCGTCCCGTCCCTTCCGACCCTCCCGAGCCCGCTTCGCTGCATGTGCGGGCGATGGACAACCTGCGCTACATCCGCGAGACGATGGAGGGGGCGGCGCGGTTCACCGGGGTCTCCGGCTTCGGCGAAATGGCGGTCGGCGCCACGGCGCTCGGCGCGGCTTGGCTGGCGGCCCAGCGCCCCGAACCGACCTCTTGGTTGTCGATTTGGCTCGGCGAGTCGGTGCTCGCGTTCCTCGTCACGTTCGGCGCGATCGCCTGGAAGGCGCGCCGCGCGGGCTTGTCGCTGATCACCAAGCCGGGCCGCCGCTTCGCCTTCGCGCTCTTCCCGACACTGGTGGCCGGCGCGCTGCTCACCTTCGTGCTGGTGCGCGAGGGGCGCCTCGAAATCCTCCCCGGTCTTTGGCTGCTGCTCTACGGCGCGGGGGTCGCCACGGGAGGCGCCTTCGCGGTGCGCACGGTGCCGGTGATGGGCCTGTCGTTCATGGCGCTCGGCGCGGCCGAATTGGTGTTCGGCCCGGTCGCCTCGCGCGATCTGCTGCTCGCCGCGGGTTTCGGCGGGCTTCATCTGATCTTCGGCGCGATCATCGCCAAGAGGCACGGTGGCTAGGCGGGCGAGCTTGGTGCGCGGGCCGGAGAGCGGCGAGCCCGGCGAGGCGGAGGAGATGGAGAAGTCCTCCTCGCGGCATCCCGCCTCATCCGGGTCTTCTACGTCCGCCGGTCCCGCGACCCCGGGCTCGGCGCTCGACCTCGACCGGCTGATCCACGAGCGGATCCGCCTCGGCATCCTCTCGGCGCTGGCGGTCCACGACACGTTGACCTTCAACGATCTGAAACACCTGCTCGAGACGACCGACGGCAATTTGAGCGTCCACGCCCGGAAACTCGAAGACGCCGGCTACATCGACTGCGCGAAGCGCTTCGAGGGGCGAGTGCCGAAGACCGAATACCGCCTCGCGGCTCCGGGCCGGCGTGCCTTGGAACGTTATCTGGACCACATGGAAGCGCTGATCCACGCCACGCGCCATGCTTAAGACTTTCCTCCAGGACCCGGCTTGGGCTTGCCGCGACAGCCCTCACCCCCGGCCCTTCTCCCAAAGGGAGAGGGGAGAACAGCCAGGAGACGTTTTTCGCTTTACTCCCCTCTCCCTTTGGGAGAGGGGCCGGGGGTGAGGGCTGTGAAGCACTCCCCTTTTTTCTCTGGAGACTTTGCCAAATGAAGCGCTTTGCTTTGAGGGATCGAGGCGACCGATGAACAACGGGACGGCTCCGCTCCACGTGGCGATCATCATGGACGGCAACGGCCGCTGGGCGACCCGGCGCGGGCGTTCGCGCACCGCCGGTCACCGGGCCGGGGCGACTGCCGTGCGCCGGACGGTCGAAACGGCGCCGCGGGTGGGGATCGGCACGCTCACGCTCTACGCCTTTTCGTCCGACAACTGGCAGCGCCCGCCGGTCGAGGTCTCGGCGCTGATGCGGCTGTTTCATGCGTACCTGGCGAACGAGGCCACCCGCGCGGCGGAAAACGGCGTGCGGATCGAGGTGATCGGCCGTCGCGACCGCCTGTCGCCCGAGCTGCTGCGGGCGATCGAGAAAGCCGAGGCGACCACCGCGCTCGGCGACCGCCTGCGCCTGCGGATCGCGGTCGATTACTCGGCGCGCGACGCGATTCTCTTCGCCGCGGATCGCCTCCGCGCGCTACCCGCCGGGGCGATCGATCGCGAAACCTTCTCGCGCCTGCTCGCCGGGGCGATCCACGGCTCCGCCGCGCCGGACGTGGACCTGTTGATCCGCACCGGCGGCGAGCAACGGCTGTCCGACTTTCTGCTCTGGGAATGCGCCTACGCCGAGCTGGTCTTCACCGACCGGATGTGGCCCGATTTCGGCGCCGACGATCTGCGCGCGGCGGTCGAGAATTTCCACCACCGCGAACGCCGCTACGGCAAGGTGTTGGAGATGCCGTTGCCCCGCGAAGAGGCGCCGCGCGTGCGGATCGCGGCGCGGGGATGAGGCGGGAAAAGTTCGTCGTAAAAATGACCTGAAAATGTAGGGGCGGCCCCCCGTGGCCGCCCTGGAATTGCGTAATCGAAAGGGGCGCGCACCGCGAACCCGGGCGGCCACGGGG
>DATMZU010000384.1:0-9651 GCA_035607435.1 Thermoanaerobaculia bacterium | reverse complement strand
CTGCTTCAGAGCGCGGAGGGGGAGGCGGCGTGGAGCGTCGGCCCCGCTCTTCCCGCCATTCCTCCCGCCGTGCCGATCCAGGTCAGCGAGGACAGCGGTTTCTCCTATCGTGCGCGCCTCAGCCTAACCGGAGCGCCGCTTGCCGCCCGGCTCCGCCTGCGCGAGCGGCCGCCCGGTTTCCGCATGCCGCTCTCGGCGCAGATGGGGGAAGGCGCCGACGCGGTGCGGGTCGGTCTCTCTCGCCTTTCGCCGCTGGGAAAAGTCGCATTCGATCTGTCGATCCCCGAGATCTCGGCCGGAATCTCCGCCGCACTCGAAAAAGTCCGCGGCACGGACGCCGCGCCCGGAGGCGAGCGGCTCGCCGATCCGGCGTTCGCCCATTGGGGTACGGAAGGCAACGAGATCGGCTCGCCGCGCTCGATTCCGCTTGGCAACGAGACCGCGGCGCCGCTCGTCGCGTTCGCGCCGGATGGGCGAACGGCGATCGGCGTCGTCCGGGACCCGAACCATCGCGCGCCGCAGCTGGTCGGCTGGGATACCGAGAACCTCGAAGTGTCTTGGCGCCTCGCCCTCGATTTCGGACTGAACGCCAGCGGCGGCCTGCCGACCGGGCTGGCGGTCGATCCGGGGGGCCGCTTCGTCTACCTGGTTCTCTCGTCGGATGTCGCGGTCGTCGATCTCGCCGCGCCCCGCCTTCTCGGCGCGCCGATCGCGCTCTCGGACGGGGCGTTCGCTGCGCAGGCTCTCGCGCTCTCGGAAGACGGCGCGCAGCTCGCGATCAGCGGATTCGCGGACGGCGGATCCGAATCGGGTCCGCGCATCGCGCTCTTCGACGCCGAGCGGCTGATCGATCAAGTCCGGGACGGGGCCGCGAGCGCCACGCGCCTGCAATCGCTCGATCCCGAGGGCGACCCGATCGATCTCGCCTTTTCCCCCGACGGGGCGCGTCTCTACGTGCTCACGGCCGAGCCTCAGCCCGAGCCCGAGCCCCCCGGCGTCGTCGCCTCGGCAACCGGGCCGATGGGCCGGCTCTCCGCGCACGACCTCCAGAGCATCGGGCTGCCGGTCCATGTCTTGTTCGACGGCATTCCGCGCGCTCTCGCCCTTGAGGCCGACGGATCGGCGGTGCTCGTTCTCCACCCGAACCGGCTCGACCGCTACGACGCCGAGACGCTCGCTCTCGCGGAACCGAGTCTGAACCTGCCGGGGCAGGGTTTCGCGGCGCTTGCCGCCGAGCCCGGCGGCGCGCGCGCGCTGTTGGCCGGCGCGAGCGGCTTTCTCGCCGTGGCGCTCTCGGCAGCCGGCCTGCGGCGCCTTCCGGTTCCTTCAGGCGCCGGTTCGCTCTCCCTGCTCTCCGGGATCGCCGTCTCGCCGCTCGGCGACCGGGCGGTCGCGCTGCCGCTTTCCGACACGGGCGCCGCGCCGAACCGGCTCATCCAGGTGATCCCGCTCGGCACGCCGCACCCGCTCGATTGGACGGTGACGGCCGGGCGCGCGCTGCCGTTCTCGCTCTCCGGCGCGGCAGGCCGCGGTCTGGTGTTGGGCGAGCCGGAGACCGCCTCGCTCGCTTCGCAGAGTCGCTTGCCCACGGCGCCGCTCGGCCCTTCGGCCCTGTCGCAGGTGGTCACCGCAACGCCGGGACGCACCTACGAGCTGTCGTTTTTCGGTATGGCTCAGACGGAAGCCCGAGCCGAGGTGCTTTGGCGCGCGGCGGACGGCGCGACGCTCGGAATCGAAACGCTGCCGATCGCGCTGCGGATCCGCGGTCGATCGAGCGAGCCGACCTTCCATCGCGGCCGGTTCACGGCGCCGCTCAAAACGGCCGCGGCGGAGGTCCGCTTCGTCGCCGAAGACGGGCTGGCGCTGCTGCGCGACGCCTCGTTCCGTGAGCCGGAAAACGCCCTCGCCGCGGGCGATCTGCGCGGAGACTCGGGAACGGTATGGGCGCAGCAACCGGCCGCGGCTTCCGGTTTCCGCATCGCGGCGGCCGGCGCCGGATCGCGCGTGAGCAACGCGGGCGCGGGAACCGTCACGCTTCGCCAGGAGATCGCGGCCCAACCCGGAGCGCCGTTCGAACTGCGCCTGCGCTCGCGGCTCGAATCCGGCACTCCACCGCTCCTAGAGCTGCGATTCCTCGCCGCGGACGGTACGGAGGTGGGTGAAGCGGTCGGAATCGAAATGCCCGCCCACGGCTTCGATCGGGCGCTAGCGCTCGGCACCGTCCCGGCGACCGCCGCGCGCGCCGAAGTTCTGCTCGCCGTACCGGCCGGCTCTTCGGCCCGGATCGACGCGATAGAGCTTCACCTCGTGTCCCACGTACGCGTTCCGCTCACCTTCCTCGCCGAGGCGCCGGGCGAACTATCGGTGGTCGGCGGCACGCTCGCCTGGGATCTGGCCGACGCCAACACCCCCCGCCCCTCCATCTCGCCCCGTCCGCGGCCCACTCCGACGGGAACGCCCCTCCCTCTCCCGACGCCGCCTCCTGGCGCGCCGGACGACTGCGGCTGCGACGAAGATTCCCCGGCCGCGCCGCCGCAGCTCTCTCCCACGCCGGGTCCCGTGCTCTCCCAACCGATCGCGCCGATCGAAATCAAAGGCATCGGCCCCCGCCGCGCCGAGATCCTCCGGGCCCGCGGCATCGCCACCGCCGAAGCCCTCCTCGCCGCCGACCCGCGAGAGCTGGCCCGCGTCCTGCCGGGCGTCTCGGAAAAGATGGCGGTGAACTTCGTCCGTCAGGCGCGCTTGCTTGCGGGTTGAAGCCTACGGCGCAGTGCCGCGGGCCACCAGAAACGCGCCCGCCGCGATCAGCACGCACAGGGGCGAGTAGAACAACGAGTCCATTCGCGCGAAGCGGGTGCGGCGGTTGCGCTTGAAGAAACCGACGTGGCGAAATTCGCCGATCGCGCGCAGCAGGAAAACCACCGCAATCCCGTAAGAGCCGATCCGCAAAAGTCGGTTCGAGACCGGAACCGAGATCAAGCCGGCCGTGCCTGCGATCACGACCGCCGCGACCCCGAGGGCCGCGGCGACCGCGAACGACTGGGCCGCGGTCGGCACGAACAGCGGCCGGCTCTCGACCTCTGGAAAGGCGGAGAGCCAGCCGAGCCGCCCGCCGAATCCCCAATAGACATGCAGCAGCGAGAGCACGGCGAGCACGGCGACGACCACGGGACCGGCGAACGACGAAAGGGAAGGCATGCGGTGAACCTATCACTGCGAAGAACAGGAGAGCGGCTATCCTGCTTGGATAGCCGCTCTCGGTAAGGGAAAAACCCTTGCAGCTCCGGATTTCGAACATCGACACCCGGCCGCCGGGCCTTTTGTTGTGGACTAGTGAACGAACGTCACGAACGGCTCGGTGTCGATCTGAGAGCAGTTCTTCGCGAGCAGTTGGCACAGATCGACTCGGCGCCTTTCGATGTCGCCGAACGTGTGTTTGAGGCCGCAGATGTCGGTGAGCGGACCGGTGCCGGTCAGGAACGCCGACAGTGTCGAGGCCTGGTTCGGTTGGCGCGGCTCGACGTGCTTGAAGAACGTGCCGGTTTCGCCGCCGTGGCAGCCGTTGCAGGTGTCGCGCGAGACGATGTGCCGCGCTTCGGGGGTATTGATCGCGCCGCAGTTGGGCGGCTGCGGACCGTCCCAGTTGAAATCCAGCGAGTGGGGCGAGGCGCCGCCGCGGAACGGCAGATTTTGGAACGACAGCGGTATCACGTGCTGGCCGGCGAGAATCGCGGGCGTCTCCTGGTTGATGTAGTCCGCGAGGTGCTGGGTGTGCTGGCGGCTGTTGGCCGGTGTCTGCGCTACGGTCACCTCGGTGAGCGGCGCGGGAGACGTCCGGGTGTCCACCGCCAGCTTGAACTCGCGCAGCTCCCACGGCTGGAGCAGGAAGAAGTCGTTGGTCCGCGCCTGGTTGAGCGCGCTGCCGTTCGGCTTGTTCGGCGAGGCGCCGATTCGCGAGAACTGGTCGGTGATCTGCTGCAGCGCCGCGTTGTAGCTCGGTCCGAACGGGATCGAGCCGAGAGCGTGCCAGGCGTTCGCCCAGGTCTGGACGTCGGTGCAGGCGCGCGCGTCGAGGCCGTATTCGAGGATCGTCAGGAACTGTGTCGTGTTGCCCTGAGCATCGAGCAGGTTAAACACGAAACGCCCCTCGCCCGCGGTCGTGCCGCCGCCGGTGTAGCCCGAGTTCTGGCGAAGGTCGAGCCGGGCGACGATCGCGAGCAGACGGAACGGCGCCTTCTGCATGTCGAGCTGCACACCGCCCGAAGCGGTCAGCCAGGGCGTGATGATGAAGTCCTGGACGTTCGGCCGCATGGGGACCGGATCGCCATTGATCGTCAAATCGCCCTTCCAATGCTTGAGCCAGTTGAGCGTGAACGTCGAGAGCTTGGCCGGATCGGTCGTGCCGGCGAGGCCTTCCATCAGCCGGCCGAACGTCCAGGCGCCGCGGGTCGCGGGCTGCACCGGTTTCGCGCAGATGCCGGTCCAAGTGGTCCGGAAGCAATCGTTGACCACCGAGAGGTCCCGAATGAACAGCTCGCGGGCGGGATCGACCGTGCAGCCGGTGGTGGTGGGGAGCCCCGAAGTGTCGCGGCTGGTCCGGGCGCTGATCGGGGCGGGAACCGGTTCGGCAACAGCGGCTTCGGCAGGAGGAACGGCAACAGCCAACAGGGCGAGGGCGGCCAGGGTAAAGAGCATCCAACGACGGCAGGCGAATTTCATCGGCGAGCTCCTCTCTTGGACAGCAAATGCGGAGGCACATCCGCGGGTTCTACTAAGCGATGTGCAGGCTAAGAGATCTTGCGAGACAAAGCATTCGCCAACCTCGGGGATCTCTGGCTTTGCCCCTTCTGGAAGGTAGTTCTGAATCGTGGCCGCGGGGCCTAGAGCCACGAGTTTGGATGCGACTCGGCGTAGGATTGAATCGTATTTTGGAGGAGAGAAAATGCGCGTCGCGGCGCTCTACGACATTCACGGCAACCTCCCGGCGCTCGAAGCGGTGGTCGATGAGGTCCGCCGCTCCGAGGTAGACCGGGTGGTCGTCGGAGGCGATTTGTTTCCCGGCCCGATGCCGTGTGAAACGCTCGACCTCTTGCTCTCTCTCGACCTGCCGATTCAATTTCTCCGCGGCAACGGCGACCGGGAAGTCCTGGCCCGCCGTGCCGGAGCGGAGAACCCCAAGCTCCCGGAACCGGTGCGCGAGGTGATCCGCTGGGTGGCGGAACAGATTTCTCCGGAGCACGAGGTGGAGATTGCCGGCTGGCCTGAGATGCTCCGATTCGAGATCCCGGGCTTGGGCGAGATGTTGTTCTGCCACGCGACGCCGCGCAACGATACGGAGATCTTCACCCGCGCGACGCCGGAAGAGCAGCTGGTGCCGATCTTCGCCGATCTCGGCGTGTCCGTAGTGGTCTGCGGTCACACCCACATGCCGTTCGACCGAAACGTCGGAGCGGTGCGCGTCGTCAACGCAGGCAGCGTCGGAATGCCGTTCGGAAAACCCGGCGCCGATTGGCTCCTGCTCGGCCCCGATGTCGAGCCGCGGCACACAGCCTACGACCTTGAGGATGCCGCCGGGCGCATTCGAGCGACGGGGTATCCGCAGGCGGAAGACTTCGCGGCTCGGAATGTTCTCAGCCCTCCGACCGAGGACGAGATGCTGGATGTGTTTTCTCGGGTCGAGCTGCGGACATGAGCGAAGCAACCCTGCTCTATCGTCCCACCGGTCCGGAAGAGCTTTCCTTGGTGAAAGCCAGCGGCTTCACGAAATGGCCGCCGCGCCTGCCGGAGCAGCCGATCTTCTATCCCGTGACGAACGAGCAGTACGCGATCGAGATCGCCCGCGATTGGAACGTCAAAGCGAGCGGCGTCGGTTACGTGACGCGGTTCCAGGTACGGAAGGAATTCATGGACCGATACTCGATTCACCAGGTCGGCGGTTCGCACCACACCGAATGGTGGGTGCCCGCAGAAGATCTCGAATCGCTCAACGAGAACATCATGGGTTTGATCGAGGTGATTCACGAGTTCGGGGCTCCGGACTCTGAGCCGACTTCAAACTTTGCACCCACTCCATAATGCTCTTCTCCAGCAGGTCCAGCGGCAACTGGCCGTGGCCCAGGAGGCGATCGTGGAAGGCTCGGAGGTCGAAGCGGGCTCCGAGCTCTTTCTGCGCGAAGGCCCGCAGCTCCAGAATCTTGAGCTCGCCGATCTTGTAGGCCGGCACCGTTCCCGGCAGCACGATGATGCGGTTGACCTCGAGTTCGATCTCGTGCTCGCTCCGGGCGGAATTCGCCTGGTAATAGTCGAGCGCCTGCTGGCGTGTCCAGCCCTTGGCGTGAACGCCGGTGTCGACCACCAAGCGAATGGCCCGCCAGATCTCGCCGGTGAGCCGGCCGAATTTCGCGTAGGGATCTTGATAAAGACCGATCTCGGTCCCCAGGCTCTCGGCGTAGAGCCCCCAGCCTTCGGCGAACGCCCAATAGGCATCCCACTTGCGCCACTCGGGCACCTCTTCCTGCTCCTCGGCGAGGGAGTATTGGAGGTGGTGCCCCGGCACGGCCTCGTGCAGGGTCAGCGCCTCCATTGCCCATTTGGGGCGCGATTTGAAATCCCAGGTGTTGACCACGAACCAGCCCGGCAGCCCGTCGGCGAGCGAGCCGTGGCTGAAAATACCGGCCGGAGCCGATTTCGCGCCGGCCCCCTCCATGGCCTTGACGCCGTAGGGGAGCTGCGGCAGATGGCCGAAGAGCTTGATCAGCTGGGGGTCGATCCGCTTCGCGATGTCGCGGTAGCCGGCGACCAGATCCTCGGGCCGGTCGTAGAAGAAGTGCGGATCGGTGCGCAGGAACCGGCGAAAATCCTCGAAGTTTCCCGCAAAGCCGGTCGAAGCTATGAGCGCGTCCATCTCCTGGCGAATGCGCCGCACCTCGGCGAGGCCGAGCTTAGGGATCTGGTCCGGCGTGAGATCGGTGGTGGTCGTATTGCGAAGCTGGTAGGCGTACCAGGCCTTGCCGTCCGGCAGGTCGCCCATCGCGAGGTTACGCGAGCCCGCGGGACGTAGGTCTCGGCGAGATAGTCGTGGAGCCGACGCAGGGCCGGCCCCACCTGCTCGGCGAAGACGCGGGCCGCCGCGTGTCGCAACCGCTCCCGCTCCGTCGCGGGGATCGTTTCCGGAAGCTCCTGGAACGACGCCAGGACGGGGCTCTGCCAGGGATCATCGGCGATCAGGCTCGCCACCCGCTCGGGCACGTCACGGAGGGTTTCTCGCGGCGGCGTGATTCCCGCCGCCAGTCCCCGGGCGAGCTGAGCGAGGGTCTGTTCCACCGCGGTGGGGAAACCGCGAAGGCGCGCCAGAACGGCCTCGTAGTCCTCGACGGTGCGGGCCGGCCTGTACGCCAGCTCGGCCAGCTCCTGGTCGATGCCGCTCATCTGGTCGATCAGCAGGAGCTCATTGTGGGACGGTTCCAAGTCGTGGAACCGCTCCCCCTCGATCTGCATCTCCAGACGCCGATGGGCCAGGTCGTGATCGACCTGCTCGGCCGGAGTGAGCCGCGAGCGGTCGATCGCCGAGAGGGCGGCCAACTCCAGGCGCGCAATGTGATGGATAAGTGCGAGGGCCTCGGGCGAGCGATCGGGCCAGCGGTCGTCGAGACCCGGCTGGCCCACTTCCGCGGCGAGATCGGGAAACTCGCGCAAGTACGTGGCCCAGTAGAGATCGAAGAATCGCTTCAGCCGCGCGCTTTCGCTCTCCGCTCCCCGGGTTGCCGCGAGCTGCTCGATCTGGCGCGCCGATTCGGCAAGGTCCGGCGGAACGGCCGCGAGGAGGGCGGAGGTTCCGGCCCACCAGAGCAGAGGGACCAGCCAGCGCAGCCCCCGCACCGTCACATCGCCTCCTGCGCGGCCGCCGGGTCGATTCTCGGATCGGCGAGCATCGCGAGCGGCTGCGTGGCGCACCACGCGCCCGCTGTGACTTCACCGTGTAGTGACCCGGCTTCACGAACGCCACAATCACGTAAAGGGACGATCGGCTGCCCCGCCGCGAGATCGCGGGTTATCCGCGCCTGGCTCCCGGCTCCAGTGGCGCCCCGAAGCGCGGACGATCTGAGGAACAGCCGCGAGGGCGGAAGCCCAAAGCAGGCTTGTCGTGCTGGATCGTGGCATCGAGGCCTCCCGGTAGGAGATTTGATCTCACTAGGGCCTTCCCGTCGAGGGCGGCGATCGTTCGCGTCCGCTCCCGCTCTTCTCTCGTGCCGACTGCGAAGCCGCCGGGACGTCTCACCTTCAAGACACACTGGCGCGTCCAAACAGTGACAGCTAGTGGAAGAGGTCGTCGCCACGGGCGAAGAACTGGCCGGTTGGCATGGTGAAAATCTGACCCTGCGTCCGTCGCTTTGATGACGAGGAGAAACGCATGGCTACCACCAAAGACCGAACGGGCAAGAAGCCGGCGGCGAGGAAACCAGCCGCAGAGAAACCACCCGCCAAGACGCCACCGGACAAGGACTTCGCCGACGACGTAGGGGACAAATTCGGCAGGGTCGTGATTCCGCCCCAGCTCGAGGACCCCGAGGCTCGCGAATCGTGGGGAATGCCAACAGATCCAAACTTCCCGTGCTCTTACATCGTGGAGCTGAACATTCTCCACGCCAGTGGACTTGATGGAGCAGCTCAGGGCTTCGTCGAGCTCTACGCAAGCGTGATCGAAGCCGACGAGAAAACAGAAAAGAAGAAGGGCACGTTGCGTGGGCAGGAGGCTCGCACACCTCGGCGGCTTGGGAAGACCTACTTCGCAGCCCTGGTTTCCTTGCCGGACCTGAAGAAGCTGGTGATCCAGGATGGCATTCGCGCAGCGGAGATGGCGAAAGAGAAGAAGGAGACTCAGGACTCATTCCACAAACGCTACCGCACGATCTACCGAGTCTGGCCCGACTTCAAGGTCAAGGGATTGATCGATGCGTCCGTGGCAACGATCAAGGCGGATGCGGCGTTTCGGGCGTTCGCGGCGGCCGGGGCGGGCGTTGTATGGGCGGTCATCGACTCGGGGGTCCAGGGGGACCATCCGCACTTCGCGGAGTCCGAGGAGACGGTCGGCTCCGGCGGGACTCTCGGCGGATCCGTGGAGGAATTGCACCGCTGCTTTTGCGAGGTACTTGAGGTGGGTTCTCCGGAGAGTGGCAATCGCGTCCGGCTCCCCGATCCCGACCGCGTCGGCGGTCACCACGCACTGCCATCGCTGAGCCCGCTCGAGCGGAGGGATCTCATCCGCCGGCACCGCCTGCACGCCCTGCAGGACGAGTACGGCCACGGCACCCACGTTGGTGGCATCATCGCCGGTGGCCTGGGTAAGAAGATGAAGCCCAAAGACGTGGTGCGCCTCGAGCGGCGCGCCAGCATGGGCCTGAGCGGCGCCATTGAGTCGAGGAGAGTGGTGAGCGTGCGGGTGCCCAAACCCTGGGTGCTGCGCGGCGTGGCCCCCGCCTGCAGGCTGGTCAGCCTGCGCGTGCTCGACCACAATGGCGAAGGTCTCACCAGTGACGTCATCCGAGCGCTCGAGTACATCCGCGAGAGCCTCAACGACGACCCCAAGTTGCTGCGTGTACACGGCGTCAACCTAAGCGTGGGATACGAATTCGACGCCGAGATGTTCGCCTG
>DATMZU010000373.1:0-4016 GCA_035607435.1 Thermoanaerobaculia bacterium | reverse complement strand
CGGAGCCTCCGCGAGCGCGAGTGTGAACGGGTTCGGGGGTTGCTCACCGACATGGTCGCCGCGCGCATGGGGTTCGTCCGCGAGGCCCCCCTACGTGCCGCCTATGAGAGGTACCGGGCGGGGAGCACCGAGGAGGCGCTGTTCTGGTATAGCCTGACTCTCGAGGCTTGGTTGAGGCTGCATTTCACTTGAACCGCCGGAGAGCGGAGGATCGACGACCCGAGTGCCCATCTACCGTCTCTTTGGACGCAACGTCTCCGTCGAGACGCCATGGGTCACTCCAGTCGTCCGCAGCCCGGGCGGCCCCATCGACCTGGTGGTCGAGATCCTACCGAGGCCGGAGCTTCCTCCTCTCGACGCCGGCCCCTTCTTTCGCAGCGCTGCTTCGCCGCCAGGGGCGGAAAGTTGGCTGACCGCCTATCGGGACGGCGAGCGGTACCTCCTTCGCTTCCTTGACGTCGGCGATTTTCTGATCGAGCCGGGCAGGATCGGCTTCTCGCCTTCCAAGGACGCCGATCCTGCACCCTACGAGGCCTACCTTCTGGGAATCGTCTTCGGGCTTTGGCTCGAGCTGTCGGGATCGCTCTGCCTGCACGCCTCCGCGGTGAATCCGCCCTCGTGCGCCATCGGCTTTCTCGGTTTCAACCGGGCCGGAAAGAGCACTCTCGCCGCGAGCTTCCTGGGCGCCAACGTTCCCTTCCTCACCGACGACGTGCTTTCGCTCGATCTCGACGAGCGCGGGCGGGTGATGGCTCAGCCGGGCTTTCCCCAGATGCGTCTCTGGCCGGCCTCCGCCCACGAGCTGGTCCGGAATTCCCACCAGCTTGAGCCCGTACATCCGGATTTCGACAAGCGGCGCGTGCCGGTCGGCGGCAGAGGGCACGGCGCGTTCCACGACTCCGCGGTCGAGCTCGGCGCGCTGTTTCTGCCCGTCCGGGAGGGCTCGGCCATCGAGCTTTCTCGCGTCTCGCCGAGCGAAGCGATGATCGAGCTGGTGCGTCACTCGTTCCTTGGAGCGCTCGGGGAGGCCGCGGTCGGAGTGGCTCGGCGGTTCGAACGAATCGCCGCGGTCGCGGCCCGGGTTCCCATCTTCCGCCTGAGCTATCCGGATGGCTTGAAGCAGCTTCCTCGCGTGCGCGAGGCGATTCTCGAACGCCTCTCGGCGCTGTGATAGCTTCGCAAGAAGCCATGATGCTCTTGACTCCGGAGCTGACCCCCCGCAGCATCGCCCGTTGTCGGGCCGGAGTTCTCGCCCGCGAGGTCGGCGGCGAAATGGTTCTTCTCGACGTCGACCTCGGCATCTATTACGGTCTGAACGAGGTGGGAACGCGCGCCTGGACGCTGCTGGCCGAAGGCGCTACGCTCGGCGAAGTGGAGGAGCGGATGTCGGCCGAGTTCGAGGTCGATCGCCCGACGCTCCATGCGGATCTGCGCGGCCTCCTCCGCGACCTGGCGGAACATGGACTGATCGATGTCACCTCCCCGGACCTCTCGCCTGGCTAACCTGCGCCGATGGTGGGCTCTGCCCGCGATCGATCGGCGCAGATTGATCCGCGCGGCGATTCGTCTGCTGGCCATCGATCTCCGGCTGCGCCTCCGCGGCTTCGCCGCGGTTTCCGCTGCCGGCGGTCGCCCGATCCCGGCGCGCGAAGCCGGCGGAGAGAGCGCGATCGAGCCGTGGGTGCGCGCGGTGGACGTCGCGGCCCGCCACCACCTTTACCCCATGCGCTGCGTGTCGAGGGCGCTCGCCTTGCGCTCCTTTTTGGCGGAGGAAGGGATCGCCAGCGACCTGCGGTTCGGCGTCCGGAAAGAAGGGGATCGACTGGCCGCGCACGCTTGGATCGAGCGCGGGGGAACCCCGATCGGGGAGTCGTCCACGGTGGCCGAACGCTTCGCGCCCCTCGTCCGAACGGATGGCGAAGGCGCAAAAGCGGGCCGGGATGCTTTTTGCTAGAATTGGCGGGAAACTTGCAAAACCCCAAAGAAAAAACCGTGGCTCTCGTCGACGCTGACAGTGGGCTCTAACGCAACAGGAGGGAATCGCGCATGAAACGTTGGCTCACCGTGGTGGCCGTGGGAGCGACCCTGATGGTGCCCGCTCTCGCGCGGGCGCAGGATCCGCAAAGCCGCGATGGCGATCCGAATCGGGATCCCTATGCGGATTACAAAGAGGAGAAGCGGTTTGCTCTGTCCGTCGGCGTCGGCTTGGTCGAGCCTTCGAACGGCAGCTTTACCGAGCCGTACCTGACCGCCTCGCTGCGCATCCGGGCGGGGCACAAGAACGAGGCGGATTACGGTTCGGTCGATCGCGGGATTCGCGGCTACGTCGAGCCCGAGATCGGCTACTGGGAAACCTCGAAAGCGCGCGGCGGCGAGAAGGCGAGCGACCTGCTCCTGGGCGCGAACCTGATCGGCGTGGTGCCGTTCGGCAACATCGAGACGTTCTTCGGCGCGGGCGCTGCGATTCACCAGATCGATGGCGCTCTGCTCAAGGACAACCCGGGCGATACCGGAAATGAGACGAAGGTCGGCGTCGACGCGCAATTCGGCGTCGATCTGTTCCTCGGCGAGCACCTCTCCGCCTTCGGCACCGGCCGCTTCGATCTCGTGCAGGACGCGCAGGACAGCCTGCAGACCAAAATCTATCTCGGTTTGCGCGCCCACTTTTAAAGCCTGCTCCGGCCCCAAGTCGGAAACAAATCAAACGGCCGGCCCCGCGAAGGGCCGGCCGTTTTTGCTGCGCTGAGGGCAGGACCCTCCGGGGCGAGCTTCCTAGTACATGCCGCCCATGCCGCCCGGCATGCCGCCGCCGGCACCGCCACCCTTGTTCTCGTCCTTCTCCTTGATCTCGGAGATCATCGCCTCGGTCGTGAGCATCAGGCTCGCGATCGATGCGGCGTTGACGAGAGCGGTCTTGGTGACCTTGGCCGGATCGATGACGCCCGACTTGATCAGGTCTTCCATCTTGCCGTTCGCCGCGTTGAAACCGATGTTGCCGGTCTCGGCGAGCAGGCTCTTGACGATCACCGAGCCCTCTTCACCCGCGTTCGCCGCGATCTGACGGGTCGGCTCTTCGAGCGCGCGGCGGACGATGTTGATGCCCACCTGCACGTCGCCCTCGGCCTTGAGCAGGTCGATCGCCGGAATCGCGCGGAGCAGCGTGACGCCGCCGCCCGGGACGATCCCCTCTTCGACCGCGGCCTTGGTCGCGTGCATCGCGTCCTCGACCCGCGCCTTCTTCTCTTTCATTTCGGTCTCGGTGGCCGCGCCGACCTTGATCACCGCGACGCCGCCGACCAACTTCGCGAGACGCTCCTGGAGCTTCTCGCGGTCGTAGTCGGAAGTCGTCTCTTCGACCTGGTTGCGGATCTGCTTGACCCGGCCGGCGATCGCCTCGCGGCGCGCCTGATCGTCGGAATCGGTGACGATCGTCGTGTCGTCCTTGGTCAGGACCACTTTCTTCGCGTCGCCGAGGTCTTCCCAGCGGACGCTCTCCAGCTTGATGCCGAGATCCTCGGTGATCACGCGGCCGCCGGTGAGGGTCGCGATGTCTTCGAGCATCGCCTTGCGGCGATCGCCGAAGCCGGGGGCCTTGGCCGCCGCGATGTGGAGCGTTCCGCGGAGCTTGTTGACCACCAGGGTCGCGAGCGCCTCGCCCTCGACGTCCTCGGCGATGATCAGCAGCGGACGGCCTTGCTTGGCAACCTGCTCCAGGATCGGCAGGAGGTCCTTCATCGAGCTGATCTTCTTCTCGTGGAGGAGGATCTTGGCGTTCTCAAGCACCGTCTCCATGCGCTCGGCGTCGGTCACGAAGTAGGGCGAGAGGTAGCCGCGGTCGAACTGCATTCCCTCGACCACTTCGAGGGTGGTGTCGAGGCCGCGCGCCTCTTCGACGGTGATGACGCCGTCCTTGCCGACCTTCTCCATCGCCTCGGAGATGATGCCGCCGATCTCCTCGTCGTTGTTCGCGGAAATCGTTCCGACGTGGGCGATCTCTTTGCCCTCGACCGGCTTGG
>DATMZU010000363.1:0-9033 GCA_035607435.1 Thermoanaerobaculia bacterium | reverse complement strand
GAGGCGAAGAAGCTCGGCCTGCGCTCCGCCTGCCACCACGCCCAGCTCTACGTCTCGCGGGTCAACGTGCTCGACTCCGCCCGCTGGGGGCTGACCTCGATGGAGCATTGGTACGGTCTGCCCGAGGCGCTGTTCGTCGATCGGACGATCCAAAACTATCCCGTGGACTACAACTACGCCGACGAGTCCGACCGGTTCGGCGAAGCCGGCCGCCTCTGGCAGCAGGCCGCGCCGCGCGGCTCGGAACGTTGGATGGCGGTGATCGACGAGCTGGTGAAGCTCGATTTCACCATCGATCCGACCCTCACGATCTACGAGGCGAACCGCGACTTGATGCGCGCTCGCCGCGCCGAGTGGCACGAGGAGTACACGCTCCCCTCGCTCTGGGACTTCTATGCGCCGAGCCGCAAATCCCACGGTTCCTATTGGTTCGCCTGGGGCACCGAGCAGGAGGTGGCCTGGAAGGAGAACTACCGGATCTGGATGTCCTTCCTGGTCGATTACAAGAACGCGGGGGGCCGGGTCACCACCGGCTCGGACAGCGGCTACATCTACAAGCTCTACGGCTTCGACTACATCCGCGAGCTGGAGCTGCTGCGCGAGGCGGGCTTCCATCCGCTCGAAGTGATCCGTTCCGCCACCCTGCTCGGCGCCCAGGCGCTCGGCGTGTCCGATCAGATCGGCAGCGTCGAACCCGGCAAGCTCGCCGACCTGGTGGTGGTCGGCGCGAACCCGATCGAAAACCTCCAAGTGCTGTACGGCACCGGGGCGATTCAACTGAACGACCAGAACGAAGTCGTTCGCAAGGGAGGCGTGCGTTACACGATCAAGGACGGCATCGTCTACGACGCCAAGCAGCTGCTGGCCGACGTGCGCGCCCTGGTTCGCAAGGCGAAGGACGACGCGAAGAAGGAGATCGTCCAGCCCGGGATGGCGCCCTAAAGAGGCGGAGCGATCCTCACCGGAAGCTCACGGCCATGGCGGCCAGGCGATTCGACAGGGCGACGCGAGCCCCCTGATTTCGCTTCGGAACCATGAGGTTGAAGACCACCTGGCTTGCCTCCTGCCATTGTCTGCCGCGCACCAGCGCCACGGCCGCGGCTGTTTCGGGCGGTTGCGCTCCGAGCGCTTCGACTTCCGCCGCCAAGGCTTCAACGTCGATGGTGGATCCATCGGGTTCGGGATCAGGAACTTCGGGATCAGGAACTTCGGGGTCAGGAGTCTCGGGATCAGGATCACCGGGATCAGGCCCCTCGGGATCAGGCCCGTCGGGACGATTCGGGGATTCCTCGATCTCTCCCGCGGCGGAAATGCGCAGTGAGAGGCGAACGTCGCCGCCGGGAAGCGGCACCGAGAAAGTTTCACCATCGATCACGACCACGAGCTTGTCGTCTTCGCGCCTGCAACTGGCCTCGATCCAACCGCGATTGGTGCGTTTGCCGTGAAGCGCCGCGAGCCGCGGTCCCGGCAGGGTGGTGACCTCGCCGCCGGTCCAAACCGAGCAGATCTCGGGTTTGGTGTTCGAATTGTGATTTTGCTCGATCCAGGTCGCGACGCCTTCGGACGTCTTGAGCACATGGAGAGGCGTCGTGGCTTGGAATCCGGAGGGAAGGGGGGAATCCTCCTGCCAGCCTTTCATCGCCTGGACGAGAGCGGACTGGCAGCCGGTGAAGACGGCTTTCTGCCAAGCGTTCTTCGGCCCCTTTCCGGCTTTTTTGAGCGCGGCGAAAGAGCGGCTCGTGTCGCGCTGGAGCGCCAAATCGAGGGCGAAGCTCGCCCACGGGTCGCCATACTCCCAGGCTTCGTGCCCGGCCGAACGCATGCCCGCCACCAGCACTCTGCCGTCCGGAAGTTGGCGCGCCGCGGCGATCGAGAGGTAGAGCCGGATGCACGCGAGCGCTTCGGAGGCGACCTCCTGATCGTTTTGGGCGAGGGCGGTCCGCGCGATCGAGGCGAAGGCCGCGAGATGCATCGAGCCGTAGATCAAGCTCATCGTCTCGGTGATCATGAAGCGGCTTCGCATCAAGGGAAAGATGGTCTTCAACAGGGCCTCGCGAGCCGGCTTCTGCGCTTCTCCCTGAGTCGCCCCAAATTCGACCGCCCGGGCGACCGGTTCCCAATTTCCCGACCCGGTTCCATTCAGATAGGCCGCACCTCCGTACGACTTTTTGTAGGCCTCGGTCCTCGGAGGGCGCCCTTCGACGACATCGACCAGCTCCATCACGAGCAGGTCTTCGGGTCCGATCTTGTCTTCTGCCATGATCCGGCTCCTCCCCCAGCGATAGGTCGTCGATCCGGGTGACGAACGGCGCCGCCAGGGCGAAATCAGGCCTTGGGCGGAAACTCACAGCGAATATTGGTCGCGTTAGTTTCGTATCCTAACAGATTCACTCCTCGGTGTCCATCGAGGTCCGCCTTTGACATCCGACCGCTCTCGTCTGCCACAATCGGCCTTCAGGAGGACCACCGATGAAGACAGCCCAGAGCCTCTCGCTCGCGACCCTCAGAATCCTCGCCGCCCTCGCCGCTCTTTCGACCTTCGCCTCCCTCTCGCAACCTTCCTTCGCTCTCGACCCCGTCCGCAAGATCACCGAAGAGTTCCAGGTGGGCTCGGCGCCCAAGGTCCAGACGAAGCTTAAGTCCGGCGACCTGATTGTCGAGGGGTGGGACGGCCCGAACGTCCAGGCCGTAATCAACCTCGGCTGCCTGGAGGGCACACCCCAGGATGTTTGCCAGAAGGCGACCGACGGCGTCAGCCTCGCCTGGTCGCGCACCAAGAATGAGGTTCTGGTTCGGGTGAAGGGCGCCACCGGCTGGCGCGCGCGCAAGCTGTGGATCGAGGCCCGATTCAAGGTGCCGGCGAACGTTCCGCTCGAAGTCGAATCGGTCAACGGTGAGGTCCAGGTCTCCGGCATGCTGAACAGCGTCGAAGCCGACTCGGGGAGCGGAGATATCACGATCACGCAGAGCAAAGCCTCGGTCGGACCGCTCCATATCGACGTCGGCGCCGGAAAGGCGGAACTATGGGTGAGCGGCGGCAAGATCGAAGGGAGCGGCCTGCTCCGTTCGATCAATTGGACCGGCCCGGGGAGGGCCACCCTCGAGGTCGATATCGGAGCGGGCGACGCGGTGGTGCGGCTGGATTAGCCGCGGGCCGAAAGGGATGCCGTCGCAAGCGACGGCGTCCCGGCGCTGCCCTCCGAGGCATCCGAAACCCTTCGCCGGATTCGTCCGTAGGACGAAAAGCTTTGCCTTGAGCTTCAGCGAAAGGGATGAAGATGTTCATCTTTGCCCGCGCGATCACCTACTCCACGCTGTTCATCGGCCTGTTCCTGATCTTCCTGCCGGCGCGGGTTCTGGCCCGGTCGGGACTCATGGCCTCCCCGACGATCGGACCGACGGAAGTCGCGGGGATTCTCCTGGGGTTGGTCGGAGCGATCGTCGCCCTCTGGTGCATCTTGACCTTCGCGACCGTCGGGAGAGGCACTCCCGCTCCGTTCGATCCGCCCCGTCGGCTGGTGGACCGCGGCCCCTATCGCTTCATCCGGAACCCGATGTACCTGGGAGCCGGGCTGGCGATGTTCGGCGCGGCTCTCTACTACCGGTCGCCGGCCCTCTTGGCCTACATCGGAGCCTTTTTGCTCGCCACCCACCTGTTCGTCCTGGCGTACGAAGAGCCGACCCTACGCCGAACCTTCGGGGCTGATTACGAGGCGTATTGCGCCAGAACCGGGCGCTGGTGGCCAAGGGGGCCAAGGGAGGCGTGAGGTGAGGCCGGGCGACCTCGGCGACCTTTCTATGGGGAACGGTGAGAGCGCCAGGTCACTTGCGGATCGGCCGCAAACCGCCCAGCAGCCGCTTGTCGAGCTTGGCCGCCACCCCCACGCTACGGCCCGCGAGGTTGACGACGACATAATGCACGGAGCTCCCGAGAACCTGGGCGCTCTCGGAAAGATTGAGGCCGTAGTCCTCCTCTAGCCATTGGGTCAGCCCGGCGGTGGCCGCGCGCAAGGCATCGTCGAGTGAACCCGCCTGGCCCAGGGCCATGATCTGGCCGGCCGATTCGACCCGCGGACCGGAGATCGAACGCCCTTGGAGCACGTCGACGCTGAATTCGACGTCCATGGAGGTCTCGAGCGCCCACTGCGAGGTTTCGCCGTCTCCCTGGAGGGCATGGGCATCGCCCAGGTAGAGCAAGGCTCCCGGCTGATTCACCGGAAGGTAGACGGTAACCCCTTCCACGATCTCGTTCCAATCCATGTTGCCGCCGAAACGCCCCGTATCGCCGGTGGAGATCGGTGGCGATCCGAACCCTGGCGCAACGGCCAATCCCCCGAGCATCGGACGCACGGGAACTTCGAACTTCGCCAGACGATCCGGAGGATTCTCCAGGCTTGCCATACCGCGCACTCGATCTAGCTTCCAGCGGACGGGGCGACCCAGGTCGGCGGCCTTCGAGGCCAAGCCGGGGCCGATCGCCCGGCTCACCAGATCGTCGAGGCTGTCGGCGTAGTCCCGGTTCAGCCGCAGCCGGTCGATCCGGATGACCAGAGTGTCGCCCACGCCCGCAGTTGCGACGTAGAAGGGGCCGGTTTGCGGATTGCCGAAGAGAGCCCGAGTCTTGCCCTTCTCATCCACTCCGCCCGAGTCGATCGTGGTGGTATGAACGGAATCGCCGGGCCAGATCGTCAACACGGGCTTGCGGCGGGAGGAGAATTCGTTGCTCCAGTCGGTCGGCTGGAGCTCGTGGCGCCTTGGCGGACCCTCGGGCCGCAGTGGCACCCTTCGGGCCTCGAACGCGTGAGTCACCCGGGCTTCCGGGTGGTTGGTATCCGGAAAATCCGCGGTGCCACGAAGGGTTTCGCCGCTCTCATCTCCGGTGAATGCGTAGGTTGCCTGCTCGGAATCCGTCACCACGAAGCGGAATTTGTGATCGACGATCTCGCCGTCCAGCCGATCGTCGTCGAGCGTCCCCGTCAGTCGATTCCCTCCCCGTTCAAGCTCGAGCGCCTGGTAGAGAGTGTTCCCCCAAAGGTCGGTCGCAACGACCCAGCTTTCACGGGCGCCGCCCGCGGCGGAAGCGAGGGTTGGAATCAAGAACGGTAGAAGCGCGGAATACCTGAACATCGGACTCCTCTCGGTCGGCGGTCACGGCCCGCCGACGCGAATTGAAACGGCAGGTCCTAGAACGCAATCGCGGGCTTCTTGTTGCACCTCCCCGGCGATCGTGGTTGTTGCGTTCGAGTCGATCGGCGATCTCGGTCCCTGTTCCCGAGAGGACTAGGTTTGAATGAACGCCGACATCTTGGTGATCTGGTTTCTCGCACAAGATTTCGTCTAGAATTGTGTGAGAGGAGGCTGCCGTGGCGACGAATCTTGATCTGGACGAGACACTCATCGAAGAGGCGGTTCGGTTGGGCGGCCACCGGACGAAGCGCGCCACTGTGAACGAGGCGCTGCAGGAGTACATCGCGAAGCGTCAGCAGCTCGGCATTCTCGACCTCTTCGGCACGATCGAGTACTACCCGGAGTACGAGCCCAAGAAGTACCGCAGCCGATGACTCAGGTCCTGGTCGATTCGACGGTCTGGTCTCTCGGACTGCGCCGCAGCAAGGTCTCGGATCATCCCGCGGTCGTCGAATTTGCGGCTTTGGTCGCGCGCGGCCGGGTCTGTCTTTTCGGAGCCATCCGGCAGGAAGTCCTCTCCGGAATTCGGGATGCCACCCGGTTTGCAAGTCTACGCTCACACCTCGGTTGGTTCCCAATGCTGCCGGTCACGATCGACGAACACGACCGCGCCGCTGAATTTTTCAATCAGTGTCGTGCGCACGGTATCCAAGGCGCCCACACCGACTTTCTGATCTGCGCGGTCGCCGAGCGCCATCAGCTCCCGATCCTTACGACGGACGGCGATTTCCTGGGATATGCCAAGCACCTGCCCATCCGGTTGCACCCACCGGTACCGGAGCCTCGATAGCGCGCGTCCCAAGAGTCGTTGGTCAAAGATTTTTGTCGCCGAGTTATGATACTGAAGGGGCGGTCCCAGGGCACGAACTCTCGCGATTCCAGGCTGAGCGCCCCCAAGTGGGGGCCTATGCACCGCGAGTCCGTCCTTTCGTCCAGTCTCTCCGGGGTCGGCTACGACTCCTCGTCCCGGACCCTCGAAATCGAATTCGTGACCGGCCGGATCTACCGCTACCAAGGCGTTCCGCAAGGCACCTATTCGGCCCTCCTGGACGCCCCCTCCAAGGGCCAGTTCTTCAACCGAGAGATCCGGGATCGCTTCCCGTACTCGCGGGCATAGCGCTTCGGGTGACCGAATTCGCGAGGTGCGCGGCGACACTTGGCGCCGCGTACCTTGCTAGACTCCTAAGCTTGGCCGTTCGACTCGACCTCGCTCTTCGACGACTTGATCGCCAAGATGGGACGCCGGGCGAACGCAGGAAATCCTCGGAGGGAGTCAAGTCATGCCGCATTTGGGACCCTGCAGGTGTTGCTCTGGCAAGGTAAGCAGCGAGGCTGTCGTCTGTCCGCATTGCGGGCAACCCCACCCTGCGACTCTGGACAGCGAGTGGATGAGCACGGCGCGGTCCGAGTTGTTCCAAGGGAACAAAATTAACGCCATCAAGATCGTCCGAGAGAACACCGGCTTGGGGCTAAAAGAAGCGAAGGACATGGTCGAGTCTTGGGGATAGCGAGCGATAGGAACGCGGCAAGGGGAACCGCGGAGGCCCGACGGTAATCTCCGGATCGGTCCCACGGACTGGCGAAAGGCTTCCAGCGCTCCAAGAAAGCCTTCCCTCGATTCAAGAATACAGTCGTCGGTCGTTCTAGTCCGGGCATCCACATTTTTGTCCGGGACGCGCGCGGATTGGCGTGGCGCCGCAGAAGTTTGGCGTGGGCACGGTGAATGTCGGCTCCGCCCGGCGAAATTCCAGTGCTGCGAGCGGAAAGTTCAAGGCGAACCTTCGGGATCGGATTCCGGCGTTCCGAAGTTTCGAGTCCGCGCTCCAAAGTTTCGAGTCCGCACTCCAAAGTTTAAGCCTGCACTCGGCAATTCCATGTGCGTACTCCGGAATTTTTACTCCGCACTCCGGATGTCCGGCATGGCAGAGTGCAGTTTCGAGTTCTTTCTTCGGAGTGCCGGTTGATCAAATGGCAGTTCAGAGCTCGCAATGCAGATCCCTGACTTTTTTCTGGCGAGTGCACCGCTCGCCAGAGTGAAGTTCCGAGTTGTTCTTCCCGATTGCAGACTTGGAAAAGTGCAGTGCCGACTATTTCTTCAGGAGTGCAGGCTTGAAATAGTGGATGGCCGATTTTTTCTTCAGGAGCGCGGGCCTGAAACAGTGGATTGCCGACTTTTCCACCCATTTCTAGAGCCAGAACGGCGACGGTATGCGATCGCCGCCTGGTTCCGGGTCGCCCCGTCAACTTTTTTCGCCGAAAAGCCCGATTTGCTCGATTTCTCTTCCTCGACGATCTTTCCGTCGCGCTCGATCACTGCTACGCAGGCGGGAACTCAGAACGCACTCCCCCCGCCGTCCTTCTTCCAGATTCGATAGCCATCCAACTCTTCCTCTTTGACCTCGGCTTTCCCGGCAAGGACTGGCTTCCAAGCTCGAAACGATTCTTCCCGTAGCGGTACGTGGCCGAGGGAGAAACCCTCTTTGTCGCCGGCTCCGCCGAGCGTGAGCTTGGTCGGATCGAGGGTCGCGGGGCGATTCGGGTACTCCTCGCGGTAAAGGCGCACGTGACAGATGCCGTCCTCGTAGACGAGGAGCTTGGTGGCTCCGAATTTCCCCGGCTCACTTTCGATCGTGTAGAGGCCTCCTGCGAGGAGCTTGGTTTCGGGAGGCCGCTGCTTGCAGCCATATGAGAGGCCGAGGAGTAGGAGGACGAGGGCAAGTTGCAGGCGTGGCTGTCTCATAGAACGTTAGGGGTCGATCCGTTTCCGGGCTTCGCGGGAGGCTGCTTTTCCTCGACGATCTTTCCGTCGCGTACGACCACGATCGCGGTACCCGTTTGCCGAGCGATTTCGCGAGCGCGTTGGCCGGCCCGGACCAGAGCAGCTAGTGCGCCTTTCGTGTCCGGAGTGGCGTGGAGGGTTTCCTGCGGTTCGCTCACGAATTTTTCCCTTCTTCCAAGAGACGTGGCCGATCTCCGCTGTTGTCGAAGAGGCGCCAGGAGTCGACCAAGGGCCGGTAAATCGTCTCAAAGTTTCTACGCCCGACGGAGAAACGGCGGCGAACGATTTCGCTCAGCACGTTGTGCCCTCCCTGTTGAACGCGCTTTGCGACCCGAGAGATGGCCTCCTCGGGTGAGTCGAGCGACAAGTAGGTGAGGTCCACGGTGTACCCATCTTCCCGCCATCGGCGAATCATGCGCGCATAGGTCAGTCCCGACAAGGTTGTCTCGAAGGCGAAGCTTCGGCCCGCGGCGGCGTGGTGGGCGATCTCTTCGAGCATCAGGCGGCCGGCTCGGAAGGCGGCGGCTTCCGGGTCAAAGGGGGAAAGGCCAGCCGCGATCAGATCGGCGTTGACGAAAATGGGGCAGTTGGCCTCATTCGGCAGAAACTCTCGGGCGAACGTGGTCTTCCCCGCGCCGTTCGGACCGGCGAGGATGAGGATCTTCTTGCCGCTGGTTTCCATCGGGGGTTTACGCGTACTGCCCCACCGGCTCTCGATGCCGATTCAGCCAGTATCCCCAGAGCACGAGCAGCCAGATGGATTGCCCGCCCCAGGCGAGGGCTTTGACGTCGGTCGGTACCGGGCCGTAGATCGCCGCGAAATGGGCGATGAGCAGGAAGGCCACAAGGCCCCAGAATCCGAAGCGGCCGGCGCGATCGCGGGCCTTTGTCGTTCGAGCGTAGATCGCGACACCTACGATGAAGATCAATCCCTCGACCGCTAGGGTGGCCGGCAGCGATCGCCAGAGGCCTAGACCGACTTTCGTCGTGCCGTTGATGGTGAGCGGTAGGTCGGGGATGTGGGTGAAGTAATCGAGAATCCAGTGGCTCAAGACGGCGAGGCCGAG
>DATMZU010000341.1:0-9497 GCA_035607435.1 Thermoanaerobaculia bacterium | reverse complement strand
TCCAGACCGGCGACATGAGCGAGAAGGCGGTCGGTTATACGACCATCGGCGGCGATCTCGAAGGGGCGCTGTCGGTGATCGCGAACGTCCCGAAGACAGTGGTAGTCGCCCTGCTCGAACGGCTTCACGCCCGGTTCGGCTTCGAGGGGGTCGCGATGACTCTCGCCACCGAGCCCGGGCCGGAGCTGGCCGCGGCGCAAACCGCCGAGAGCGAGCTGATGCCGTTTCCGGTGCTCGACGCCTGCCTCCACCTCTACGCGGGCGAAAAGCTCGCGCCCGACGAGGTGGCCGCCGCCCTCCCCTCGCTCTTCCCCGACATCCCGCAGGAGCGTCTCGCCGCCTGGGCGGAGCGCTTCGCGACGCTCTTTACCCGCTCGATCTATAAATGGGTCCAGGCGCCGCTCGCCCTCCACGTCGGCTCCCTCGACCTCGACCGCGAACGGGCGCTCCAGCTCCCCGTGGTCCAGCGCAACGAGTGGAGCGGCAAGGGGTAAAAACAGCCATCTGAAATTTGTTTGCCGGAAGTATCGGGATTCCCGAGGTCCATTACGTCTTCTCTGCTCCGTGAGCACTTTTGCTCCCGGAAATGGAGATGACCGATGGACTTCCACACCCGCCCCGCCCCTCGTCCCGCCCCTCATCCGGCCAACGCCCCTCTTGCGCCGCCGCTCTCCCCGCCGCTTCCGCCGCCCCCTCCTCCTCCGCCACCCCCGCCGCTCGCCGCGGTCGATCGCTTGGTGCTCGCGGTCCACGAAGCCACCCGGCCGCAGGGTCCGACCGCGCGGAAAGATCCGCACGGCATCGGCGACCGCCTGCGCCGCGCCTCGGTCGGGGCCGCCGATCTGCTCTCCCGCCTCGACCCCGAATGCCCGGAGGGCCGGCCGCGGACGCTCCGCCTCGGCGAGCTGGCGGAGGCGCGCAGCCGCCTGGCCGAGGTCGTCTACTACGTCGATCTGGGAGAGCGGCTCGGCACGCTCGACGCCTGCGAAGCCCTGGAGCTGTTCGAGCTCGGCCTCGCCGCGAGCGTCGATCTCGCCGGCCGGCTCGACCGGTTGATCTATGCACGGCCTGACGAAAGACCGGGACGGGCGGACGAGCCGTTTGATCCGGCGGTGACGATGCGGGTCGAAATTCCGAGCGTTGTAATGGCGGAAAGGCGCTCAATTTGACAGGTTTCAGCATCCTGCCAGATGATCTGTCGATGATCGAAAAAAACCTCTCCCGTGAAGCCAAAGCCCACGCGGCCGCGCTGGGCGAGATCGCCTTCCGCTTTGCCCCGCTGATCAAGAGCGGCCGGAGTATTCCGGGGATCGATTGGGATGATCGCAACGCGCTGTTCGAGCGGATGGAGCAGCACGGTCTCGCGCCGATTTGATCCGCGTCTCGCTTTTCTTGCCGCGGGCACTCTCAAGGTTCAGAGGGATGCGCGATTCTTTCTTTGCGCATCGTAAGGTGACCGCTCGCGTGTGGCGGGCGGTCCCTTTTGCCTCTCTTCCCTGAACCTCAACCCCAAGGAGATTGCCATGAAGAGCCCGCTTCGCATCGCCGTCGCTTCCCTCGCCCTCCTCGCCGCCGCCTCGGTCGCCGAGGCCAAATGGGTCCCGGTTCATAGCGTCTGGTCGGACAATTCGCCGCTTGCCGTTCGGGATGGAAAAACCGGCGTCTGGTCCACGCCGACCCTTGGCTATTCCTCGTCCAATTGGCAGGAGGGAACGCCCCAGGCGTTCGCGCACGCCGTGGCGCTGAGCGACGGTCACCTGTACGAGTTCCGGCTGGTGGCCGTTTCGACCTCCACCAACGATCAGATCGACAAGCTCTGGGACGTTTACAAGGACGGCAGCCTCGTCTGTGACGATTGCGTGGGCCGCATTTACGGTCTTTCCGGCGCGATCGGCGACTACTTCAAGATCTACGTCGGTACACCGTCCGGCTACGCCGAGCTCTGGCATTTCTCGGGCTACATCACGAACCGGTTCGACTATTGATTCCCGCTCCGGCGGAGAGGGCGCCTCGGCGCTTCCTCTCCGTCGGTTGGGCCGTCCCTCTCGACGCTCTCAGCGCTCTCAGCGTTGCCAGGCGTACGACACCTTGAAGAACAGTGACCGTCCGGTGGCGCGCAGGTTGCCGTTTTCCTCCCGCAGCCGGTCGTCGCCGTAGCCAAGAAACAGAACGGTCTGCCAGTTGATCTTGTAGCTGTAGAGCAGCGAGCCGAGGAACGAGCCCGAGCGGCGGGGCAAGTTTCCCCCCGCGACTTCGGAGTCCTGATCGGTGCGCTCGCTCTGGGCGATCAGGCGCAGGATCGAGCGCGCCGAGAATCCGTAGGTCGTCTTGAGCCGAGCCACCTGCGCGGTGAACAGCCGGCCGCCGCGCGGCGTACGCCCTTCCGCGTCAACGTCCAGCCAGCTCCGCTGGGTACTCCATTCGAGACCGAGCCGGGAAGTGGGACGGAGCGTTCCGGCGAGGGTGAGCGATCCGCCACGGCCCAGCCGCGACTGGAAGAAATCGATCGAATCGCCGAGCTGTGCCGTCAGGCTGATCCGCGAGAAGCGGCGGGAAGGGTCGATCTGGATGAAAAAGAGCCCATAGCGCTGTTCGAGCAGGGTTCCGCGCGCATCGACCTGCTCGGAGTGAAGCTCCAGATAACTCTGCAGGTTCTTCTTGCCCATCACGAAGAGGCCGGGAGAAAGGTCGCGGTAGATCCGCTGGCCGTGCGTGTTCTCCTCGACCTGGGCACCGCCATAGAAGCGGACGAAGTTGAGCAGACCGCCTTCCGGATACCACCGCAATCCTCCTTGCGCCCGCGCCCGCCGGAATCCGACCTGCGGCACGAACCCGGCATCGGCGCGGAATTCGTCGCCGGAATCGACCCAGCGCAAAGTCCAGTCGTAGCGCGTCTCGTTGCGGTTCCAGTTGAGGTAGGTCTGGTGCGAGGAGAGCTTGCGCCCGTCCCATTCCCTCGCGAGATCGGGGCGGTTCGGCGTCTCGCTCTCGCTATAGAGAAACTGGAACGAGACGAGATCCCGCTGGTTCGGACGCCATTGAAAGTCGGGGCCGATCACCCGGTTGTGGCCACCGCCTTCGATCTCGCGATCGGTGAACAGAAAGCCGCCGAACGAGTCGCCGAAGTCGCGTCGTAGCCGGCCGATCGCCACCTGCGAGCGGAAGTCCTGAAGCGCGAAGCTCGATCCGGTGGCGTCCGGCAGAATGGCCAAGCCGCCGCCACGGTCCTCCGCGACCAACAGGGTATAGGCCGAGCTACCGATCTTGCCCGAGCCGCGCAGGCCCCACTTGGGCGAGGTGATGGTCCGCGTGTAGACCGCCTGGATCGGCGTGTCGAGCAGATCCACCCCTTCGAGGAAGAACGGCCGTTTCTCGGGAAAGAACAGGGCGAACCGCTGGTTGACCGCGATCTGCGGCGCGTCGGCCTCGATCTGCGAAAAGTCGGGATTGATCGTCGCGTCGATCGTGCTGTCGGCGTTCGGGTTCCACTTCAAATCGAGCCCGCCGTCGGCGTCGGTCGGCTCGGCCTCGAAATCGCCGGTTCCGGAATCCCGCCGCTCGTTCCGGGTTGCGGTCACGTAGGGTGCAGCCACCAGGTGGTTTGAAGAGGGCAGGCCGGTTAGGCCGGAGATCTCGTGGTTGTGGCAGATGTAGCAGTTCGAGCCGCGCGGCTGCGGCGCGGAGTAGAAGGCATACCGGTTGTCGCGCGGATAGTTGCGCCAGACCAGAATGCCCCAGCTCTGGGGATCAGCCTTCGGATAGCGCAGGCTCGAAAAAGGAATCCGGTACTCCGCCTGCCACCCCTCGGCCGTGATCTTCGCCGCGGTGTCGTAGAAGAAATCAGGCGAAAAATCCTCATTGCCGTTCGCGTCGTTGAACACCCCGTCGCCCTGAATGCCGCGCGGATTCACCCGCAGTTCGATGGCCGAGCGCTTGTCGTTCCGGGTATCCAGGAAGATCGCGATGTTGTCGTCCGTCCCGATCACCGCGTCGCGCTCGACGAACGGCGCCCGGATCGCCGCCGGATTCGGGTCCTTACACAGTACGCCGATATAGAAGTAGCGATCGTCGTAGGTCACCCAGGCGATCGTCTCGATCTTGGCCGGGACGTTGTCGGCCGGCTGGGTCTCGAAGAACCGGTCGATCTTCGCCGCCCCCTGCCACCCGGCATCTCCCAGATCGCCGTCCACCGCGATCGGCCCCGCGGCCCGACCAATCGGCAAAGGGGGAATGACGACAGACGCAGCGGAGGTCTGTGCGAGCCCCGCGACGGAAAACCAGGCCAGCAAGAGGCTAAGCCCCAAAGATCGATACATGCGCGAACCCTCCCGAGGAATGCCTCGGATCGGTTCGGGATACGTTGAGGTGGGAACTTTTGTTTTCGGGGGTGAAGGCGAACCCCCGTCTGTGTTACGGTTACTGTGTCACAGAGGAGGGCGGCAGTGGCTACCGTGCGACTAGACGTCACCACCGAGGCGGCACTCAGTCAATTGTCGGCGCGCCGAGGACAGACCCGTTCCGAAGTAATCCGCGACGCGATCACCCGTCTTGCCGATGAAGGTGGCGAGACTCGCTCGGCCTACGAGAGGCTCCAGGCTTTCGAAGGAATCGTGGACAGCGGAGGTCTCCAGCTTTCAACTCAAACGGGGAAGCGATTTCGCGAGATCCTAGAGAGAAAACGGGATGCGCGCCGTCCTGGTTGACGCTGGTCCTCTGGTCGCCTTTCTGGATCGCGGGGACGAGCATCACGAGGTCGTCGCAAAAACTCTGCGAAAAATCACGGACCCGCTGGTCACTGTGTGGCCGGTTCTGGTGGAGGCTATGTATCTCCTTTCGTTTTCCTGGCGGGCGCAAAAGGCCCTCTGGGAAATTCTCGAGACCGGCACGGTTCAGCTCTTGCCTCTCGACGATACCGACTTCTCCAAGATGAAGAGTCTCATGGAGAAATATCAGGATCTGCCGATGGATCTTGCCGACGCTGCGCTCGTTTGGGTGGCGGAGCGAGAAGGTTTGCGCCGAGTGCTGACCCTAGATCAGCGGGACTTCGCGGTCTATCGCTTGCCTCGGAAGGGTGTATTCACGCTTCTGCCTTGAGCCATTGGTCGGCCTCTTCTACCAAGAGTGCTTCGGGCGATCAAGGATAGCCTTTTTGGTGCGCCTACGGATTTCTGCCGCCAGATCAGAATCGATTCCTGCCCCGAGCGTCCAGCCCTCCTCGAGGACGAAACTCGGATCGAAGGAGCCTGGTATGCACTCCGGCGCGAAAAGCCGATGAAGATCGCCTTTGAGATCGAGTCGTCGCAATACTTCCACTAGGCAATATACCTGGGCTTCGTCTCGACAGGCGAACGTTTCATGATCGAGTCTATCTGTCCGCTGTTCCAAGATTCCTGGCCAGACCTCAGCGTGCAGAATAAATGCCTCCCCCTTGGGGCGAGTGGGAGTCATGAGCCCAGTTTCGAAGGGCCAGACGGCGCTATACTTTTCAAAGGTTTCGAATAGAGATAGGACCGTGGGAATGCCCGTAAGCGATTGGCCGCCGACGGCTCCTGGCGCAAACAGTTTCCAAACTTCCTGAGTACCGGGAAGAAATTCATCAGTTTTCCGAAGCGTTGAGAGTGTATGCCCGGATCTTGTCTGATAAGTTCGGTCTTTTGAACTCTGCCAGTTTTCTTTTTTGCACGGAAGGAAGTCAATTTCAGGTTCTACCCTGAGTTTCGGTCGCGCCCAAAAAGGGCCTGGCCTGGCGGGGTCGCCGATCTGGCGGTTAAGCTCTGTCGCAGCCGAGAACCGGTCAAGCTTAGCGGTAACCATCTCCAGGGAGATTCGATCCCAAATTGCTCGCCAGGCAGGTTTGGTGCCTGGAAGTCCCATTGCTGCGCCGAATCCCTTGGGATAGCCGTAGGCGAAGTCGAAGCCCACAAGTACGCGCAGTTTGCGGTTCACAGCTTCTGCGAGGAGATCCTTGGCAACCTCTTGCGCGCGCTCGCGAGAGGGAAGGTTCGCAGTTTTGGTTGGCAGGGCTTCATCACCTAGACCCCATGCGGCCCAAATGCTGTTCTCTCCTGATCCCTGGATAGTGCTCGCACTCCAATCGACCATTAGGTATGCATCGAAAATCGACATATATTTCTCCCGAATGGAGGACTAACATCCTATATCCCAACGGGAGAAGCAACCCATGGCACGAGCCACCTGGAAAGGCGCCACGATCGCGGAGAGCGACACGTTTGAGATCGTGGAAGGCAACGTATATTTCCCGGCCGAGGCGGTGAAGCAGGAGCGGCTTTCGCCGAGCGCCACAACCACGGTCTGCGGCTGGAAGGGGACGGCGAACTATTACACCGTGGTCGTCGACGGCGAAGAGAACCGCGATGCCGCCTGGTATTACGCCGATCCGAAGCCGGAAGCGGCGAATATCAAGGGCCACGTCGCGTTCTGGCGAGGTGTGACGGTCGAAAAGTAATCGCGCTGGTGAAACCGGGAGAGGTTCCGCGGCACAGTCTGGAGCAGGGAGGCCTATATGGATAATCCGAAAACGACGCCCCTCGGCGCCGTGTCGAACGAGGATCTGATCGAAACCCGGCACACCCTACATTGGGCGATGGCCGCCGCGTCGGCTCCCGGCAAGCAGTTGATCTCGCCGCAACCCGACGCCTCGGAGCAGAGTCTGGTGTGGGACGGCGCGCGCTCCGCGTTTTTACAAGGTGTGATCGCGGGCGTTCACGAGAGTTTCCGCTCCGCCCTGGTGCTCGATCCTCCCGCGCTCGCGCTGTTCGACAAGGGCGGAGAGATCGTCGCCTCGCATCCGCTGGCCGGACAAACCCTCGATGAGGCGTACGCCTGGCTCACGGTCGAGGTCGAAACACGGATCGAGCATCCGCTGGAGAAGCCTCTCGAACGCCCCGTTCCGGACCAACCGGAAGAGACCGAGATGCCCGACGCCGCCGTGGCTCACGGCGTGCCGTTCCGGTTCGATCACGGCGGGCCGGCCGAGCTGGCGCGGTGGTTCGCGTTCGGCGCGGGCCTGTTCGAAGAGATCCGGGCGAACGAGAACTTGGCGGGTGAGATCCTTCTCTGGCCGCACCATTTCGACCTCGCGACCCTGATCACCCTCGCGGGAGAGGGAGAGAACGCCAGCACCGTGGGAGTCGGCCTTTCGCCGGGCGACTCCAGCCGGCCGCTGCCTTATTTCTACGTCAACGCCTGGCCGACCCCGAAAGATCCGGTACTGCCCGCTCTCCCGTCCGGCGGCATTTGGAACACCGAAGGCTGGTTCGGCGCCGTCCTTGAAGCCGAGCCGCTCCTCGCTCTCTCGACGGCGGAAGAGCAGGCCGCCGCGGCGCGAGACTTCCTGGGGGTCGCGATCGAAACCTGCCGGCGGCTGGTGGGCGAGGCTACGCGCTAGTCGCCGACCTTGATTCGGACCAGGGGGCTCGCGGCGCCGAAGAATTCGACGCACTCGTGAACCATCCGCAGTTGGAAGTCGTAGGTCCCGGGCGCTCCGGGTGCGGTCACCTGGAAGCTCAGATTCGCCGAGGCGTTGGGGGCGATCGGGGCGGAAAGCTCGATCCGGATCGGGCTCCAGGCCGCGTTGCCCACCTGGGCCAGCCGGTAGGCGTTGCAGACCGGGCCGAGCGAATTCCACGAGATTTCGCCGGTGTTTTTGACCGTGACGTTCACGGTATAGCGCCGGCCGGGGACCATGGTCGTAGGGACGGAAAGGCCCAGCAGTTGGGCGTCTTTCGTGGTCGCGAGGCAGCCGCTGGGCGCCGCGTGGCAAGCTTCGTTGCCGGCCGGGTGGGCGACGACCTGATAAAAATACGTCACGCCGTCGGCGACCGAAGTGTCGGTGAGCGAGGTGGCCGCGACATCGTCGGCAATCTTGGCGAAGCCGGCCTTGCAGCCCAGCTCGTTCCGATACACGTCATAGACATTTCCCGCTCCGGAGTCGCTCCAGGACAGATCGGTCGAATTGTTGCCGTCGAACAGCGCCAGCGCCGGCACCGGCGGTTGGGTGCAACCCCGCGAGCAGATGTCGGCTCCCGCATCGGTCGGGCAGGCGATCCCGTGACGGTTGAATGCCGCGAACAGGGCGCACGAGTGGGGCGTGCCGTTGGCGAGGTTGCCATCGTCGTCGTCCACCGCCCGGAGGGTTTTGAACCAGGAGCCGACGTTGCAGCCGTTCGAGGAGAAGGTCCCGCCGGTGGTGCAGGTGAAAGCGGCGGTCGAGGTCGGGCGCGAGAGGTACCAGAGTCGCTCGGCGACGTTCCAGGCGGTGCTGCTGCCGGGGTCCGGCAGGTCGCGGTTGGCGAAGTCCCACACGGCTTCGGTCGCGACGTGCGACTCGCAATGCACCTCGTGGCCGCAGGGACCGGCGCCGGTGACGATGCAATGAGCCTGGGTGTAGTTGGCGACCGTGTGCGGGGTGTTGGTGCTGTGCTTGGCCCAATCGATGTCGCGCAGGCCGGTGCAGGCGGTACACGGATCGCCGTAGGACGGGCAGTTGACCAGGCGGAATCCCGGTCCGACGCAGGAGTTGTGGAGCGCCAGGGCCGCGATCACGTCGGCGTAGGCCTCGCTGCTGGAGCTGGTAATCCCCGTGCCGTCGTTTTGGTCGAGCCCGTGACCGTATTCGTGGAGGACGAAGCCGGGTTCCTCGCCGCTCGCGCCGCACGAACCCGCGACGGCGCGAAAGAGCCGGATTCCGGTACCGGTCCAATTGCCGTTGCAGGCGCCGGTGTTGTTGACCGAGATGACGAAGGAACCGTTCAGCCAGGAGATGCCCGGAAGCCAGCCGCGGGCGATCTCTTTGCCGCGGTTGACGGAATAGTAGCCGGTGCGCGAGGAGCGGGTGTTGCCGGGGCCGCCCAAGGGAGGGGTCGCGCAGTTGTTGGCCGGGGAGGTCCCGAACGGCAGGTTGCCCGACGCGTCGGTGCCGAGGGAGACACTACCGCACAGGTCGTTGACGCTCGCGTACTTGCCGGTGAGCGTCGAGGTGAGCGGCGTGCCGCCGAAGGGGAAGAGGCCGGCAGAATTCGCGAACGAGCCGTCGCCGAGATCGACGTAGGGCATCGGGCGGATCGCCTCCTTGCCGGACAGGTTGTCGGCCGCGACGCCGCCGGTCGCCTGCGCGTCGAGCTCGGTATCGACGAATTCCACCACCTCGCCGGTGGTGGCGTCGATCCGGCCGCGCCAGGTGCCTCTCACCCCCGCGCGGCGGAACGAGATCTCCCACACCGTCGTCAGGCCGTAGCCATGAGCGAAGACAAACCCGTCGGCCAACCGGTCGTCGCGGAGCGCCACCGGCAATAGGTGGAGCGAACCGCGGTCGAGCAACGTGTCGGTTCCGGCGACGAACCCTCCGACGTATCCGGAAAGCTTGGCGTAGGCGGCCGCCCGGGTCACCCGGACCGGCGGCGCTTCGACGTCGGGCGGTGGGACTCGCTCGCTGCCGGCTTGGATCAAATTGCCGTGACCCACGCGGAAGACGATCC
>DATMZU010000314.1:0-16597 GCA_035607435.1 Thermoanaerobaculia bacterium | reverse complement strand
TCTGATCCATCGCATCGGTCTCCCGCCAGGGCATCGTCGCGGCCCTCCTTGGACCCCAACTCTGCCCCAACCTGTTACCGATGTCTTGAGGTCGAGGTGTTACCTATGTCCTGAGGCCGGACACCCCCGTGGCCGCCCTGGTTTTGGTGCGCGCCCGGTCCGTTCGCGCTATCCCGGGCGGCCACGGGGGGCCGCCCCTACCCAGACGGGTCACCGAGTTTCTTTTAGGAGCCAGGCCGGCCGGCGCGCCTCGGGGAGGCCGAGGAGGTCCCCGCGAGCAGCGCCACCAGGCGCGCGAGCGCTACGTCCGGATCGCGGCTTTCGCCCTTGATCTGCATTTCGGTGTCGAGCACCTCAGCTGGGAGCCTGGAGGCGAGCGCCAGCGGCAGGCGGGAGGCGGCGAGATACGCCTTGTGCAGGCGGAAGGGGTGCAGGCCCGCCAAGGGGTTCTTCCCCCCGCCGGGCAGCTCTTTTTGCAGCGCCGGAGCGAGCTTGTCCTTGAAGCGCGGGTAGTTCGCTTCGCCCGCCGGCAGCCCCGAGATGCGAATCAGACCGGCGACCGCGGTCAGCTGGCGGCAATAGGCGGCGAGCAGGCCGAAGAACGACAACCGCGCCGCGACCGGTTCTTCCGCCGAGGCGAGCAGACGCGACAGCCGGTCGAGCGCCTCTCCCGCCCTGCCGCCGCCGATCGCGTCGAGAATCTGCCAGACGTCCTCTTCCCCGCGATCCTCGATGTTCGCTTCGACCATCCGCCGGTCGATCCGGCCGCCGGCTCCCGCCAGGTTCGCGAGCTTGCGGTACTCCCCCGCCAACCGGGACGACGACTCGGCCTCCGCCGCGCCGCCCTCTTTCCGCTTCTCCCCCTGCCGCAGCGTCCGGCGCGCCAGCTCGGCCATCGCGTCGCTCGCGATCCCCACTCCGGTCTGCCGCGCCAACTCGGCGGCGAGCGTGTCGAGCCCCTGCCAGCCGCCGCGCTCGGATTCGATCTCGGCCAGACGGACGATCGCCTTCTTCTCTTCGAGCGAATCGAGAATCGGGTGCCCCTCGGCCACCGCGCGCTCGGCGAGCACCAGGGCGTGACCGGGCGGCAGCCCCGCGCGGATCACTTCGGCGAGCGCCGCGGCGCTCCCTTCCGCCCACCCTTGAAGATCCTCGCGGCGGGCGGCCTCCAACAGAGCCGCGAGACCGGCCTGCAGCTCATCCCCGCCTTTTTTCGCTTTCCGCCGGCCGCTCGCCCCTTCGAGCGCCCAGTCCGGCAGCTCGGAGATCCGGTCCGCAGCACTTCCGCCATACGGGTCGATGTCGAACAGCCGCAGCGCCTGAAGCAGCCGGGCGGCCGCCTGCCTCTCCTTGCCCGAGAGGTTTCGATCGCCGCCCGAAAGGGGCAGAACGTCGCGCACGTCGTCGATCAGCGCCGCCGCGAGGGTTCGATCGGCGAGCAGCGCCGTATCGATCACCAGCGCGACTTTTCCCCCGGCAAACAGGGAGAAGGTCCGCAGATCGGCCAGGATCGGTTCGAGCGACGGCGGGTGGCGGTGGGTTTCGACCGTGCAGCCGGCCGCCTCGGCGATCCGGTCGGCGATCCGCTGCGCTCCGGCCTCGGCGAGGGTGAGGTCGCCGATCACCAGAACCACGGCGGGCGCCGGCCCCGTTTCGAGGTTCGCGATCAACCGATCGATCGTGATGGGCATTTTCGATCAGACCCTACGGGCGGGGCGGGTGTCGGAGACTCCCGGCGGAAGTCTCCGACGCGGGAGTCTTAATCCGAATCGCCGAGCAGGCCTTTTTCCGCCAGCTCCTGGCAATCGATGCAGTACCGCGCCCAAGGCACGGCTTCGAGCCGCGGCAGGGCGATCGGATTGCCGCAACTCGCACAGCGGCCGTAGCTTCCGTCGTCGACGCGGCGCAGGGCCTCTTCGATCTGGAGCAACAGGACGCGCTCGGAGTCCGACAGGGAGAAATTGAGCTCGCGGTTGTAGGCGTTGTTCGCCCGGTCCACGATGTCGTCGGTTCCATCGTCGGCGGCTTCCTGCCCCGCCTGGAGGTCCGCGCGGTACAGCTTGGTCATCTCGTTCTTTTGATGGAGAAGCCGGTCCCGCATCGGGCCGAACTCGTCGCTCGGCGCCTCTGCGACCGCCTGTGTCTTCTGAGTCTTGGGCACTACCCTCTCCTTATCAGCCTCACTTCAGCCGTTTGAAGGCGCGCGATGATAACCGATTCCGGCCGCGATCGAGAGACCCCGGTAAAGTTGCTCGTAGAGCACCAACCGGGCAAGCTCATGCGACAGGGTCATTGGCCCGAACGCGATCACCTTCCGGGCGGCTTCGAGCACCGCCGGGTCGAGCCCCAGATCGGAGCCCAGCAGGAACGCCACCGGGTGCGGCCACTCGTCTTTAAGACGCGCCAACTCCTCCGCAAACGTCTCGGACGAGAGCACCGTGCCGCGTGAATCGAGCGCCACGATCCAACAGGGATCCGGCAGCGCCGCGAGCAGCGCCTGCCCCTCCGCCCGGCGGCGCTGCGGGTCCTCGGCGCCGGTCCGGGCACGGATCGCCAGATCGCGCACCGGCAGCGATCGCTCGATCCGCTTGCGGTAGTCGGCGCACAGATCTTCCCAGGCCGAACGCTGGTGCCGGCCGGCCCAGGCGATGACGATTTCGCGCGCCAAAGTGTTGAAAACGAAGGACCCTGACGGGTCTGTCCTGCCGGCCGGGGAAGGCCGGTCAGCCGAGCGCCGCGACCTCTTCCCGCTCGCCCTCTTGCCGCGAGTTGACCAGGAAGCGGCTCCACTCGTCGGTAAAGCTGAGCGAACGCAGGTCGCGCATGCGGTCGAGGAAGACGACGCCGTTCAGGTGGTCGAACTCATGCTGGATGATCCGCGCCTCGAAGCCCGCCGCGATGAAATCCGTCGGCCGGCCGGCGCGGTCCAGGCCGCGCACCCTGACGCTGTGATGCCGCGGCACCAACCCGCGCAGATCGGGAATCGACAGGCATCCCTCCCAGTCGTAGACCATCTCGTGCGAAGAAGGGGCGACCATGGGATTGATCACGACGCGCAGCGGAATGTCGGGATAGGCCGGATCGGACCCTTCCACGTCCACATGGCGCTCGTAGACGAACAGTTGGAGGTCCGCACCCACCTGAGGCGCCGCCAAACCCACCCCCGATTCGGCGCGCATGGTCTCGATCATGTCGTCGATCAGGTCCTGAATCTCCCCCCGGCCGACATGGGCGACATCCACGGCTTTCGCCGGCACGCGAAGTGCCGGGTGCCCCAGGCGAAGGATCGGTCGAACGGCCATAGCGGTTGTGCTCACACGGGATTATACGCGCCCCGTTCTTGGAACATCGGGGAATGGGACGGGATTCCTGGGTAGGGGGTCAGGGAGATCGCGCCGCGGGCTCGTTGCGGGAGGACGGAGATGACAGGTCCCAAGCGTGCCGGTTAAAATACTGGCAACCCGTGAACTTAGAGCTTCAGAGCCATTGATTCCCGCCGGGCGAGGCGATCCGTCCCGATTCTTCGCGTTCAGAAGTATCCAAGGAGACACCCTAGGTGGAAAATCTCAGCCCCGAGGCGGTCCCTGTTGAAATTCTTCAAAAAGAGGGCTTCGACCCCGCCGAGTCGTGCGGTCTCTTCGTCGGCGTCTCCAGTTTTGAGGATCCCCGCCTGGCTCCGGTGCCCTTCGCCGTGGACGATGCGACGGACCTGGCGCACCTTTTCGTGCTCGAGCTCGGGCTGATCTCGCCCGCGCGAACCGTTCTGTCGCTCTCCGGCGAGCCCAAGAAGCCCGAGACCCTCGATCGACTGGGCCGGTTGGTTGAGGCCGGCGTGCGGCGGGTTTCCGCGCGGCAGCGAGACCTCTATCGCTACTTGGGCGAGCAGGCGCGTGAGGCCGGGCCCCGCGGGCTGCTGCTGATCAGCGCCGCCACCCATGGCGTCTCCGATCCGGGAGGCGACTACCTGGTCGCTACGGATTCTTTGGCCGAGCGGACGCTTCGTACCGGTCTGGCGATGGATGACCTCTTCGACGAAGTGGCGCGTGCGGGTTCTCCGCGCCGCTTGGTTCTTCTGGATGCCTGCCGAGAACGGCTGAACGAAGGCACCCGAGGTCTCACGGACGCGGCGATGGCGAAAACCTTCGCCGATGCCCTCCTCCGAGCAGTGGGGCAGGTCGTGCTCAGCGGAGCTTCCGAGGGAGGCTTCGCCTACGACGACAGCGGGCGAGGAAATGGAGTCTTTACCGCGGCGGTGCTCGACGGGCTGCGGGGGGCAGCCTCCGTGGACGAGCGCGGGTTGATCACCACCCGGACCCTCGCCGACTTCCTCCAGCAGCGAGTGATTTCCTGGATACGCCGGAACCGGCCCGAGCACGCCGCCCGTTCGCTCGGCATCGGCCAGCGTTTTGAGGGCCCGGCTGGTGCGCTTCCGCTGGCCATCGACCCCAAACGCTCCGAGGCCGCCGAGATCTATCGCGGCCGGCGTATCGCCGCCCTCGCCCGCCTCCGAGAGAACCTCGGAGGAGTGCTCAAAGGCACGGATTACGACCGCGTGCAGGGCCTCCTACCTCTCGAAGAGGCGAGCTCGGACACCGAGAGATTGTTGGGCGAGTTGGAGGCTCTGAACGGCACCGTCCTCTCGCAGCGTAGCTTCTGGTTCTTCCTTCACGAGCTGGAAAAGCCGGACCTCGCCACGGCAAAGCCAGACAGCCGAGGAACGGTCGCGGCGCCTCCAACGGCGGCTGCCCCCACGGAACAGCCCAAGGTCCCTGCCGTACCGATGCCTCTGGTCTCCGCGGTCCCTGGCCGAAAGGAGACGAATCCGCTGTCGCGGATCGGCCCGAATCGAAAGCTCGTTTGGGGAGCCGCGATCTCGATCGGCTTTCTTCTCCTGATCGGAGCGGTTTGGCATTACGCTCTGGCGCCCTGGCTCGCCGGTAGGGGAACCTGGTCCAAGAGTGGTGAAGCGGCGATTCTGCGCGGCGACTACACTAAAGCGGCCGACCATTACGACGACGGCTGCAAGGCGGGAAACCTACGATCCTGCGCCGAGCTCGGGCGATTCGTTCTCGTGGGAATCGGCGGCATACCTCAAGATCCCCAGAAGGCGGTGGAGCTGTTTCGTCGAGCCTGCAACGGAGGCGATCAACGGGGTTGTGTCTACCTCGGGATCGCACAGTACAACGCCGTTGGCGGGCTGACGAAGGACGACTTCGGCGCCAATGGACTCTTTCGCCGGGCATGCGACAAGGGAGACCTCCTTGGCTGTAACGCCCTCGGCGTTTCATACGAGTCCGGGGATGGCGGTCTTGCCAAAGATCCTCCTCGTGCCGTCGCTCTGTACTCGAAAGCTTGTGAAGGAGGGGAGATGCGGGGATGCGCCTCCCTCGGCGTTGCGTACGAGTACGGGACAGGAGGGTTGGCCAAGGATCCGGCTCGAGCCGTGGCGCTCTATAAAAAGGCGTGTGAGGGAGGGGATATGCGAGGCTGCAACAGCGTCGGCCTTGTGTATGAGAACGGGAAGGGGGGAGTGGTCAAGGATTCAGCCCAAGCCGTGGCGTTCTATAAGAAGGCGTGCGAGGGAGGGGGAATTCAGGGCTGCGACAACCTGGGCATCTCGTACGAGAACGGAGCGGGAGGGCTGGCCAGCGATCCAACCCAAGCCGTGGCGCTTTACAAGAAAGCCTGCGAGGGTGGATATTCAACGGCCTGCCGGAACCTTGGTGTCGCACACGACTACGGGAAAGGTGGCCTCGCCAAGGACCCTCAGCAGGCGATAGCTCTTTACAAGAGAGCCTGCGAGGGTGAAGACCTCGACGGTTGCGACTATCTTGGCAACGCCTACGCGTACGGCCGGGGCGGCCTCGTCAAAGATCCGAGTCAAGCCGTAGCGCTCTACAAGAAAGGCTGCGACGGAGACAACCTGCCCGCCTGTACCAGCCTCGGCGTGTCGTACGATCACGGCAGCGGCGGCCTTTCTCGGGATCAGGTCCAAGCCGTGGCACTCTTCAAAAAAGCCTGTGACGGCGGAGACATGGGGGGTTGTAGAAATCTTGGCGTTTCGTATTTGAACGCAAGCGGAGGCCTGGCCAAAGACCTTACTCAGGGCACGGCGCTTTACAAGAGAGCCTGCGACGGTGGAGATTCGATGTCCTGCCGTTTTCTTGGCATCTCCTACGAGTACGCCAAGGACGGGCTGGATAAGGATCTGGTGCAGGCCGTGGTGCTTTACAAGAAAGCCTGCGACGGTGGAGATTCGTCGGGCTGCGTGAACCTGGGCATAGCCTACGAAACCGGCAAGGGTGGCCTCTCCAAGGACCCGGCCCAAGGCGTGGCGCTTTACAAGAGGGCTTGCGACTGGGGAGATATGGTCGGTTGCAACGACCTCGGTACGTCATACCTGACCGGGTCGGGCGGGCTGACCCTGGATCAGACTCAGGCCGTCGCTCTCTTCAAGAAATCCTGCGAAGCACAGAATCTCCTTGGATGCAGTTTTCTCGGCCTCTCTTACGAGAATGGATGGGGCGGCCTCACCAAAGACCTCACCCAAGCCTTTTCCCGCTACGAGTCGTCCTGCAACGCCGGAGACATGTTCGGCTGCGCCCAACTCGGTAGCCTTTACGAGCGGGGAGCGGGTGTCCTCAAAGACCAGGCCAAAGCGCTCGTTCTTTACAAGAAAGCATGCGAGAGCAATCTTGCGCAGGGCTGCGAGCAAATTAAACGCCTGTCCGGCGGCTGATACCCGCAGTGCCCGAGACTCAGAACATCCGGGTCGTCACAAACTCCGGCAGCTCTCCCCGGTCGAGGCGTACTTCAAGATCCTGAAGATCTTCGCCCGTCGGCGGATCGGCTTCCCAATATCCCGGGTCGTCCTCTTCCGCGCCTCGGCGCACCGTGCCGTCCAGATGGGGAGAGACGCTGTCGTCGGCCGCCCCCAGGTGCTGGGCGAGAGCGCCTTCAGGCGTATCCGGCAGATCCAGCCGCTTGCCCGCTAGCCAGCGGAAGACGTCCTGATAGACGCTGGGGATGTTCGGCACTCCGGCGTGGACGCCGCGGACGTAGCGGATCGTCACGTCTTCGAGCGCCGCGGAGGCGACGGGCACCCGGCCGTCGCCGTCTCGGTGGGGATCTCCCGGGCGTCGGCGGGTCACTTTGTCCATGTGCTCCCAGAGGCCGAAGAACCGCTCTTGGTTGGCGAGGCGGAAGAGGCACTCTTTGCCGACACCGGCGATCATCAGCATTCGATCCCTCAAGTCCTGAGGCAGGTCGCGGTGCGCCTGATAGAGATCGCGATGGAACGCGGCCGCTCCATCCAGGACGGCCTGAAGGCGTGCGGTCTGCTCCGGTCCCAAACCCAGCTCCCATGCTTTAGCCTGATAGAGATCGAAGTTGCAGCAGGGGTGAGGGTACGGATCGTTCGGATCTCCCGACTGCCACGGCTGAGGGTCCGAGGCCCGCGTGCCCGGGTAGATGCCGCGAGGCGCCGGAAGGAGGTTCAGGACTCCCCAGAGCGATCGGTAGGTCTCACGGCTCAGAAAGACCCCCAGCAACGCCATCATGTCGAAGCCCCAGAGGTGATTCTTGAGGTAGCCGCCGATCGCCTGCGAGCCGTAATGCGGGGTGGCGAGGAAGACGATCCGGCCGATTTTGTCCCATAGCTCGTCGCCGAAACGTGCCAGCGTGGACCTCACCACCAGCCCGCCCATGCTGTGGGCGACCAGATGGACGGGCTCCCCGCCATTGGCCTCGTAAAGCTTGACGACACGGTCGCGTAGTGCGGGAGCACTCGCCGACAGGGGCTTTCGCCAATCGTAGGGAAAGCCTACGTGGGAAAAAGCGTCCTGTTCGATCACGGCGGCGAGGAAAGCCTCATAGCTCGGATCGGTCGAACAGGGCGCGATCCGGTGCGCCGGATTGGCGTCCTTGAGGCCGTCGTGAGACAAACGCAGATCGTCGATGTGCTGTCGGGTTCGGGCGTCGATCCACCAGACCCCGCCGAGGCTCTCGCTCAAGAGCAGGCTTCCCATCACCCCGGGGACGAAGATCAAATTCGGCGGTCCGCCCCCAAGGTGCGCGCCGCCGGTCCGTTCGGCGAGCGCCTCGTACTCTCCGAAGACCTCAGTCCCCAGATAGTCGCGAAGCTCCGTCGCAGCGGCCGGCTGACGGATCATCTGAAGCCGGGCTTCCGAGGCCACGGTCAAGAAGCGCTGGATCGTGTCTTCGGAAGCCATCACAGATCCTCCGGCCGCTAGTTTCTCAAGGCCGCGACTTCGCCGTCGCTCGCCATGAACAGCTCGAAACGGTTGACGTAGGTGTAGAACAGGCCGCCCAGGTTGCGGTACTGGGTCCACAGGAACAAGCGGGCTTGCGACATCGCCTCGCCCGCCGCGATCGGCTGGGGGTCCACCTGGCGAAAGAAGAATTGCGTAAAGGTCGCGGCGAAACGGCTGGCCAGCTCGATCGGCACCTTCGTCTCGGTGCCGATGAAAGCCCGGCAGCCGCGCTCGATGAAGGTCGTGGCCAGCTCGCTCGCGAAGTAGGGCTCGGCGGCCGCGGTCGAACAGGCGTTGGCGAACACCAACGGCTGGCCCGGAAGGGGGGAAAGCCCAAACTCGGAAAGGTTGATCACTGCGGAGGTCTGGTTCGTGTCGGCAAAACGCAGGGCCGGTTCGCTTCCGTCGCCCACCGTGCAGTTGCAGAAGAGGTAGAGAACCGAAAGGGGCGAGCCCTTTCCGGGCGGCGGATCGAGACACTGGAGCAGCTCCGCCTTCGGCTGGGCTCCGCCGCCGGTCGGAAGAAGCACCGGTCGGCCGACGCTTTGCCAGAGAGCCCGTTGCCACTGGGACTCCGGGCCGGTCGGAGCGTCGCTCCCCCAATACAGAAGGTGGGCGTGAGGAACGTCGGCGAGCACCCCCAGCGCCTTGGTCCCCTGCTGCGCATGAGAGGAATGCGCGATCCGGAACCGCAGACCCAGAAAATTCATCGGGTCGATCGCGGTCCCCATGGGCGGCGGCGGTTCCCGGTACATCAAACCCCAGGGAACATGCGGCATCCAGCCGGGGCCGCTGCCGCGAAGCCAACTGAGATCGATGCGGTGCCCCGGAGCCAGCCTATCGAGCCATTGGCGGAGATCTCCGCCGTCCGGAAAGAAAGCTTTGTACAGGAGGTGGCCGAAGACCGCGAGGTTATGAAGCTCGGCGCTCAGCGAGACGGCGGTCCACGCATCCTCGTGGGCCGGGTCCGCCTCGAAGAGGAGCGCCCCCCAGTCGTATTGCGGCCGGAAAGAACCCAGGCGCCCCGTCAGGTCGGCCGGTTCGATGGCGTTCAGATACGCCTCGTGCTTGATCCTGAATTTTTCGGCATGGGCGCGGAGGGAGTTGATCCGGCCGGCGATCTGGCCGTCCGCGCCGAACCACTCGACGATCTTTTCCACCTGGTCCGAGCCGCCCAGGCCGCCCCGAACGACAGCCTGACCGCCCAAAACCGTGATCGCCAGGATGCCGGACGGCGTGGTCCACTCGTGGAGGGTTCGGAGGTCGGCGTGCCGAAGGGGGGTATGGAGGGTCTCGTCCTGCGCGACGAGCGTCGCACCGTGCCATATATTGAGTCTTACAGTGACCTGCCGGTAGACCTCGGTTCCGACGAAGATCGTCACGTCGAGGCTGGCGACCTCCAACCCTGGGCGCGCAGCGATCCGCAGCCGTCGAATTTCGCTCTCGCCCTGCTTGGGAATCCGCAAAGTGAATCTGGCTTGATGGACGTTTGAGGCCCCGACGGAAACCGTTATGGCGAGATCCCCCGGCTCGGCGGCGAAATCGAGCGTCGAGGAACAGAGGAACCATCGCGTTTCCAGCCCCTCGTCCGGAACGTCGGAGTCCGTGACCTCGACGTCCTGCCCGGCCACCAGCGAGCTTTCCACCGCCTCTCCGACCTTGAAATGCAGAATAGACGTCTGGCCGGGAGAAAGAGCCGATCCCTCCGCATCCTCGTCCTCCGGCAACCAGATGTTGATGCTTCGCTCCGACGATTCGGGCAGCTCGGCGGTCGGCGTCCGGTTCAGGCTCACGTCGAGAGGCCAACGGGGAATCTGAATCTCCCCAGTCTCCCGCCTATTATCCCCTCTCGTCCTGGGGCCTCGAGACGGGTCCCGCGGCCCCTCCCAGGCTCCTTTCACCCTCAGCTCGTTGAGCCGCGCCAAGCGATCCTCGGAAGAAAGGCCCGTTTCGCTGGACCAAGCCCTCCAACTCACGCGAGGCGGGAGAATGCGGCCCCCCGCGCGGGCCTGTTCGAGGATCGCCACCAGGCGCTGCGATCGGTCGGATTCCATCAGCTCTTCCAACAGGTCGTCGACCTGCCGTTCGAGTTCGTGCTCGGCCCTCGGCTCCAATTCGCAGAGCCGAATCGCCTGCTTCAAACGACGATCGAAGCTCGTCGCAAGTTGGCTCCCGGCCCACCGATCTTCCAGCTCCGGGGCGTAGTAGAGCAGGTGCAGCAGGATCGAGACATTATGTTCGTTCTGGTTCATTCGCTTCCTGGAGTCCTATAGAGCCCGCCAAAGTCTATTTCAGAAGACGCAGGAACCGGCCTGATCCGTCGAAACCTGAAAACGCTCCGCCGCTCTCGCCCCGTCTTGCCACCCCGGGTACAATGCGGGGCTTCCTTCCGGCACGCCCGGACGACAACCTCAGAGACAGGCACTCCCAAGACCCATGAGCGACTCCCGATTTCCCGACCTGCCCGGCGGCTACCCCTTCCCCAGCCTGGAGCTGGAGGTGTTGGAGGAGTGGAAGACGAACCGGATTTTCGAGCAGAGCCTTAAACGCCCCGCTCCGGAGGGCGATTTCGTCTTCTATGACGGGCCTCCGACGGCGAACAACGTGCCGCACGTGGGCCACGTCGTCACCCGGGTGGTGAAAGACCTGATTCCCCGCTTCCGGACCATGCGCGGCCATCGGGTGGCGCGGAAGGCCGGTTGGGACACCCACGGCCTGCCGGTCGAGATCGAGGTCGAAAAGCGGCTCGGGTTCTCGGGCAAGCAGCAGATCGAGGCCTACGGCATCGCCGAGTTCAACCGGGCCTGCCTGGACAGCGTCCACACCTACGAGCGGCAATGGCGGGCGATGACCGAGCGGGTGGGCTATTGGCTCGACCTGGACGACGCGTACTGGACCTACAAGAACGAGTACATCGAATCGGTTTGGTGGTCGCTGGGCAAGCTTTGGGATCAGGGCCTGCTGATCGAGGGGTACAAGATCCAGCCCTACTGCGCCCGCTGCGGCACGACGCTGTCGAGCCACGAGGTGGCGCAGAACTACAAAGAGGCGGAAGACCCGTCGATCTGGACCCTGTTCCGGCTTCATGCCGGAATGAAGGCCCAGGACGAAAACGGCGCCGAGGTCGATCTATCGGGCGTCGGCCTGGTCGGCTGGACCACGACGCCGTGGACCACGCTGGCCAATGCCGGCGTCGCGGCCCATCCCGACCTGCTCTACAAGCTGATCGACAATCCCGGCAAACCGGGAGAGCGCCTGCTGATCGGCGAAGGGCTCGGCACTCCCGTGCCGCTCGCGGCCGAGATCGACGGGCACAGGAAGCAGCTCGACCTGCGCGAGCAGCCCGCGCTCGCCCGATTCCGCGGGAAGGCGCTCGAAGGGATGACCTACGAGCGGCTGTTCACGTTTGTCGATCCGGAGGTACCTGGTCGGGTTGTCCTCGGCAACTACGTCACCTCGACCGAGGGGACGGGCTTGGTCCACACCGCGCCGCCGTTCGGCGAGGACGACTACCAGACCGGCCTGCGCTACGGCCTGCCGCTCTGGCTGACCGTGGACGGCGAGGGGAAGATGATCCCGGCCGCCGGAGAATTCGCCGGGCTCTGGTTCAAGGACGCCGATCCGAAGATCATCCAGGATCTGAAGCGCCGCGGCCTGATGCTCCATTCCGATCGCTACAAGCACAACTACCCGTTCTGCTGGCGCTGCGACCGGCCGTTGCTCTATTACGCCACCACCAGCTGGTTCGTCCGCACCACCCAGAAGAAGGACGACCTGGTCAGCTTGAACCGCACGATCGCCTGGCACCCGGAGCACGTGGGCCAGGGCCGCTTCGGCAACTGGCTCGAAAACGTGGTCGATTGGGCGCTCTCTAGACGGCGCTATTGGGGCACACCGCTCCCGGTCTGGCGCTGCGACGCGGAAGGGTGCAACCACATCTGGGTGGCAGGGTCCTACGCCAAGCTGTTCGCCGAGGCCGGCCGCGAGCTGCCGGCCGATGTCTACGACCGGGAGCAATTCGATCCGCACCGGCCGTATATCGACGATTGGACCTGGGGCTGCCCGAAGTGCGAGGCGGGCACGATGCGCCGGGTTTCGGAGGTGATCGACGCCTGGTTCGATTCGGGCGCCATGCCGTTCGCCCAGCACCACTATCTGGGCGAGCCGCTGCCGGAATTCGATCCTGAGAAGGGAGTCGGCTTTCCCGCCGATTTCATCTCCGAGGCGGTCGATCAGACGCGCGGCTGGTTCTATACCCTTCACGCGCTCGGCACTCTGCTGTTCGGAAGCGTCGCCTACAAACACTGCATCGTGCTCGGCCACGTCGCGGACGAGCAAGGCCGGAAGATGTCGAAGCGCCTGGGCAACGTGGTCGAGCCGATGGGCGTGATCGCCGAGACCGGCGCGGATGCCATGCGCTGGTATTTCTGCGTCAACAATCCGGAGGTCAACTCCCGCTTCTCCGCCAAGCTGGTCCGCGAGGCGGCGCAGAAGTTTCTGCTGCCGCTCTGGAACGCCGTCTCGTTCTTCACCATCTACGCCAACCTCGACGGCTGGCGGCCGGGCAAGCCGGGGATCGAAACGCCGTTTGCCGAGCGCCCCGCGCTCGATCGCTGGGTGTTGCTGCGGCTCGACCGGGTGACCGAAGAGGTGACCGCGCGGCTCGACGGCTACGACCTGGCGGAAGCCGCGCGGACGATCGAAGCGTTCGTCGATGATCTGACGAACTGGTACATCCGCCGTAGCCGCGGCCGCTTCTGGTCGGCCGACGCCCAGGGCTCGGACGCCGACAAGCATTCGGCCTATCAGGCGCTCTACGAGGTGCTCACCACCCTCTCCCGGGTGCTCGCGCCGTTCGTGCCGTTCGTCGCGGAGGTCCTCCACCGCCACCTGGTCCGGAGCCAGAATCCGGACGCGGCGGCGAGCGTCCATCTTGAGGACTGGCCGAACGTTCCCGACGGCCGGGCCGACACCGCGCTCGAAACCGGCATGGCGACCGTGCAGCGGATCGTCCGGCTGGGCCACGCGGCGCGGAACGTCCATTCGCTCAAGACCCGCCAGCCGCTCGCCTCGGTCACTCTGGTGGCCGCGGATGGGTCCCTCGCCGCGCTGGTCGCCCCCTACCTCGACATTCTGCGCGACGAGCTGAACGTCAAAGAGGTGCGGTGGGCCGCGGATCGGAAGGAGTACGTCCACGCCGACGTCCGCCCGGTCTTCCCGAAGCTCGGCAAGCGGTTCGGAAAAAGGATGCCGGAGATCAAAGCCGCCCTCGAAGCGGCCGAGGGGGAGGCGCTGCTCGAACAGCTGGAGGCGACGGGCAAGCTGACGATCGATCTTGCCGGCGAGGCCGTAGAACTGGTGACCGAAGAGGTGGAAATCCGCCTCGTCGAGCGCGAAGGCACGGCGACCCAAGGCGACCGCGAACTGCTAGTCGCCCTCGACACCCACCTCACCCCCGAGCTGCTCGCCGAAGGCTGGGCGCGCGAGGTGGTGAGCCGCATCCAGACCGCGCGGAAAGAGCAGAGCCTCGATTACGCCGACCGCATCCGCATCCGCCATCGGGCGGCCGAGCCGCTCACGGCGGCGATCGTCAAGCATCGCGAATGGATTCTGGGCGAAACGCTTGGGATCGAAATGACCGAAGCGGCCGATGCCGCCGGGTTGGCCGAAGCGCCGATCGAAGGGCACGACTTCGCGTTTGCGATCGAAAAGATCGGGCGCTGACCCCCAACTTCCAGGAGCCGACATGGCCGGAATCTTCAAGGCATACGACGTCCGGGGCACGGTCCCCGATCAGGTGAACGAAACCATCGCGCGGCAGATCGGCCTCGCGTTCCAGCACGTGCTCGACGCGGAAGACCGGGCCCTCGGCAATACGGTGGTGGTGAGCCGCGACATGCGCTCGCACAGCCCGGGGCTCGCCGAAGCGCTCATCGATGGCCTGCTCGCCGCGGGGCTCGACGTGCTGGACATCGGGCTCGCCACCACGCCGATGAACTATTTCGCGATCGGCCACCACAAGACCGCGGGGGGCGTCCAGGTCACGGCGAGCCACAACCCGGCGAAATACAACGGCTTCAAATTCAGCCGCCACGGCGCCCTGCCGGTCTCGGGCGAAGGCGGCATCGCGCTGATGGAAAAAAAGATTGCGGAAGGCGATCTGCCGGAAGCCCCGGTGCGCGGCACGCGGACGAAAGGCGACGTCGCGGACGCTTACCAAACGCACGTCCTCTCGTTCCTCCGCGATGAAGGCAAAAAGAAGCTCAAAGTCGCGGTCGATGCGGGCAACGGCATGGTGGTGATCGAGCGGCCGATCCTCGAAGCGTGCGGCATCGAGATGATTCCGCTCTATTTCGAGCTGGACGGTACGTTCCCGAACCACGAGGCGAATCCCCTCAAGGCGGAAAACCTGGTCGATCTACAAAAGTTGGTCCATGAGCACAAAGCCGATCTGGGGATCGCGTTCGACGGCGATTCGGATCGCGCGGCGTTCGTGGACGAAAACGGCGAGGCGATCGGCAGCGATCTAGCCACCGCCCTGATCGCGGGCGCTCTGCTCGATCGCGAGCCGGGCAAGGCGGTCATCTACGACCTGCGCTCCTCGCGCGCCACGGGCGAGTACATCACGGAGCACGGGGGGAGCCCGGTGAGAGAGAGGGTCGGCCACTCGTTCATGAAGGCCACCCTGCGCGAGAAGGACGGCATCTTCGGCGGCGAGCTGGCCGGGCATTATTACTTCCGCGACCACTTCCACGCCGATTGCCCGCTGCTCGCGGTGATCGAAGTGTTCAATCTCCTCCGCGCCACGGGAAAGCCGCTCTCGGAGCTGGTCGCCCCGCTTCATCGCTACGCCAAGAGCCCGGAGATCAACTTCGAAGTCGAAGACAAGGCCGGCATGATCGCCCAGCTCGCCGAGCGCTACAAAGATGCAAAGATCGACTATCTGGACGGCATTACAATCTCTTATCCCGAGTGGTGGGCGAACGTCCGCCCCAGCAATACCGAGCCGTTCCTTCGCCTGGTGATGGAAGCGAAAACGCCGGAGCAGTTGAAGGAAAAGGAGCACGATTTCTTCGCTTTGTTAGGGGAACCCGCGGAATAGAAACGCATGTCCGACGACCTGACCAAACTCGCGGAGTCTTTCATCCACGGCCGCCTGGGTCTCGGCTGGACCCAGGAGCGGCTGGCGAAAGACGCGGGAGTCCCGGTCGATGCGATCGTCGAGTACGAAACGAATCCCGCCTTGCTCCAGTGGGAGACGGCGATGGAAGTTCTCGATGCCCTGGTCGATGGGATGACCCAACCGGGCAATTCGCAACCTTTCCTCTTGCCGCCGCTCGATCAGGTGGATCTGCCGGATATGCCGCTCGACGTGTCCAAAATGCCCGAGCTCGAGGCGGCCCTGCGCATCGACCAGCGACGATTTGCGGAAGCCCTCCTCTGTCTCGAAGAAGCGGTTCGCCTGAGCCCCTCTCCGAAGCGAACCGGCACGATCCTGCTCAGCCGAATCGCCGTGCTCGCCGAGCTGTGCCACGAGGAACGGGCGTTCGAGGCGCTCCGGGCGGCGGAGCACTGCTTGAGCGCCGAACACAAGACGACGCTGTGGTTACGTTTTCGCCTGGAGCAGATGGATCTTCTGTGCCAAACGGAGCGCTACGCCGAGGCCGCCGCATATCGCCAGGAGACCCACGACCTCGCGCAGGCCGTAGGCTACGACAAAGATCGACTGCGCCTGCGCTGCCTGAACGCCCGCATCGCCTACCGTCTGGAAGAGGAGGGGGCCGCGGAGCTGCTGGCCGCGGCGCGCGACGAGACGAAGGCGGCTGGAGGCTGGATCGAGTCCACCGCCCTGACTCTCGATCTTGCGACGCTCCTGGAGACCTCCGGAAAGCACGCCGAAGCCCGTAAGCTGGAGCGTCGGCTCGCCTCGCCGACACTCCACAAGAAACTTTCGCGGACGGCGTGTACGCGGCTCAAGATCTTCTGCGGCGCAATCCCCCGCCGCAAGCTCACCGTCGAGATGGGCCGTCAGCTCACCGCGGAGTTCCGCAAGATCACCGGCCGCCTAAGGCGGCCTTTCATCGTGCCGATCTAGGGGCGTCGGGAGGGGTCATCATGTTTATCGGTCACTTCGCAGTTGGGTTCGCCGCCAAGCGGCAGGCGAAGCCGGTTTCGCTCGGCACGCTATTTCTCGCCGTGCAGTTCCTCGACCTGCTCTGGCCGACGTTTCTCCTGCTCGGCTGGGAAGAGGTGCGGATCGTGCCGGGAACGACGGCGGTCAACCCGTTCGATTTCACCTCCTATCCCTACAGCCACAGTCTGGT
>DATMZU010000304.1:0-8978 GCA_035607435.1 Thermoanaerobaculia bacterium | reverse complement strand
GCGCAAGGATGCGAAAGCCACCCGCACGCGCATCGCCGAGGCGCTCGCGATCGCCGGGCGCCTGCCGCCGACGCTCGACATGGCGGCCACGCTGCGGCGCGCCCCCGCGCTGCTGCTCGATCTCGGCTCCGCCGCGGACCTTCGGCAGGCCGAAACGGCGCTCACGAGCGCGCTCGCGATCTACGCCCGGATGTCGCCCGGGACCGCGGAGGAGGTCGATGCGCTCGGCCTGCTCGGCCGGTTGGAGCGCCGGCTGGGCCGGACCGCCGACGCCGGACGCCATTTCTCCCAGGCGCTCGATGCGCTCGATCGGAGCGTCCGCCGGCTCGGCGGCTCGGATCTCGACGAGACCCGTTTTCGCGCCCAATTCGCCCTGCTCTACCAGGAGGCGATCGAGCTTCAGACGGAGCTGAACCAGCCGCAGGAGGCCTACCGGACGCTCGAACGATTCCGCGCCCGCAGCCTCCTCGACCTGCTCGGCGAGCGCGATCTGGCGCCGCCCGCCGAGCTGCCCGCCGACTTGGTCGAGCAGGGGCGCCGGATCGACGCCCGGCTGGCCCGGTTCGAGACCGAGCTCGGCGCGCTCGACCCGGCGACCGAAGCGGCGAAGATCGAAGAGCAGATCGCCGGCCGCGCGCGGGTGTTCGGCGAGCGCGAGGGCCTGCGCGCCCAGATCCGCCGCATCTCGCCGCGCTACGCGGCGATCGCGGCCCCCGTGCCGCTCGATGCCCCCGCCGCCCGCCGGACGCTCGCCCCCGGCGAGATCGGCCTTGCCTATTCGGTCGGCGAGCGGCGCACCCTGCTGTTCGTCCTCACTCCGGAGGGCTTCCCTGGCGCACCGCCCGCGGGCCTCGCCGTGGCGACGATCCCGCTCGACCGCGAGGCGCTCCGCCGCGAGGTGGCGGCGTTTCGCAGCCTGGTGCTCGCCGGCCAGGGGGCCGGCGACGACCGGCCGCTCCGCGTCCTGGGCGCCCGGCTCTATTCGGTCCTGCTCGGCCCCGCCGCGCCATGGCTCGCGCGCGCGGAGCGGCTGCGGATCTCCGCCGACGGTCCGCTCGCGGAACTGCCGTTCGCCGCCCTCGTGGCGCCCGTCGCGCCGGCCGGCCGGAGCGTCTATCTCGCGGAGCGTTGGCCGCTCTCGACCGTGCTCTCGGCGACCCTCGCCGCCGAGCTCGACCGGATGCGGGGAGAGAAGCCGGCCGCCGAAGCGCTGGTGGCGTTCGGCGATCCGCTCTACGGCGGCCGGCCCGGCACGGCCGCGAGCCGCGGGCCGCGGCCGTCGGTGCGCTTCCGCGCGGGCCTGCCGCCGCTGCCCGCGAGCCGCGGCGAGGTGCAGCAGGTGGCCGGCTTGTTCCGGCCCGTTCGTTCATTCCTGGGCGCCGAGGCGACCGAGGCGCGCTTCCTCGCCGAGGCGCCGCGCGGCCGGTTCGTCCACTTCGCCGGGCATGCGCTGCTCGACCCGCGCTTTCCGCTCGACTCGGCGCTCGCGCTCTCCGCGCCGGATCGCCCCTCCCGTCCGGGCGACGACGGCCTGCTCCAGGCGTGGGAGATCTTCGAGCGCCTGCGGCTGTCGGCCGACCTGGTGACGCTTTCGGCCTGCGAGACCGCGCTCGGCACCGAAGCGCAGGGCGAAGGGCTGCTCGGGCTCACCCGGGCGTTTCATTACGCCGGGGCGCGCACCGTGCTCTCGTCCCTCTGGTCGGTCTCCGACCGTTCGACCGCCGAGCTGATGGGCCGCTTCTATGCCCATCTGGGTGCCGGCGAGCCGAAGGACCGGGCGCTGAGCCTCGCGCAGCGCGAGATGCTCGGCGGTTCGTATCATCATCCCTACCATTGGGCCGCGTTCCAACTCGACGGAGACTGGCGATGAGGAAAAAACCGAAGGCGACTCCCGGCTCCCGGTGGGTCTACCTTTCGGCGCTGGCGTTTCTCCTCGGGGCCTGCCCCGCGCCCCGCCCACCCCGGCCGGACGGGGCGGTCGTCATCGCCCAGGTCCTTCCCGGCGGCGAGGGATCGGCCGTCGGCCTCCGGCCGGGCGACCGGATCGTCCGGCTCGTCCGTCTGCCCGCCCCGCCGGCCAACCCGCGGGGCGCCGAGCTGGTGCCGGTGGATCCCCTGTCGCTCTCCCTGTTCGAGATCGAGCAGGCGCCGCGCGGACCGATCGATCTCCAAATCGAGCGGAATGCCGCCTCGCCCGCCGGAAAGCCCGAGCGCCTCACCCTGCGGCTCGACGCCGACGATTGGCGGGTCCGCTACGGCACCGAGCGCTCGAAAACCCCGCTCGCCCAAGCCTGGGACCGCCTGCGGGAAGCGTCCCTGCATGCCGAGGCGCATGAGCTGAAGGAGGCCGAGGTGGGCTATGCCGCGGCGGAGCGCTTTGCCCAAGCTCGGCACGACGAGCGGTTCCTCGCCCTGATCCGCCAACGGCGAACGGACGCCCAGATCACGGTCGAGAATCCGGGCGCCGCCCTGGCGGATGTCCAGTCGGCGATCGAGATCCATCGCCGCCTGGAGCCGGGGAGCCTCGCCGAGGCGGCGGCTTGGGCGGTGCTCGGGCGCCTGCAGTTCCAGCGCGAAAATCTCGACGCCTCGGTCGCCGCCTTGAACCGGGCGCGGCAAATCCAGGCCGCGCAGGCGCCGGGCAGCGTGACCCTCGCGTGGACCGAGAACAACCTGGCCACCTGCGCCGGCGAGCGCGGCGACCTCGAAGGGGCGAACCTCTACCTGCGGGCCGCCCTCGACACCGCGGAACGGAAGGTCCCGGAGGGGCGCTTCACCTCCTCCCTTTACATGAACCTGGGCATCCTCGCCCGGCTGCGCGCCCGCCTCGACGAAGCCGAGCGCTATCAGCAGCGGGCCCTGCTGCTGGTCCGGCGGCTGGAACCGGGCTCTCAAAAGGTGCCGAGCATCCTGCTCAACCTGGCGGACGTGGCGATCGCGCGCGGCCATCTCGATTCCGCCGACGAGCTGCTGGAAGAGGCGCTCCGCACCGGCCGGACGCTCAATCCCAAAGGGGAAACGGCGGCCAACGCCCTCAACCAGCTCGGCTCGGTCGCCGAGCGGCGGGGCGATTTCGCCGAGGCCGAGGCGCGCTACGGGGAGGCGCTCGCGATCCTTGGGGAGTTCGCCCCCGGCGGCCCGTCGGTCGCAGGCGCGCTCACGAGCCTTGCCACGGTCGCCAACGCCCAGGGCGCCCCCGACCGGGCGGAAGGGTACGCGGCGCGCGCGCTCGCCCTGCAACGGAAGATCGCGCCCGGATCTCCGGTCGTGGCGCTCGATCTGGTCAATCTCGGCGAGATCGCCCTCGCGCGCCGACAGATCGGGGCGGCACGCACACGGATCGGCGAGGCGCTCCAAATCGTCCAGGACTTGCCCGACTCGCTGGAGGTTGCGGCGCCGCTGCGTCAGGCGGCCCCCCTGCTGCTCGACCTCGGTTCGCCGCCGGACCTGCGGCGGGCGGAACAGTCGATCCGGCGCGCCCTTTCGATCTACCAGAGGGCGGTCCCGGGCGCGGCCGAGGAGGCCGACGCGCTCGGCCTGCTCGGACGCCTGGAGCGCCGGCTCGGCCGGACCGCCGAAGCCGAGCGCCACTTTGCGCAGGCGCTCGAAGCGCTCGACCAGAGCGTCCGCCGGCTCGGCGGATCGGACCTCGACGCGACCCGCTTCCGCGCCCAGTTCGCCCTGATCTATCAGGAGGCGATCGAGCTGCAGTCGGAGCTTGGCCGGCCCCAGGAGGCCTACCGGACGCTCGAACGCTTCCGCGCCCGGAGCCTCCTCGATCTGCTCGGCGAGCGCGATCTGGCGCCCCCCGCCGAGCTGCCCGCCGACCTGGTCGAGCAGATGCGCCGGATCGACGCCCGGCTCGCCCAGTTCGAGAGCGAGATCGGCGCGCTCGACCCGACGAAAGCGTCCGGCCGCATGGAGGACCTGATCGCCCGGAGGGCTCGCGTGTTCGGCGAACGCGAGAGCCTGCGAGCTCAAGTGCGCCGGATTTCGCCGCGCTACGCGGCGCTCGCCGCCCCGGTGCCGCTCGACGCGGCCGCGGCCCGCCGGACGCTCGCGGCGGGCGAGATCGGCCTCGCCTATTCGGTCGGCGAGCGGCGCACCACCCTGTTCGTTTTGGTGCCGGAGGATTTTCCCGGCGCACCGGCCCCGGGCCTCGCCGCGGCGACGATTCCGCTCGGCCGCGAGGCGCTCGGCCGCGAGGTGGCGGCGTTTCGCAGCCTGGTCCTCGCCGGGCAGGGGACGGGCGACGACCGGCCTCTGCGCGTCCTGGGCGTCCATCTCTATTCGCTCCTGCTCGGCCCGGCCGCCCCTTGGCTCGCGCGGGCGGAGCGGCTGCGGATCTCCGCCGACGGCCCGCTCGCCGCGCTGCCGTTCGCCGCCCTCGTCGTGCCCGCCCCTGCGGCAAAACCGGGCGTCGGCGCGCAGGCGGGCCAGGGGGTCTACCTCGCGGAGCGGTGGCCGCTGTCGACCGTGCTCTCGGCGACCCTCGCCGCCGAGCTCGGCCGGATGCGCAGCGAGAAGCCGGTGGCCGCCGCGCTGGTCGCGTTCGGCGATCCGCGCTACGGCGGCCGGCCCGGCACGGCCGCGAGCCGCGGGCCGCGGCCTTCGGTCCGCTTCCGCGCGGGGCTCGCGCCGCTGCCGGCGAGCCGCGGCGAAATCCAGCAGGTGGCCGGCCTGTTCCGTCCCGCGCGTTCGTTCCTGGGCGCCGAGGCGACCGAAGCGCGCTTCCTCGCCGAGGCGCCGCGCGGCCGGATTGTCCACTTCGCCGGCCACGCGCTGCTCGATCCGCGCTTTCCGCTCGATTCCGCGCTGGCGCTCTCCGCTCCGGCCCACCCCGGGCGCCCGGGCGACGACGGCCTGCTGCAGGCCTGGGAGATCTTCGAGCGCCTGCGGCTGTCAGCCGACCTGGTGACGCTCTCGGCCTGCGAGACCGCGCTGGGACTGGAGGCCCAGGGAGAAGGGCTGCTCGGGCTCACCCGGGCCTTTCATTACGCCGGGGCGCGCACCGTGCTTTCTTCCCTCTGGTCGGTCTCCGACCGCTCGACCGCCGAGCTGATGCGCCGCTTCTACGCCCACCTCGGAGCCGGGGAAGCCAAGGACCGCGCGCTGGAGCTCGCCCAGCGCGAAATGCTCGCCGGGCCGTACCGCCATCCCTATCACTGGGCCGCGTTCCAGCTCGACGGCGACTGGCGCTGACCCGCGTGTTTCAGAGTGCCCTTACCCTCTTGCCTGGTCCGATCGGCTGTGCCACGATCCTCCCGCTTTTTCAACCGGGCCGCGGGATCGCGCGGCACATCGCAAGGGAGTCGTTCATGTCGGAACAGGGTTCGGTCAAGTGGTTCAACGACGCCAAGGGCTTTGGTTTCATCACCCGCGACAAGGGCTCGGACGTCTTCGTCCACCAGACCGCCATCCAAGCAGAAGGCTTTCGCACCCTGGGCGAGGGTGACCGCGTCTCGTTCGACGTGGTCGACGGCCCGAAGGGTCCGCAAGCCAGGAACGTCGTCCGCATCTGAAGCTCAACCGTCCGTACCGCACGCGCCCCGGAGGGTTCCGCCCCCGGGGCGTTCGCCTTTGGGGCACGATCTTCGGCGACGACGAAACGCCGGAGCGGGTTTCTACGCCAGTAACTCCGATGAAATCCCAACCGATGGCCGTTTCGAGCGACCGCCCCGTTGAGGAAGACTTTGAGGACACCTTCCGCGAGTACTACCCGCGGCTGCGCAGCTACTTCCTCGCCCAAGGATTTTCCCCTTTCGATGCCGAAGATCTAAGTCAAACCGCGTTGTGGAACGTCTATCGTTCCGAAGGGCAGTTCCGAGCGGAGGGAAGCTACGCCGCCTGGGTCTACACGGTGGCGAAAAACGCCGCGCGCGACGAATGGCGCCGCCGCGGACGCACCCCCGAGACCGACTCTCTCGACCGACCGTTGGGAGAGGAGGGCGGCGAGACGCTGGCGGCCACGGTGGCCGACGAGCGGCCGTCGGCGGAACACGATGCGCACGGGAAGGAGGACCTGGCGCGCACCGTAGCGGCCCTGGCGGTGCTCCCCGCCCGAATGAGAGCCTGTCTGCTGCTCCACGTGCAGCAGGGGCTCTCCTACGGCGAGGTCGCCCGTCGCTTGACTCTGTCCGTGCCGACGGTAAAAGTTCAGATCTGGAATGCGCGCAGGCGACTGCGCCAGCACCTTACGGGGGTCGCATGACCGAACCGAAGATTCCGCCCCGTCCGACCGGGCCTCATCCCACCGCGGAACAGCTCTATCTGGCGGTCGCCGCCGAGCGTTCCGGCGCACGGTGTCCGGCCGACGAGGAGGTCTTCGCCCACGCCGCCTCCTGCGCCGATTGCTCGGCCGAGATCGCCAACCTCGAAGCGTTCGAGCAGCCCGAGCCGGTGGCCCCCATGGCGCTCGACGCCGCCTGGCAGCGCTTCCGCCGCCGCGCGGGAACCGCCGACGACGACGGCTCGCGCACCGGGCGGGTCCAGGCCGCCCCGCCGCCTCGGCAGGCCACGATCGTGCCGTTCCCCGCGCCGTCCTCGCGCCCGGCCGCCGCGTTGAGCCCCTGGCGCTACGCCGGCTGGGCCGCGGCCGCGATGCTGGTTCTCGGTCTCGGCCTCGGGTTCTTCCTCGGCACCTCGACCGTGCAGACGATCACTCCGATCCCGGTGGCGCCGGCCGTCCAGGTCGCGTCCCACGCGCCCGCCCCGCCGGGCCGACCGGAGCCTGCATCGCCCGAGGGCTCCCCCGGTCCCGGGGTCTCCGGCATGCCCGACGCCCTGCGCGGCGGAACGCTCTCCGACCCGGGCGAGGTGACGCCCACGGGCCGGCTCGATCAGGCACCGACCGAGCTCCGCTTCGCCAACCCGAACCACGAACCCAAGCGGGTGCTCCTGTTTGCGACCGACCCGCCGTATCAATGGCAGAGCCCCGAGACCACCGCGGAGCGCATCGAGCTGCCCGCCGCCGAGCGCGCGAAGCTGAAGCCCGGGGTCGATTATTTCTGGAGCGTGCTCGACGCCGAAGGCGAGTCCGCGGCGCAGACGTTCCAGCTGCGGCGGCGGTAAGGGTCCCTACCGCCGCGCGCCGGGTTTCGCGGCGATGGCGGTCGCCAGCGCGCGCACCAACGCTTCGCCCGACAGGTGGGGCAGGTCGAGGCCGAGCTTCCGGCGGAAGTGTTTGCCCGCCTGTTCGTTCAAGTCGTAGCGGGCGCGCGGATCGAGCTTGTCGGAACGGCGCACCAGAGCGACCAGCAGCTCGCGCTCGTCGAGGCTCAGGCGGTGGCGCGCGAGCCGGGCCAGCTCCGGATCGACCGGAGCCTGCCCTTCGCGCCGGAGCGTCTCGGGCAGGTCGGCCGCGGCCATCCGGCGCCGCGAGCCCCCCTCGTCGCGCACCACCAGCGTGTCGGCCAGGAGGTCCCCCAAGCGCCGGCCGTCGCGGTCGAGCAGCGCCACCAACCCGCCCAGGCCGTAGAACACCGGCGCGAAATCGAGCACCCGGCCGACGTTCCGGACGAACGACTGCGGGAGCGACAGCGGCAGGCCGCGCGCATCGACCACCCGCAAGCCCAGCATCGCCTTGCCCGGCGACCGGCCCTCGCGGCGCACCTCGAAGCCGACGTGATAGATCCAGGTGAGGACGAACGACAGGGTCGCGACCGCGAGAGTCGAAAGGCTCTTCGGCAGAAGGTGATTGAGCGCCGACGAGGCCAATGCGGTGAGCGCGAGGATCAGCAGAACGTCCACCAGCAGGGCGAGAAACCGGCTGCCCGGACCGGCCGGCTCCAGGCGGACCCGCACGTGCTCCGGGGTCGTGATCTGGCGCCGGACCCGAAACCCTCCCGCGAAACCCGCCGCCCGGCTCATGTCGCCTCGCCTTGCCGGCCTTCGTCCGCCGCGCGGCGGCCGAACAGGAACAGCGAGAGCGCCACGAACAGCACGCCCGCGACCGCGATCTTCAACGGATAGGGGACGGTCTTGGCCGACAGCTGGGAAAACGATCCCTCGATCAACCCGGCGAGCACCAGGGCGGCCGAGGTGCCGATCAGCATCCGCCAGACGGTGGGAAACGCCGCGCGCAACGCCGCGCCACGCGTGACCTCTCCGGGAAACCAGAACGCATGCCCCAGCACCAGCCCGGCCGCGCCGGCAAAGACGATCGACGGCAGCTCCAGAGCGCCATGCGGCCCGACCCAGGCGACAAAGAAGACGCCGACCCCGTCGAGCACGTACGACGCAGCGACCGCGCCCAAGATCACGCCGTTCCAAAACAGCAACCAGATCCCGCCGACGACGGTCGCCGCGGCCAGGCCGAACGCCAGAAACGAAACCCGGATGTTGTGGGTATAGAGCTGCGAACCGAAATCCGCGGCTTGGGCGACGGTCGCAATCCGCTCTTCTTTCTTCTCGATCTCGGCCACCCGCTCGCGCGGGCTGGAGGTGAAGAACTCCCCCGGCACAAGGTCCTCGGCAAACGAGGGCCGCACCGCGACCGCGCCGAAACCGAGCAGCGCGCCGGCCCCGAAAGCGAGGGAGGCCACCACCACCGCCCGCCTCGCGCCACGGAACCCGGCGGGGATCTCCCGGGTAAAGAAACGAACCAGACGCCGCGCGCCTCCGAACGATTCCACCCGCCGCGCCCCGTACACGAAGCGATAGCCGCGTCCGACCAGGGCGTTCAGAGGATCGATCAGCTCCGGATCGGCGGTCGCGGCGAGCAGCCGGTTCAAATCCGCCGCGGCGAGCCGATAGAGCCGGACGATCTCGCGCATCCGCTCCGGCCCCAGCTCCCAAGCGGGCGCCTTGGCCGCCACGTCGAGCAGCTCATCAAGCCGCCGCCAACGATCGCGCCCGTCGGCGAGGAGGCGTTCGAGGGGGAGGGACATGGGGAAATTGTACAGCCCAGAGGATGAGCCTGTCCCCTTCCGTCATCCCGGCATCCAGCCCTCACCCCCGGCCCCTCTCCCAAAGGGAGA
>DATMZU010000257.1:0-2044 GCA_035607435.1 Thermoanaerobaculia bacterium | reverse complement strand
CACCAGCAACACCCCGGCGATGCGGCTGGAGCAGAACAACTCGGGCGGCTTCACCGCGCAGACCTGGGACGTCGCCGGCAACGAGGCGAACTTCTTCGTCCGCGACGTCACCGGCGGCTCGCGCCTGCCGTTCCGCATCCGGCCCGGCGCCCCGACCAGCTCGGTCGACATTTCGGCCGACGGCGACGTCGGCATCGGCACCGCCAGCCCGTCGAACAGCCTCCACGTGCTGCGCTCCGACGGCACCGCCAAGATCCTGGTCCAGGAGTCCAACGGCACGACCGTCGCGCGCGAGCTGATCAAGATGCAGAACAATGGCGACCCGTTCCTGATCTTCAACAACTCGAACACCGCAAGCACCTGGTCGAACGGCCTTCAAGGCGGATCGTTCGTCATCCTCGACCAGGCGGACGTCCAGACGGAGTTCATCCTCACCGGCGCCGGCAACCTGACGGTCTCGGGCACGGTGACTCCGATGTCGAGCCGCGAAGTGAAGCAGGCCTTCGACGGCGTCGATAACAACACGGTCCTCGGCCGGGTCCTCGCGATGCCGATCACCACCTGGGCCTACAAGGCGGACCCGAGCGTCCGTCACATGGGACCGATGGCGGAAGACTTCTTCTCCGCGTTCAACCTGGGTGCGGACAACAAGGGAATCTCGGTCACCGATTCGGCCGGCGTCGCGTTCGCCGCGATCCAAGGCCTCTACCACGAGGTCGAGCAGAAGAACGCCGCCCTCACCGCCCGCAACGCCGAGCTCGAAGGGCGCCTCGCGACGCTGGAGAAGATGGTCCAGGAGCTCGCCGCGAAGAAGAACTAGGCCGTCGTCTTTCTCTCTTTCGTTCCGCGGCGGGATCCTCGCGATCCCGCCGCTTTTCGTTTCCAGGGGCTCTGCGCGATTGACTCCGACCCCGGGTCCGGCTTAGCGTTTCGCCATGATCTCCTCTCTCGCCATGCCGTCCGGCTCGGCCGGAACCGACGAAGCCTCCCCCGAGCGGGTCGAATTCGATGCCGCGACCCTCCCCTGGCTCGATCGCGTCTACGGGGAGATCGACGCTTACGTCGATGCCCTGCCGGCCGCCGAGCGTCCGCCCTACGACCTTCGCGAGGCGCTGATCCGCTGGATGCGCTTCGGTTACATGTTCCTGCCCGGCGCGATCGAGGTCGAGCTGATCGACGCCTACCTGGCCGACCTAGAGGAGGTTCGGCAAACGCGGGACCGGCATCGGGTCGAAGTGATGGTCGAAGGCTACGGCCAGCGGCCGATCAGCGAACTGCCCGAAGAAGCGTTTGCGGTCCGCCACCTGCGCTACATCGATTTCCACAACAGCTCGATCGCGGCCAAGAAGATCCTGCTGCACCGGCAGGTCGCGGGCTTCCTGCGCCACGTCTTCCGCGCCGAAATGGTGGCCATGCAATCGCTCACCTTCATCCACTCCTCGGAGCAGTGGACCCATCAGGACTACGCCTATGTCGTGAGCGGAATCCCCAGCCACCTCGCGGCGTCCTGGATCGCGCTCGAAGACGTCCATGCGGAAGCGGGGCCGCTCGCCTACTATCCCGGCTCGCACTCCCTCCGCAAGTTCGACTGGGGGCCGCCCGGAAGGCTGCTCTACTCGTCCGAATCGAAATTCACCGAGCTCGATTTCCGCGATCACATCGAGCGCGAATGCGCCCGCGTCGGCCTCGCCCGCGAAGTGGTGATCCCGAAGAAAGGCGACGTCTTCTTCTGGCACGCCGCGCTCGCCCACGCCGGCAGCACGATCATCGACCTTTCGCGCACCCGCCGGTCGCTGGTCGGCCACTACTCGACGCTCGAAGCCTATCCGGTGGACCGCCGCGCCCCGGACCGGGAGCCCACACGCCAGCTGATCAACGGCGGGTGGATGTATGCCAATCCGCGTCTTCCGGACGAGGAAGACGCCTTCCGCCACGGCGCGGCGCTCTAGGGCCGGAGAGGAAACCGGCGACTTCGCTAGAACCTGCGGCGAATGCTCTCGCCGATCCGGTGCGCGAGGATCTCGTTGCCCTCGGGGCTGAAATG
>DATMZU010000232.1:0-2853 GCA_035607435.1 Thermoanaerobaculia bacterium | reverse complement strand
GGTCTCGCGGCCGTGCGGCTTTTCCTCCCCACCGCCGTTTCGATGCCGCACCTCCTTCTCGGGTTGGGCAATCCGGGCCCCCAGTACCGGGAGACCCGCCACAACGTCGGCTTTCGCGTCGGCGAAGAGATCGCCCGCCGTCTCGGCGCCTCGTTCGAGGGGGATGCCGCGCGCGACGAATGCGGCTCGCGGGTCCTCACCTTGGGCGACCTGACGCTCGCGCTGCCCCAAACGTTCATGAATCGGAGCGGCTACGCCGCGCGCTGCCTGGTCGAAGTCCACGGCTTCGCGCCGGAGGAGATCCTGGTCGTCTACGACGAGGTCGCCCTGCCGCTCGGCCGTTTGCGGCTGCGGCGCGGCGGCAGCCCCGCCGGGCACCGGGGGATCGAATCGATCCTCCAGCAGCTGCGCACCGATCAGATCCCCCGCCTGCGCCTGGGCGTCGGCCGGGGAGAACGCCCTCCGGGCGAAGAGGGCGCGATCGAGGCGCCGCCTCTCCCGAACCTCGCGGATTTCGTCCTGTCCCCGTTCGCGCCGGAAGAGCGGGACCCCGTGGCCGCGATGATCGAGCGCGCCGCGGACGCCTGCACGACGTGGGCGGCGGAAGGGGTCGAGGCCGCGATGACCCGCTGGAACGGTTGAGCCGCCTCGGCCCTACTCCGAAAGGTGGGCAAGCGGCACGGAAGGACTACCCCGCGGGGCGTACCCGAGGTACCGGCTTGAGCGGACACTCGGGCGCATGTTGCCGATTCGCAATCAGGCGCGCTGGGATCGCGGGCTTCGGATCGCCCTCGGGGCGACGCTGCTGCTGGTCGGGTTCTTCGGCGGCCTCTCGGGATTGGCCGCCGTGGCGCTGCGCATCTTCGGCTGGCTGCCTTTGCTCACCGGCCTCGCCGGCTGGAGCCCGGTGTACGCGTTTTTCGGCCTGAGCACGATGTCCCGGCCCCGGAAGAGGTAAGCTCCGGTCCGATCGCAACTTCCAAGATCCGAGGCGAGGATGACAACGCCGTGATGCTCAAGCGTCTTCGCTGGTTCGCCCTCGGAGGGCTTTTGCTCTTCATGATCGGGGTGGAGGCGGCGCGTATCGTCCTGCGGCCCTACACCGGCTCGGTCGCCGGCAACCTGGTGATGGACCTGGCGGTGCTGTTCGGGATGATGATCCTGTTCGGCTTCTTCTTCGAGCAGCTGGGTCAGCTCTACCGCCGGGTCGAGCGCCAGAACCGGGAGCTCGAAGCGCTGCGCATCGCCTCGGTCGCCGTCTATGGCGAGCTCGCCCTCGATGCGGTGCTTCAGCGGGTGGTCGAGCAGGCCCGTAGCCTTCTGGGCGCGCACTACGGCGCGATTTCCGTGCTCGACGCCGGACAGCGCATCCTGGCTTTCGTCACCTCCGGGATCTCGCCCGAGGAGCGCGAGCGGATCGGCCGCCCGCCCGAGGGGCGCGGGGTTCTGGGCGTGCCGCTCCTCGAAGGGCAACGGATTCGCTTGGCGAATCTGGGCGCTCATCCGCGTTCGGTCGGTTTTCCTCCGAACCATCCGCCGATGAGCTCCCTGCTCGCCGTGCCGATCACCTGTCGAGGTCCGTTCCGCGGCAATCTCTACCTCGCGGAAAGCCGTTCCTCCGAAGGCTTTACCGAGGAGGACGAAACGGCGTTGGTCCGGTTCGCCGAGGCGGCCGCCGTGGCGATCGAAATCGCGCACCTTCACGAGCGGCTCCGGTCTCTTGCCGTGGCGGAAGAACGGCTGCACTTGGCGCACGAGATGCACGACGGCATGGCGCAGATCCTGGCCTATGTGAACACCAAGGCTCTGGCGGTCGATGAGTATCTGAAGCAGGGCAAGACGGCGGAGGCGAAAACCCAGATCGGCCAACTGTCGGTCGCCGCCCGCGAAGTGTACGCCGACGTGCGCGAAGGGATTCTCGGTCTGCGCGTGGGGATCGGCGAGCCGGGAACTTTCGCCGAGACGCTCCGGCGCTACGTCGATCACTGGCGGGACCAAAACGAGATCGAGGCGACGGTCGAGATCGATCCCGAGATCACCCTCGCTCCGCCGGTCGAGCTGCAGGTCGTGCGGATCGTGCAAGAGGCGCTCGCTAACGTCAGGAAGCACTCTCGCGCTCACCGGGTGAGGATCTCTATCGAGAGCGCCGACGGCCTGGTGCGGGTCACGGTGGCGGATGACGGCGTGGGCTTCGATCCTTCGGCGCTCGGGCGGAGCGCGTTTCCCCGCTTCGGCCTCTCGACCATGAGGGAGCGGGCGCAGTCCGTCGGGGGTATCCTGCGGGTCGACACTACCCCGGGAGAAGGTTCGCAAGTGGTCGCCGAGCTGCCGATCGTGGCAGGCTCCAGCTCCGAGGGAGGCATTCCATGAAGATTCTGATCGCCGACGACCATGCGCTGTTTCGCGACAGTCTGCGGAGCCTGCTGGAGGCGCGCGGCTACAAGGTGATCGGCGAGGCGAAGAACGGCCGCGAGGCCATCGAGCTGGCCCGCTCGCTCCGGCCGTCCGTAGTGCTCATGGACCTCACGATGCCGGAGGTGGACGGCTTGGCGGCCACCCGCACGATCTGCGCCGAGCTGCCGGAGGTGAAGGTGGCGGTCCTCACCGCCTCGGACGACGACGCCAAGCTGTTCGAGGCGATCAAGGCGGGGGCGCAAGGCTACCTGCTCAAAGATCTCGAAGCGGCCAGCTTCTTCGCCCTGCTCGAAGGGCTGGAGCGCGGCGAGCCGGCGCTCTCTCCCGCGCTCGCGCGGAAAGTTCTCGCCGAGCTGGCGCGGCCGGCCTCCACCCACAAAGAGGTCGAAGATCCCGACGCGCTCACCGAACGCGAGCGCGAGGTGCTGGAGCTGATGG
>DATMZU010000227.1:0-27377 GCA_035607435.1 Thermoanaerobaculia bacterium | reverse complement strand
TTCGTTCGCGAGCCGCATCGCCTCGTCGCGCTCCTGGAAGCGATGGAGCATCAGGATCGGCAGAAACAGCTCCTCGCGCCAGAACGGATGGCCGAGCGGCACCTCGATGAGCGCCGGCTCGACGTAGAAGCCGCGCGCCATCGCGCCGGCCTCGCCTTCGGTGAGCTGCCGTCCGCCCGCGAAAAGGCGCGAACCGTCCGATTTGAGCCGGTCGATCACATGGGCGTAGCGCTCGTAGGCGGAGGGACGGATCACCGGCCCGAGCCAGTTCTCGCGCCGGGTCGGATCGCCGATCCGGATCGCCGCGATTTGCTTTTGGAGCTTCTCGATCAGCGCCTCGGCGACGTCCTCGTGGACGTACAACCGCGACAGGGCGGAGCACTTCTGTCCCCCCATCCCGTAGGCCGAGCGCGCGATGCCCGCGGCTGCGCGGTCGAGATCGGCGTGCTCGGTCACCAGGCACGGGTTCTTGCCGCCCATCTCGGCGATGCAGGGCCGGGGGTAGGCGCCCGCCGCCATTTTCCTCACGAGGCTCATGCCGACCGCGGCCGAGCCGGTGAAGGTGATTCCGGCGACGTCCGGGTGCTCCGTGAGCGCCGCGCCGATCTCGGGGCCGGAGCCGCCGAGGTAGTGGAACACCCCGGCGGGAAGCCCCGCCTCGCGGACGCACTCTGCCAACAGATGCCCCGCCCACGGCGTCTCGGGGGAGCCCTTCAAGACGACGGTGTTGCCGGTGACCAGGGCGGCGGCGGTCGGCCCCCCGGCGAGCGCGAGCGGATAGTTGAACGGCGCGATCACCGCCCAGACGCCGTAGGGCCGCAGAACGCTTCGGTTGTGCGACACGACGCCCGCGCCGGGGGTGAGCGGATCGTCCGGCAGGGGATGATCGAAGCCCTGGTTACGCTCGTAGTCGTCGGCGTAGCCCAAGAAGAAATCGACCGTTTCCTGCGCCTCGCCGAGCGCCTCCATCCGGTTCTTGCCGACTTCGAGCGCGAGCGCGGCGGCGATCTCATAAACCCGCCGCTCCAGGATCTCGCCGACCCGCCGCACGAGCCGAATCCGCTCCGCCGCGGGCGTCGCGCGCCAGGCCGGGAACGCCACCTTCGCGGCGCGCATCGAGGTCTCGACGTCCTCTTTGCCCGCGAGCGCGAAGCGGCCGAGCAGGAGATCCGTATCGATCGGACTCGCGCGCTCGACCTCCGAAGCGCCGGGCATCTCGTGGCCGTCGAGATAGAGAAAATGGCGGGCACCTAACCCCAAGCGCACGGAGGCGAGCGCCTGCTCGAACCGCTCGTGCAGCTCTTCCGGCGGGTCGTACATCGAAGAGTAGGTCAGGCGGAAGCTCATCGATTTTTCCTAGAACAGGGCCGGTGCTTAAGAGCTGGGAAAATGCCGCGCCAGGAGAGCGTCGAGGAGCGCCAGGGCTCCGCCGAGATCCCGCTCGTCGATCACGAGCGGCGGGGCGAGGATCAGGAGGTTGCCGCGTGCGGCGAAGGATACGCCTTCCGCCCGCGCCTCGGCGAGCAGGGCCTTGAGGGGAGGAGCCATCTCAGGCCACGGGGCAAGCGGCTCGCGGGTCGCGCGATCGGTCACCAGCTCGACCACCGCGAAAAGGCCGTGGCCGCCGCGCACGTCGCCGATCACGGGGTGGCGCGTGGCCAGGTTCTGTAGCTCGGCGAACATCCGCGCTCCGAGGACGCGCGAGCGGTCGATCAGTTTTTCTTCTTCATAGGCGTCGAGCGCGGCGAGGCCCGCAGCGCAGGCGAGCGGATGGCCGCAGTAGGTAAGGCCGGTGAGCAGCACTTGGTGCTCCAGGCAGGCGGCCACGTCGGCCGACAGCACCACCGCGCCGAGCGGGACGGAAGCGCCCGTCAGCCCTTTGGCGAGCGTCATCAGGTCGGGCCGGCCGGCCTCGCCGTAACGCTGCCAGGCGAACCACTCGCCGCAGCGGCCGAAGCCGCTCATCACCTCGTCCGCGATCAACCAGACGCCCGCCTCCAAGGTGTGGCGGCGCAACGCGGGCCAGTAGTTGTCGGGAGCCACGATGCCGTTCGTCCCCGCGTTCGGTTCCATCAGAAGGGCCGCGACCCGCGGGGTTCCCGCCGCTTCGATTGCGTCACGCACCGCCCCGGCCGCGCGCTCGCCGCACTCTTCGTCGCTTCGGCTGCCGAACGGGCAGCGGTAGGCGTAGGGGGGAGGAACATGGACGACGCCGAGCGCCTCGGCATCTGTTTGGCTTTGAGTCCGCGCATCGCCCGAGAGCGCGCCGGCCAAGTGGCTCGCGCCGTGGTACGAACGATCGCGGGCGACGATCAGCCCCCGGGGCTTGCCCGCCGCCTGGCGCGCGATTTTGACCGCGTGCTCGTTGGCGTCGGCCCCGCCGGAGGTGAAGAACACGCGACCGCCCGCGAACCCGGACAGCTCCAACAACCGATTCGCGAGCTGAGCCCGCGGCTCCGCCCCCCAGGCGTTGGTGACGAAACATAACCGCTCGGCCTGCGCACGGATCGCTGCCACCAGGCGCGGATGCTGGTGCCCCAGGTTGCTGCACTCCGCGAGGCTCGAAAAATCGAGGATCGACCGCCCATCTTCGAGAAGCAAGCGGGCGCCCGAGCCGCCGACGACGGTCGGAGCATCCCAATCCGATTGGGCGCACCAGCTGTGCAGCACGACCTGCCGTTCGGAGAGCACTGTGGGAGCCTAGCCCTTTCTCGACCTTGCTTCCAATTTTCTCTGGGTCTACTCTTCATGAAATCCCAACTGAGGCCTCTTTGTGAACTGACTCACGCGAGCTCGCTCCTCAACGAAGCGACCCGGAGGACCCATGTCAGGCTCAGTTCCTGCCGATCCCCAACGCTGGAAACGCATCGAGGAGATCCTGGACGAAGCGATCGAGCTTCCGAGCGGCGAACGGGCGGCTCTCGTCGAAGCGCTCTGCGCGGGAGACCTCGCGCTCGCCGGGGAGGTCAAGGCTCTCCTCCAGGCGGACGCGGCGGCGGAAGGTTTCCTCCGGGTCCGCGCCGCGGATCAGGTCTCGGAGCTGCTTGAGAACACCGTCTCTGAGCACGCACCGACGGAGTGGGTCGAGCTTGGACCCTATCGGTTGAAGCGCTTGATCGGGCAGGGAGGAATGGGGCGGGTCTTCGAGGCTCTGGATCCCCGGCTCGGCCGAACGGTGGCGGTCAAGGTCCTCGCCTCGGCCCTGGTCGCGAGCAGGCTGGCCAAAGACCGCTTCCTGCGCGAGGCGCGTGCCGCGTCGGCTCTCGACCACCCGAACCTGGTCACCGTCCACGACCTGGGCGAGACGCCTGGGGGCGAGCTCTACCTGGTCACCGCCCTCTACGAGGGAGAGACGCTGCGCGAGCGTCTCTCGCGCGGACCGCTCGATTTCGACACCGCCCGCGCGGTGGCCTTGGGCGTCGCCCGGGGGCTCGCCGCCGCCCACCGGGCCGGCATTCTCCACCGCGACGTCAAGCCGGCCAACATCTTCCTGACCACGGCGGGTGAAACCAAGTTGCTGGACTTCGGCATCGCCCGCATCGTCGGGGAGAGCGGCCCCACGAAGACGGGCCAGGTGCCGGGTACTCCCGCGTACATGGCGCCCGAGCAGGTTCTGGGAGATCCGCTCGACGAGCGGGTGGATCTTTGGGGCCTGGGGGCCACGCTCTACGAGATGCTCAGCGGTAGGCGCGCCTTTCCGGGCGACGGGGATCAGGCGGTGATCAACAGCGTGCTTCAGCGTGACCCGGATCCGCTGTCTCGTTGGCGGCCCGACGCGCCGCCCGAGCTTTCGAACCTGGTGGCGCGCCTCCTGGCCAAACACCCCGCCGATCGTCCGACGAGCGCCGAGGCGGTCATCGCCGGCCTCGCAGCCACGGATCTCGGCTCTACTCTTCTAGAAGGCGGGTTCTCCCGGGGTACGGCAAAGCGGCTTGCCACCGACATCGCGGCTCGGCCGACGCCTCTCCTCCGCGTGCTGGTTGCAACCGACCTGGAAGGCCTGCCCGATTTGACCGAGTCGCGAAGCGAAGAGCGCGCCTTCGCGTTCTCCTCTCGTCACGATCGTGCGTTGCGCGACCTGGTGGCCCGATTCGGCGGCCAGGAGGTGGAGAAAGGAAGCGGTTTTCTCCTTCTCTTCGAACGCGCCGTCGACGCTCTGGGCTTCGCCCTCACCTACCAACAGGTGGTCCTGCGCCTCGGCCCGCCGGAGGGGCTGGATCTGGCGGCCCGAGTGGGAGTCCACCTGGGAGAGGTGCTGCTGCGGAAGAACCCCGAGGCGGACGTCTCCCGCGGTGCCAAGCCGCTGGAGATCGAAGGGCAGGCGAAGGTCGTGGTGTCGAGAATTCTCACGCTGGCCCTGCGCCGCCAGACGCTGCTGACCCGTGCCGTATTCGACCTCGCCCGCCGCGCCACCCTCTCCGGAGAGCTGGGGGATGCCGAGCTCTCGTGGCTCGCCCACGGCACGTATTCGCTGTCGGATCTGGAGGAGGCGCTCGATCTCTTCGAGGTCGGGATGAAGGGTTTCGCGCCGCTCTCCGAGCCGCCCTCGTCCGCTTCGGCCCGACGGGTGGTGGCCTTGGAGGATGAGCTGGCCCTCGGTTGGCGGCCCGCGGCGGGGCAGCCGGTTCCTCGGCGGCCCAATTGGGCGCTCGCCGAGCGGCTGGGAGAAGGGGGGTTCGGTGAGGTCTGGCTCGCCCGTCACCGCTCCGGCGAAGTACGGGTGTTCAAGTTCTGCTTCGAGCCGGAACGCCTTCGCGCGTTGAAGCGCGAGGTGACGCTCTTTCACCTCCTGCGCGACGCGCTCGGCCACCGCGACGACATCGCCCGCATTCTCGACTGGAGCTTCGAGCAGCCGCCTTATTTCCTCGAGGCCGAGTACACCGAAGGAGGAAATCTCGTGGAGTGGGCGGCGGCGGAGGGCGGACTCGACGCGATCCCGCTCCCCCTTCGCTTGGAGCTCGCCGCGGAGGTGGCGGGTGCCTTGGGCGCCGCCCACTCGGTAGGCGTCCTCCACAAGGACGTCAAGCCCGAGAACGTGCTGGTGGGGGCGGGGCGGGATGGTACCCCTCACGCCCTGCTGACGGACTTCGGGGTGGGGAGGATCGATCCGGGAGCCGTGGCCGCCCTCCCCGGGCTGACCTCGTTGGGTTTCACCGCCACGGCGTCAGCCGCGGAGGGTAGCGAGGGGGGCTCGGTACGCTACATGGCGCCGGAGCTGTTGGAAGGCAAGCCCGCCACGATCCAGGCGGACCTCTACTCCTTGGGAGTCCTCACCTACCAGCTGGTGGTCGGGGACTTTTCCCGCGCTCTCGCGCCCGGCTGGCAGCGCGACATCGACGACGATCTGCTCGCCGAGGATTTGGCTTACTTCGTCGATGGCCGGCCCGAGCGCCGGCCGGCTTCCGCGGTGGAGGTGGCCGAGCGCCTGCGCACGCTTGAATCGCGCCGTCAGGCCCGAGACCAGGAGCGCCGCGACGCCGAGGAAGCGGCGGCGATCCGAGCCGCTCTCGATCGGCAAATGCGCCGACGGAAGGTCGCGACCCGCGTGGCGGCGGCTTCCCTCGCCGTGCTGGTCCTGGTGGGAACTCTCGCGGTGCGCGAACGCCAGGCGCGCAAGACGGCCGCGCTGCGCCAACAGCAGGCCGAAGGGCTGATCGGCTACATGCTGGGGGACCTGCGCGACAAGCTCGAACCCGTGGGGCGCCTCGAGATCCTCGACGGCGTGGGCGCGAAGGCGCTCGAGTACTTCGCCGCCGTGCCGGTCGGCGAGCTTTCCGACGAGGAGCTCGCCCGCCGCTCGCAGGCCCTCTACCAGCTGGGCGACGTGCGCGTCCGCCAGGGCAAGCTGCCCGAGGCGATCGCCCCGCTAGAGGAGTCGTTGGCCCTCGCCCAAGAGCTCGTCACCCGCGATCCCGAAAACTTGAAACGCGTCTTCAATCTCGCCCAGAGCCATTTCTGGTTGGGCTCGGCCCAGCTCGATGCCGGACATCTCAAGGAGGCACGGGCTCAATTCTTGTCCTATTTCGATCTCGCTTCTCGTTCAGTGAAAAGAGACCCCAAAGATCGGACCTGGCAAATGGAACTCGCATACGCCCAAACCAATCTCGCGGCCGTCGCCGAGGCGGAAGGAAACCTCGCGGAGGCCGTGACGCGAGCCGAAGCGAGCCTCGCGATCAAGGAGCGATTGGCCACCGGGCGGCCTGGGGATCTCGGACTCGTCCGCGACATCGCCGGGGGCCATTCCTGGTTGGCCAGAGCTCGCGCCAAGCAAGGGGATCTCAAGGGAGCCCTTCACGCCTATGAAGAAGAGCTCGCCCTGCGTCGATCGGTCTCCGCCAAGGACTCCGGCAACACCCAAGACCGCGCGTTCCTCGCCATCGCGCTCAGCCACGTGGCGGAGCAGCTGTGGCCGCTCGGCCGGACCGAGGAAGCTCGCAGCCGTCTTCTCGAGATGCGCGAGATCCTCGTCGCTCTCACCGCGCTCGATCCGGACAACGACCGCTGGCTGCGCTTTCTCGCCGTCTGCCACCGCGAGCTGGGGGAGCTGGCCGCCGCGCGCGGAATGTCGGAGGAGGCCCGTAGCGAGCTTGCCGAAGCCTCGCGGCTCCTCGCCAAGCTGGGGGCGGCAACCTCCGCGGTCTTCGACCTGCGGCGGGAAGCGGCCCAGGTGGAGCTGGCTCTCGCCGACCTGGCATTCGTGTCGAAGAAGCCCGCCGCCGCCCAAGCCGCTGCGACGGAGAGCCTCGCGGCGATCGAAGATCTAACGGGCGAGCGCCCCCGAGATCCCCGGCTCTTGAACTTGCAGGCCCGAGCTCTGCTGCTCCTCGGCCGTCTCGCGGCGGCGCGGGGCGATCACGCCGCCGCCGAGCGTGCCTGGCGGCAGGCCCTCGTTGGCGTTGCGCCCGGCGCGAGCGCGGACCCCTTGTTGCTTGCCCCCTGGACCGAAGCCCTGTTCGCACTCAACCGTGGTACCGAGGCCGAGCCCGTGAGGAACCGCCTCCGAGCTTCCGGTTTCGCGATCCCGTTCCTGTTCGAGTGATCTACCCAAGGAGGATGAAATGGCCGGCTACACCACGACTCTCACTTACAACAGCACCGCATGCACTTGGAACCCCACGGGGCCATTCAACCTCGAGGAAGGTGACACGCTCACGATCAGCTTCTCCAGCTTTCCATCCGGATCGACGATGTCAAGCGTAACCCTGACACCGCGATCACCTTCCCGCCCTCGCCATCGGACACCAGCGATTTTTTGATCACGGCCGTCGCCACGACACCGGCTTATGACGTCACGAATTCGACGTTCACGGTCACCATCACGGACAATGAAGATCCGACCCCTGCCGTCACGTACCAAATGGTTGTGAGTGGCACTACGGGTACGGGTGCCGCCTGGTCGGGCGATCCGGAAGTGATCAACAATCCCGGTTGATAGCGAGTCCGAGTGTCCGAAAGTTCAAGGCGGGGCCTCTGCCATCACGCCCCGAGCGCGTTGAAAAGAAAAGCCCGAGCCTTTCGCCAGTCGCGGCGCACGGTGCGGTCGGTGACGCCCAGCACCCGCGCCGCTTCCCCTTCGCTCAGCCCCGCGAAGTACAGCAGCTCGACCAGCCGGGAAAGGCGCTCGTTGAGCTGGGCGAGAGTCTTCAAGGCGGAGTCCACGGCGAGGATTTCAACCGCCCGCGCCTCGCTCCCCGCGTCCGGAGCGGCCGTTAGGAGGCCCTCGAAAGTAATGCGTACCTCCCCGCCTCCGCGTTTGTCCGCCGCTCGGCGGCGGGCGGCATCGACCAGGATGTGGCGCATGGCCACGGCGGACACCGAGAGGAAATGCTCGCGATCCCGAAAGCTGAGGCTTTCGCGGTCGACCAGCTTGACGTAGGCCTCATGCACGAGGGCCGTCGTGTCGAGAGTCTGATCGGCGCGGCGGCTTCTGAGCTGTCGACGGGCAATCGATTTGAGCTCGGAATATACGAGCGGCACCAGCCGCTCGAACGCACCGGCCTCGCCCTGCCGCGCCGCCGCGAGCAGGAGGGTGCCTCTCCTGGGGATGCCATGGCAGGACTCTATCAGTTGCATTTGAGCTGGTCATGCGGCGGGGAAGGTTCCCCGCCGCCGACGTATCCAGGTACCGCTCGCTTCGCGACTAGAAGCGGAAAAGCACGCCCGCGTTGAGGGCGACGCCGGAGAGGTCGAGATCAACCTTACCGTTCACATCGGGGTCGCTGGAGTCTTCATTTTCGATCGTCGCGTCAACTTTCCGGTACTGCGCCTCGGCGAAGAACGCCGGACCGCCCTCGGCGCGACCGACGTGGAACCCGACGAGGCCGTAGTAGCCGATTTCGTCTTCGATCTCGAACCGGTTGGTGTCGAGCATGTAGTAGGAGGCGCCCGCGCCCAGGTACGGCTGGAACGTCCGTTCCGGTGCGAAGTTGAAGGTCAGGCCGGCCTCAGGAACGGTCGCCCGGACCTTGAACCGGCCGGTGCCGTCGTCGACCAATTCATTCAAGTTCTCAGAAAGGTCGGGATAATGGCTGCCGCGCAGCTCGAAGCGGACCAGCCCGCTGCCGAAGCCCACTTTGGCGCCGCCGCCGGCTGTCGAATTGAGCGCATCGGTGTCCCAGTAGGAGCCGTAGAGACCGAAGTCGGTGGCCAGGGCCGGGCTGGCCAAGAGCCCGGCAAGGGTCAGTATGGGGAGTAGCTGCTTGATTTTGGTCATTTGGATCTCCTTCGAAAGGCCCCGCACAACATGAGAGGGTCCGGCTCGATCCTGCGGGAACGGATCGGCCGGCGGTTGTCCCCCTCGCCCTGGGAGTTTTTGCGCCTGGGTCCGCGCAGCGCGCGAACGAAAGGCGTTGAGGCGACGTCAAAGCAAGGGCGATGCCGCCGCGTGCTCTCGACTGAGATACAGGCGTTGGTAAGGCAGATTCGGCAAGATCGGCGCCCTCCGGGCGCCGCGTCGGAAAGTTCGGCGCACGAGACCGCACGCGGTGGGTTTTGAATCGGCCTGTGGTATGAAGCCCTCCAGAAACTCTTGACGAGAAAGGGAGCACCCGATGAATCGAGCCGGGCGATGGGGCGTCGCGTTGTGTCTTCTGGCGGGGATCTCGGGTTCCGCCGAGGCGAAGGTCACCCGGTATCTCACGGGGAACGCGGCCGATGCGGTGGTTTCGTTGACCGGGCCGGCGCACGATCTCGGGGGCGGCGGGCTCGACGTGGATGCGGCGATCCAGTGGATGGTCGATCAGGCGCGCGGCTGCACCTCATGCTCGACGAAGATCGACGTGGTGATCCTGCGCTCGACCGGGTCGGACGGCTATAACGCGTCGGTCGCGGCGATGAACGGCGTCGATTCGGTCGAGACCCTGGTGATCACCAGCGCCGCGAGCGCGAACACGGCGGCGGTCGAGACCACGGTCAAGAACGCCGAGGTGGTGTTCTTTGCCGGCGGCGACCAATGCGACTACGTGACGAACTTCAAGGGCACCCGGGTCGAGACCGCGGTCGAATTCGTCTACGCCAAGGGGGGCGCCGTCGGCGGCACCAGCGCGGGGAACGCGATCCTGGGCGATTTCACCTACGACGCCTGCTCGGGCAGCGCCGTGTCGAGCGAAGCGCTGGCGAACCCTTACGCCCGCACGGTCACGTTCACTTACGATTTTTTCCATTGGAATCATTTGCAGGGCACGATTGGTGACAGCCACTTCGTCACCCGCGACCGGATGGGTCGGACGATGGCGTTTCTCGCGCGGCAGATCCAGGACGGCCGGGCGACCAGCGCGCTTTCGATCGCCGTGGACGAGGCGACCTCCGTGGTGGTGGATCGCAACGGCCTCGCGACCGTGATGGGCACCGGCGCCGCCTATTTCGTGCTCGCCGACCACGCTCCGCAAGTCTGCCGCGCGAAGACGCCGCTCACCTATTCCGGCTTCAAAATTTGGAAAGTGACGCCGGGCGGCACGTTCAACCTCGCCACCCGTCCGACCACGGGCTATTACCTGCGGAGCGTGACGAACGGCGTGATCGACGCCAATCCGTACTGATTCATTCCGAGGGAAAAGCGCCGCCGGCACTCTGTCCGGCGGCGGCGAAACTCCTCGTCTCGAAGTTGACCCTCAAGCGCACCTTCTTTGTTACAGGCAAGTCCTGAACCGACAAGGAGGAGTGGAAGATGAAGACCCTCGCCAGGTGGGGTGTAGCCGCTGCTGTCGTCGCATTGTCCCCGTCGTTCGCGTTCGCGATCGTGCCGCCGCACGAGTCGATCCGCGCGGCCTCGTTCGGCGCCGCGGGAATCCGGGTCCTGGACGTCGCGCCCACGCTCGAAATCTATGGCCGCGGCACCCGGCAGGCCGCCGATCTCGCTTCGTTCCAGCGCTTCTTCGCTCACCACACCGGGGAGTGGGAGATCCGGATGGACACGCGAAGCGCCCGCCCGAACTTGATCGAGGGGGTCGGCATTCCGCTCCTGCCGGGCAAGGGGAACCGGCTGACTTTGGACGACCTGAAGCTCGGCCACCCGGGCGACCTGACGGTGAAGGACGTCGAATCCCTCGTGCGGGCTTTCCTCGCGAAGTTCCCCGAGGTTCTGCGCGTGGCGCCGGGCCAGCTCCGGCTGGATGAGAAGGCGAGCGCCCGCGCCGGCCGCGACGGCCAGTTCTGGTCGATCGAGCTGCAACAGGTCTACAAGGGAATCCCGGTCGAGGGGGCGAACGTCTTCTTCCGGATCAACCAGGGCAACGTCGTCCAGTTCGGCGCCGAAAAGATCGCCGCCGTCCGTCTCGACACGAAGGCGAAGGTGAGCCGCGAGGCCGCGTTCGCTTCGGCGCTCGGGGCGCTCGGCATCGGTCTGTTCGAGAAGACCGAGATCGTCAACGCGGGCGAGCTGCGGATCTACCCGACGCTCACCGACGGCGAGGCCCCGGCGATGCGTTTCGTCGGCACCCCCGGCAAGGGATACGGGCACGTGCTGGCGTGGAGGCTCGCGTTCCGCCGCGAGGGCGACCCCGCCACTTGGGCCGCGGTGGTCGATGCCCGGACCGGCAACGTGCTGGAGCTCCAAGACCTGAACGATTACGCCACGGTCACCGGCGGGATCTATCCGACCACCAACACCGACCCCGAGGTGGTGGTCGGCCTGCCGTTCGCCAACGTCACCAACAGCGGGACGAAGGTGACGGATGCCTCCGGCAACTACACCTATTCGGGCGGCACCGCGACCTCGACGCTCAACGGCAAGTACATCCGGATGAGCGACAACTGCGGCTCGATCTCGCTGTCGAATTCATCGACCGGCAACCTCGCGTTCGGTTCGAGCGGCGGCACGGATTGCACGACCCCGGGAGTCGGCGGCTCGGGCAACACCCACGCCACCCGGTCGGGCTTCTACCATCTGACCAACATCAACCGGAAGGCGATCAGCTTCCTGCCCGGCAATGGTTGGCTCAACGGCACGCTCACCGCCAACATGAACATCAACAACACCTGCAACGCGTTCTGGAACGGCAGCACGGTGAACTTCTACCGCTCCGGCGGCGGCTGCTCGAACACCGGCGAGATCGCCGCGGTATTTCTTCACGAGTGGGGCCACGGGATGGACACCAACTCGGGCGGCTCGGCGAGCGACAAGGGGACCGGCGAGGCGGTGGGCGACACGTTTGCGTTCCTCGAAACCAAGAACAGCTGCATCGGCCCGAACTTCCGGCCCGGCGTGCCGTGCACCAACTGCACGACCTGCACGGGCGTGCGCGACATGCAGGACTTCTCGACCCTGGGCACCAAGGTGATTGCCCGGCCGAGCAAGGTGGCGGACAACGGCGGCATCAACTGCGACCGTTTTACCTGCCCGTACTTGAGCGGCGGCATCACCGCCTACCAGGGGCCGATGGGGTACGAGGGGCATTGCGAGAGCTACATCGCCAGTTCGGCGAACTGGGATCTCGCGCAGTCGTTGGTCGGTCGGTGGGGCACGACGACCGGTTGGCAGAAGATGGACGCCATCTGGTACAAGAGCTTGACCCCCAGCAAGAGCGCCTACCGCGTCGTCTCGGGCGGCAAGTGCAATCCGGCGGCGACCGTGGACGGCTGCGCCTCGTCGAACTGGTACACGGTGTTCCTCGCCGCGGACGACGATGACGGCAACCTCGCGAACGGCACGCCGAACGGCTGCCGGATCTGGGACGCCTACACCGCCCACGGCATCGCCTGCGGCTCCCGGCCGACCTGCACGCAGTAACCCGTTCCAACAGGCCGTCGCCGGGGGGCGATGGCCTGTTTTAGCCAGACCATAATTCCGCGGCAAATCACGTCTCGCTCCCCGCCCTCGCGCGCACCTCGCTCTGTACAGGCCCGTCCTGCACAGACAAGGAGGAGACATCCGTGAAAGCTTTCGGTTCGAGGAGTGCCGTCGCCCTCGCGGCGGCCATGCTGTGCCCGTCGCTCGCCCTCGCCATCCAACCTCCGGCTCCCCCGTCCGGCGCGTTACGTCCGGCCGCCTTCGAGCGCGGAGGCAAGGTTCCCGATCTCGAAGTGACGCCCTCCCTCGCGATTTACGAGAAGGGAACCCGCCAAGCGGCGGATCTCCCGTCTCTCCAGCGGTTCTTCGCCCATCATTCGGCGGAGTGGGAGATCCGAATGGACACCCGGAGCGGCCGGCCCAACCTGATCGAAGGCGTCGGCATTCCGCTCCTGCCGGGCAAGGGCAATCGCCTGACCCGGGACGACCTGAAGCTGGGCTCCGGCGAAATCAAGCTCGCCGACGTCGAGTCCCGTGTGCGGGCCTTCCTGGCCCAATTCCCCGAGGTTCTGCGCGTGGCGCCCGGTCAGCTCAAGCTCGATGAGGTGTCGAGCGCGCGGGCGGGCGACGGTCACTTCTGGTCGGTCGAGCTGCAGCAGTTCTATCGCGGGCTGCCGGTCGATGGCGCGAACGTCTACTTCCGGATCAACCACGGCAACATCGTCCAGTTCGGCGCCGAAAGGGTTGCCGACGTCCGCCTCGACATCCGGCCGCGCATCTCTCGCGAAGAGGCGTTCGCCAAAGCGCTCGTGGGCTTGGGCGTCGGCCTGTTCGACAAGACCGAGATCGTCAACGCGGGCGAGCTGCGGATCTATCCGACTCTCACCGCGGGCGAGGCTCCGGCGATGAGCTTCAAGGGCACCCCCGGGCAAGGCTACAGCCACGTCCTCGCCTGGCGGATCGCGTTCCGCCGCGAAGGCGACCCGACCACCTGGCAGGCGGTGGTCGATGCGAAGAACGGCCGCGTGCTCGAAATGCTCGACCTCAACTCCTACGCCCAGGTGACCGGCGGGATCTATCCGACCACCAACACGGACGCCGAGGTGGTGCGCGGGCTGCCGTTTGCCAACGTCACGAACGGCGGAGCGAAGGTGGCGGACGCCTCCGGCAACTACACCTACTCCGGCGGCGCGGCGACCTCCACCCTGAACGGCAAGTATTTCAAGATGACGGACGCCTGCGGCGCGATCTCGCTGTCGGATTCTTCGACCGGCAACCTCGCGTTCGGCACGGGCGGTGGCACCGACTGCACGACGCCGGGAGTCGGCGGGGTCGGCAACACCCACGCCACCCGCTCCGGCTACTACCACCTGACCAACATCAACCGGAAGGCCGCCGGCTTCCTGCCGGGCAACGCGTGGCTGAACGGCACGGTCACCGCGAACATGAACATCAACGCCACCTGCAACGCCTTCTGGGATGGCACTACGGTCAACTTCTACCGGTCCGGCGGCGGCTGTTCGAACACCGGCGAAATCGCCGCGGTCTTCCTCCACGAATGGGGCCACGGGATGGACACCAACTCGGGCGGAGCGGCGAGCGACAAGGGCACCGGCGAGGCGGTGGGCGATACGTTCGCTTTCCTCGAAACCAAGAACAGCTGCATCGGCCCGAACTTCCAGCCCGGCGTGCCCTGCGCGAACTGCACGACCTGCACGGGCGTGCGCGACATGCAGGACTTCTCGACCCTGGGCACGAAGACGATCGCCAAGCCGAGCACGGTGACCAGCGACACCGGCATCAACTGCGACCGCTACTCCTGCCCCTATTTCCAATTCTTCATCATCGGCGCCTACCAGGGTCCGATGGGTTACGAAGGGCATTGCGAGAGCTACATCGCCAGCTCGGCCAACTGGGATCTCGCGCAGTCGCTGGTCAGCCGCTACGGCTCGACCACCGGCTGGGCGACGATGGATTCGATCTGGTACAAGAGCCTCACCCCCAGCAAGTCCGCCTACCGCGTCGCTTCGGGAGGCAAATGCAACCCCGCGGCGGCGGTGGACGGCTGCGCCGCCTCGAACTGGTACACGGTGTTCCTGGCCGCCGACGACGATGACGGCAACTTGGCGAACGGCACCCCGAACGGCTGCCGGATCTGGGACGCGTACACCGCCCACGGCATCGCCTGCGGCGCCCGGCCGGCCTGCACGCTGTAAATGGATCGAGTGAAAAAAGGGGGCCGTCGCGGCGCGGCGGTCCCCGGTTTCCTTCGAACCCCTCTGGTATCTTCTCTCCGCCTTGAGCCAGAAAAAGCGTCTCGATCCCAAGAAGCCTTCGGCTGCCCGAGCGAAGCTTGCTCCGGCTCGCAATGGGCCGCGCTCGCGCGCCGACCTGTGGATCTCGATCGGGCTCACCCTTCTCGCATGGGCGCACCGGCTCGCGTTTCTCGCCTCGAACCGCGATCGCGATTGGCCGTTCACGATTTTCTACGAGGGCGATTCCGAAACCTTTTACCGCTACGCCCGCGCGCTGCTCGGGGGCGAGCTGTACGACGGCGGCATTCCGTTCCATCCCCCCGGCTTCGCCTGGCTGCTCGCGGGACTGCACACCCTGCTGGGGGCCGGAGCGGCGGACGCCAAGGTGCCGTACTTCGCGGAGAAGGCGATTCTCGCCCTGGTCGGCAGCGCCTCGATCGGCCTGCTCTACGCCGTCGCCCGGCCCTACGTCGGCCGGCTCGCCGCCCTCGGCGGAGCGCTGCTCTCGCTCTACGCCTTCGGCCTCTACGTGATCCACGTCGCCCCGGTCACCGAGGGAGCGTGGGGCACGCTGCTGCAGCTCGCCCTCTGGATCTGGACCCGACGGCTCGAACATCCATGGGCCGCCCCGGAAGCCGCGAGCGGCACCTGGCGCACGGGCCTCGGCCTCGGGCTATCGCTCGGTTTTCTCGCTCTCGTACGCGCCGAAGGAATCCTGGTCGCGGCCCTGCTCCTAGGCGTCGGCTTCCTGGGAGTCTGGACAACTCGCCGATCCCCAAAGCCCGCCTCCCTTCGCCCGTGGGCCTGCGCCCTCCTCGGCGCCTTCCTGGTCGTAGCCCCCTGGACGATCCGCAACGCCGTGCGCCTCGGAGAAGTGAACGCCCGCCACGGAGCCGCGGAGCCGCTGCCGACCTTCGTGCCGATCACGATCTACGGCCCGATCAACTTGGCGCTCGCCAACCACGCCGGAGCCGACGGCACCTTCTCGCGCGCCCTGATGGCCTCGGCCAACGCCACCGGAGTGCTCGACCTCCAAAATCCCGAGCACCTGCGCTTCCTCCTCCACGGCGACCGGATGGCCTGGGACTGGATTCGCGACAACCCCGCCGCTTTCGGCCCCCTCGTCCTGCGCAAATGGGCACGCTTCTTCGGAGCCCTCCGCCTCGGCTGGACCCAATGGAATCAACCCGGAGGGCTCCACGGCACCCGCGGCGCGGTGGACGTCTTCCTCCCCGACGGTCCCGGAGCCCTTTGGATCACCGCACCGCTCGCCCTCCTAGGGCTGGGGCTCTGCCTCGCAACACCCGGAGGCCCCCGCCGCTGGGCGCTCCTCGTCCTCCTCCTCACCGGAGTGGGTCTCGCCGCCACCGGACTCTTCTGGGGCTACGCCCGCCAGGGCCTGCTCTACCTGCCGCTCTGGAACGTCCTGATCGCCTCTGGGCTTGTGGGGATCGGGGGGCTGGTCCGCCGCGCGCGGCCCCTGCTGCCTTCGGCGGAGGCGCCGCTGCCGCGCCTCGCGCTGCGAGTGGTGGGAGGCGTGGTGCTCGTTCTCCTCCTGCTCGAAGGGTGGGGAGCGCGGGGGGATCGCAACTACCAGGCGACGGGGATGAACGTTGCGGGGGAGAGCTATTTGAACCGGGATGATCCGGTTCGGTTGGAAGTGTTGCCGGGGGATTAACTGCCGAAGGCAGGCTCATTCGGTATGGGGCACCGATCCTCACCACCTGCTGGGCGATGATCTCTTTTTCCTGAACGTCGTTAGGGACGCTTCACCTGGAATCAGTCCTTCCGCCGATCTGTAATCGCAAGTGCCCGCCTCAACGCCGATCCAAACCTCGTGTCCTTGCGCAGGTACGGTCTGTTGCGTTCCGGTATTCCGCCGGGTCGGGATGGATCGATTTCACACGAGGTATCGACGCATGAAGAAGCACTGGATTCGTCTCGTAGTCTGTCTCGCCGTTGCCGCTCTGCCGGCCTCCAAAGGGTTTGCTCTCGATTGGCACATGCTGCTCGCGAGCGAAGACACGTTCCTGGCCGAAATGGGCGATCGTGCGGTTTTCGTCGCGCCGGGCGTCTACGAGGTCCGAGAGAGGGGTGGGGTCAAGGTGCGGGTGGCGTTTGGCGCCGACGGACGGGAGTTCGATCGCGCGTGGGTTGAAGCGGATCTGCTCGCCGGTCGCACGCTGCGGGATCGGTCGGCTCAGCCTTCCATGCAGTTGGAGGCTCACGTTCGCCGCCTCGAGAGGCTGCTCGAAAACCTCCAGTCGGCCCCCGAGAGCCGTGCCGCGGTGACCGGTACGCTTTGCGGATTGACCGAGTTCAAATATTCGCTCGATGGCGGTCTTTCTTCCGGTCAGGTGTTCGGCAAGGCGAAGATCGGTATTCTTGTCGACTTCAGTCCTTCTCCCTACTACTCGGACCGCTACGCCGACAACTTCCTGGTCGCCAACCGTTCCGGGATGTGCTGGGAAGCCAACGGGAGCGACTCGTTTACCGGCGGAGGGCTTGGTGAAGCCAATTCCGTGGCGTACCTGTCTTGTTCCGGTACGTCGTGCCTAGGATGGCGCTCTTTCAACGAAGTGAATGCCGCGAGTTGCAGCGGCGGCTATCGCTCTCTGCTCCGGACCGGAGGCAACACGGCCTGCACGTGGCCCTAACGCGTTGAAGTCGCACCGGTGGGGCGAAACGACAGTTCGCCCCACCGGCCTACGACTTCATCGCGCAGCCCGCGCCCGCCTTGTTTTTGGCCTCCGAGAGCTCGACGGCGTCCGGTACAGCCCCGAAGGGCTCGCGCCAAGCCGGTGGCGCACCTCTCTTTCTAGAGGCAGTCGTCAATATGCGCACTTTCCTGCATGTCGCAGGGTTGTCACGCGACTGCGAGCCGTGAGGCTCAGGAGATGCCATGACCCCTACCGCCGCTTGGAAATCCGCCTTACGCAGGCTTCCGTGGAAACTCGTCTTTGCCTTCCTTTGGGTCGGGTTGGCCGCCGGCCTGCCGGCCTCGGCCGCGCCGTTCACTCCGCCGATCTGGCGCGAGACGGTCGTCCAGTTCAACGGCACGGAAGTCAAAGGCAAGATGGTCGGCTGGAACCGGGACGAGAATCGCAATTTCGTCGACGACGTGATCGAGGGGCGCATTGCCGGAGGCGCCAGCTCGTTCGACGTGATCGTCGCGTTCAACCGCTGCGTCACCTGCGGCGAAGCCGGCGCGGATGGGGAGGATGGCGAGGACGAGGTGGTCGGGGTGCTGCGCAAGGTGGGAACGCTCGATTACATGGGGCAGTTCTTGACCTTTGCCGTGGTCTTGAACGTCTCGGCAAGCGACGTGTTCGTCCTCGCCGCGCGGGAGGAGGTGGCGATGGTGGAGATCCTCGATCCGCGCCACGCCACGCTCGACGTCAGCGTTGCCGCCGTAAAGGTCCGGGCGAGCACGACGTTCTCTCCCGGTACCGTGGAGAACTGGAATTCTTCGATCACCGGAGCGGGGAGCAGCATTGCCATCCTCGATACCGGCGTGGACGATGCGGGGGGGCCGGGGACGACGCATGCCATGTTTCCGGCCGGCACCTTCATCGGCGGCGCCAATTGCGTGTCCGGACCCTGTGCGAGCGGCAATCCGAACGACGACAATGGGCACGGCTCTCACGTTGCCGGCATCGCCCTGGGACGTCCGACCGCCTGCGGCTCAGTGACCTGTCGCGGCGTCGCTCCGGGAGCGCGGCTGGTCGACATCAAGGTACTGGACAAAGATGGCCGCTCCGTTGGCGCTTCGGTAGAGCGTGGCATCGAGCTTGCGATCGCCCAGCGCGCCGCCTGGAACTTGCGGGTGATCAACTTGAGCTTGGGTAATTGCCTGGGGAGTAACGGCGTCAACACCATGGCGCAGCTGATCAATACGGCCGTGATGAACGGCTTGGTGGCTGTAGTACCCGTCGGCAATTCCACCAACTGTCTCTTGTCGAACAATTTCAACCGGATCAACGAAGCGGCCGCCGCCTCGCTAGCGATCACCGTCGGTGCGGTCGACGACGGAAATACCGTGCCGCTCGGCAACGACGCGCTGTCCACCTTTTCCCTGATCGGCCCGCGTCTGAGCGACAACGACGGCGACCCGCTCGATGAGCGGAAGCCCGAGATCGTGGCGCCCGGTACCTCGATCCAGTCGGCCCTCGCCAACACCTCCACCGGTTTCGTGGCGGAGGACGGCACCTCGGTGGCCGCGCCGCACGTGGCGGGCGCTGTGGCTCTGCTGCTCCAGGCCTCGCCCGGGATGACTCCGGGCAGCGTCAAGGAGGTGCTGATCCAGCGCGCGGCTCAATCCAATAAACCGGGGCCTCACCCGGGCTGGAACGCCGGCTGGGGCTACGGCTTTCTCGACGTATACGCCGCCCTGACCCGGAATCTGACGACCGACGTCGGCTACTCGCTGCCGCCGCCGTACAGCCCCTGCGGCGCCGCCTGGTGCTCACCGCACATCACGACGGCCGCGTCGCCGCGAGTCAATCAGGCCAACACGATCACCGCGGAGATCAAGAACCATGGCGGGGTCGCCGCCAGCGACGTCAAGGTCTGCTTCGGCGTCTACGTCTTCTCCAACAACGGCGACCGCTTTCATGAGCTGGGCTGTCGTCAGGCCAACTTCCCGGCCGGGTCGACCGTCAACGTGTCGCTGCCCTGGACGCCCACGACCGCCCTGATTCCGAACGGCTTCCCCGCGGGTCAGGCGATCCACGCCTGCTTGAAGGTAAGCATCGATTACGCGTTCGACACCGTGCTCACCAACAACGAAATGCAGAAAAACACTTCGATCGCCACCGCCTCGATCGCGCGGGCGCCGTTCCGGGTCGAGAACAACACGACGGAGCCGCAGAACATCCGTCTGATCGTCACCAACAGCAACCCCGACTGGACGGTCCGGGTGCTCGAAAAGGGCGTGGTCCTCTCCGACCTCACGTTCGCCATGGCACCGACGGACTGTCCGCACGACCTGATCGTCGAGCTGGAGCCGAAGGACGGCGCATCGGTCGGCGACAAGGCCGAGGTCGTCGTCCAAGCCGTCGATGAAAAAGGCAACGACCTGGGCGGTATCGTGATCGAGGGCGTGCACGTCGATCATTCGCTTCCCGGCGTCCTGGTTGGCCAGGTGAGCGTTGGAGGCGAGGTTGTGCCGGGGATCGCCGTGACGGTTACGAACGCCGAGGGGGAAACCTGGGAGACCGTGAGCGACGCTGAGGGCGCCTATCGTCTCTCGGTGCCGGAAGGGACCTACACTGTGGCGATCGCGATCGAGGGTTGCACGGCCCACACCCGCACCGGCGTGACCGTCGATCCGGGGCTGCCGACGGAGATCGACGCTCCGCTGTCCTGTGCCGAGGCGAAGGCCGCCTCGCCGAGGGCTCCCGTTTAGGGCGACTTCTTCGCGCGTCCCGCGCCCGTTTTGCTCTTCGCGCCCGGTGCCCTCTTCGTCTTGGGGGCGCCGGCCTTCGCCGCCGGTTCCGTTTCCGGCTCGACGCTCGGTTCCGGCCTCGGCGCCGCGGCGATCTTGGCGAGCGCCTCGGCCATCGCGGCGCGGACGTGGCGTTCGAGGTCGGCGGGGTCGATCAGCAGCGGTGCGGTTTGCGGTGCCGAGAGCGGCACCGGCACGCCGGCCTCGTCGAGCGCGTCGATGTAGCGGGCGAGGACGGGACCTTCAGCCAAGCCGCGGTCACCCGGTTTGGGGAACAGCGTGCGGAAGAAGTCGCCGGGCGGAATGTGGATCGCATCGAGCACGCGCAGGATGTGCTCGTAGCGCATCGCGACCCGGCCGGTGAGCAGCTGACTGGTCTGGCCGCGGCAGTTGTCGAGCAGCTCGTCGATCTCCTGCCGCGACTTGTTGGACAGGTGGATCAGCGCGGCGAGCAGCTTGCGGGCGCGGTGGATTTCCCCTTCGCTCATGGTGGAGCGAGCATACTTCATCGTTCGAGTCTGATTTCGCCCTCCCCGTCGTCCGCCTTGGGGAGCGCCTTCGTGTCGGGTGCCTTGTCTTCGAGAAGAAGCGGGATCGGCCGGGGGCGGTCGAAGCGAGTGGCGACGGTGATGCCGTTTCGGACCATGTGGCCATACTCGGCGAGCACGGCGGTCAGCCCGGGCGTCGCGTAGTCCGTTTTGATCGTACGGATCAGCATCTGAAGCGCGGCGCGCAGGCCGACGGGCAGATCGGTGAGCAACCGGAACTCGGCGCGCTGGGCGATCTCGGCAAGCACCGCGGGATCAGGGCTCAGCGCCGCCAGCGCCGCCCGTTCGAGACTGACCGCCGCGGCATCGACCGGTGACCCTGCCCGCACGAACGATCGCTCGGCCCGATCGAGCCGCTCGCCGGCCTTTGTGGGGTCGCCGGCTGCAAACGCGGCCCGCGCGGCGGTGAGCGTTTGCTCTCCCTTCACCCACTCCACAAACCCCACCGAGCCGGGTGCCGGTCGCCGGATCAGGTCGAGCGGGGCGCCAAGCTCGCGATCGAGCGATCGTTCAAGGGTCGCAACGGGCTCGCCGACGGGGAGCATGACGGACAATCGTTCGAGATCTACCGAAGAGTCTGCCACAGTAGAATCATTGACGACCAAATCGTCGTCACCTTCATTCAAATCAACCGATCGTAGATTCATAATGGCAGAGGCTAGACGGACAGCCTCGATCATGTCAAGTCTTTTTTCTACGAAACGTTGATCTACGTGGCGGGACGTAGAGTGGTGGGACGGGTCGTAAACGGTAGGGGAGGAGCGGAGCCGGTCAAGGCTTTCGATTGACCGACCGCCCCCGCGCGGCGCGGGCCAACTCCTGCGATGCTTGGCCTCAGCTGGCAACGCCCGAGCGTTGCCCCCGCGGGCGCGGGGGCCATCCCGGCACCCGCTCGACCCGCGGCACCGGAGGAAGAATCTATGTCTCCCGCCGTCGGTCGCCGCCTAGCTCTCGCCGTCGTTTTGCTACTTGCAACACCCCTCGCCGCCTCGGCCCGTCCGATCGAGGAGACGCTTTCGCGGGGGTTGAATCTCGAACTGGTCTGGAATCGCTTGGTGGAGTGGCTCAGTTTGGGTTTACCAAGAGCCGTGTGGAGCCAGGAAGGGACTGACATCGATCCCTACGGTCGCCCAGCACCAGTACCCATAAGAAATCAGGGGACGAACCTCGATCTCTGTGGCGATCCGGTGTCGCGCCCCTAGCCGAACTTACGGGGTGCTGCTTGGCACCCCGTAAGCCGCTCTGTGAGAGAATACGTCCAATATTGATCCTTTCCCTTCGAGGGTCCAGGATGAGCGAGACACGTTGCCCCGCACCGAAAACGTGGGAAGCGTTCCTGATCGGAAGGCTTTCCCTGGCCGAAAGGAAAGAGCCAGTACGACATCTCCTACGCGGGTGTATCGCCTGTTCCACCCAGCTCGCCTCGCTCAGTGCCCCGCTCTTTCGGCACGCCGATCCACGCCCGCTTTCCCCCGAGGTCTATGGCTTTCCTGTCGAGTTTGGCATTCGAGGTGCCCTCCGAGCGAGCGAGGGGCTGCGCGCCGCTCGCGACATCGCGGAGGCGGAGGTGTGGACGATCGCTGAGCTGGGCGAGATCCCGGCTGCGGCCCCTGGCGAGATCGAAGGACCGGATCTTTGGTGGGAGCAGGCAGCCGCCTGGCTCGCCTCTGCACGGAGGTATCGGCACGAGGATCCGGAAACCACGCTCGTAGCTGCCGTGTTCGCCGAGTTATGTTCTGAGAAGCTCCCTTCAGGAGAGTATCAACAAGGCTTTCTCAGCGATCTACGCGCTGAGATCTGGGCTGAGATCGCCAATGCGCGACGATTATTGGGTCAGTTCGCTGACGCCGAGAGCGCTTTTGGTTGTGCCCTCGAGAGCTGGCAAGATGGCAAACATTCGGTGGGTCTTCTCGTCCGCTGTGCCGACATGTTTATCCGGGTCCAGCTCGCTGTCCGTCGATTCGACGAAGCGGCCCAGCTCCTTGCGGCGATCGAGCCTTTCTACATCGCGCAGGGTTCATTCGCCGATGCAGGTCGCATCAAGATGACGCTCGCGAGCGTCGCCGGCTACCGCGGCGACAACACCCGCGCCGTCCTTCTCCTTCTCGAAGCACTCCCGCTCCTGGCGCGCGGCGGCGATCCACAGGCCCCATTGTTTGCCCTCCACAACATGATGGGCCGCATGGTCGATCTCGGCCGGTTCACCTTTGCCGAGGAGATGCTGCGCACCCTTCGTCCCCACCTGGAGCCTTTTTTCGGCGAGACGGACCGTCTGAAGCTATCTTGGGTCGAAGCCAAGATCGCCGCAGGGCTCGAACGTTGGTCGATCGCGGAGCACCGATACCGTTCCTTGCGCTCCTCCTTCTCCGCGATAGGGATGCCTTATCACGTCGCCCTCGTCACCCTCGACTATGGCGCCCTCCTTCTGCGCTTGAATCGTACCCGCGAGTTGCGCCCCTTGATCGACGAGATGATCGCCACCTTCCTCGGTCTCGGCATCCAGCGCGAGGCGCTTGCCTCGGTTCTCTTGCTGCAAAAGGCCCTCGCCGCCGAGCGCGCCACCTTCGCTCTTCTCGAAGCGGCGGTGCGGGAGGTCCAAGCGCTGGAAGGCCGGGGATAGGAGTCGATTCGGAGTCCCACCGATCATGTGCAGATCCCTCCCCCTTCTGCTCCTCGCCCTCTGCGCCGTCGCCCTCGCCTCCGGCGCCCGGGCGCAACCGTTTGCCGTGACCTTCGTCCTCGACCTGCGGCCGGAGATCGCCGCCGGGCGATTCCATGTCGCGACCGACAAGGCCGGCGTGCGCGGCGGGGTGGTGCCGCTTTCGTGGCGGGAGACGCTCCTCGCCGCCGATCCCGACGGCGATGGCCTTTACCGGGTCGAGACGACCTTCGCCCAGGCGCCGTTCGGCGGCCAGGCGGTGACCTACAAGTACAAGATCGAACGCCCGGACCAGCCGTATGACGGTTGGGAAGACGGGCGCAATCGGCAGCTCTTTCTGCGTACGGCGACCCAGACGGCGAGCCGCATCTTCAACGCGCCGCCCGATCCGATCGAGCTGTCCCGGGTCGGCACGATCCGGCGGCACCCCGCGTTCCCGTCGAAATTCCTCGCGCCGCGCGACGTCCAGGTCTACCTGCCGCCCGGCTACGACCGAGAGCCGCGGCGCCGCTACCCCGTTCTCTACCTTCACGACGGCCAGAACGTCTTCGACGGCGCGGAACGGGGCATGGAGTGGCAGGCCGACGAGACCGCGGAAGCCCTGATCTCCGCGGGTCGCGTCGCGCCCGTGATCCTCGTCGCGGTCCACAACACCGAAGCGCGGACCGACGAGTACACCCCCAGGCAGGTCGAGCGGAAACTGCCGGACGGCACGGTCGAGAAAGAGGGAGGCAAGGCGCCTCTCTACGCTCGTTTCTTGATCGAAGAGCTCAAGCCGTTCATCGACCGCACCTACCGCACCCGCCGCGCGGGGGTAGACACCGCGGTCGGCGGCGCCTCGTTCGGTGGCCTCGTCTCCCTCTGGCTCGCGCTCGAACATCCGAAAACATTCGGCGCCGCGCTCGCCGTGTCACCCGCCGCCGTGTGGGACGACAACGCGCTGGTACGGCAGGCCGAAGCCCTCCGCGTCAAACCACCCATTCGCGTCTGGGTGGACATCGGCACCCGCGAAGGCGACGACTACGTGGCGGCGGTCCACCGTCTGCGCGACGCGCTCCAGAAAAAAGGCTGGAAACCGGGAGCCGACTTGCAGTTCGTCGAGCAGGAAGGAGGCCAACACGACGAGATCTCGTGGGCCTCCCGCGTCGAGGGAATGCTGCTCTTCCTCTACGGAACCGGCAAGCGCTAAGCCCGCCGAGCCCCCAACACCCGGGCGGGCAGGAAGAGGATCGCCCGAAGCAGCTCGAAGACCGCTTCCAGAGTCATGCCCAGAAGCCGGAAGGGGATCGAGATCAGCCAAACCAGGGGATAGAGCACCAAAGCCAGCAGCGCGAGCGGCCAGCAGAGCAAGAAGAGGATCAACCAGGCCAGGAACGTCCACATCGCAGAGGCCCTCCTGCGGGAAATACGAGGGGGCGGGCGTTAGAGTTTCTGCGGACCGCCCGGCCGTTTCGGCTATGCGCCGATGCGCGCGATTTGGAGTGCGGCGACACGTCGCCGCTTTTCACCGGACTCTCCTGCGCCGATCCCGTCCAAAGCGCCGACGCGTCGGCGCACTCCAAATCAGGTTCGCTTACGTCAGGACTTTCGCCACCGCCTCCGGGTGGAAATTCCATCCCAGGAACCCGGCCATTCCGAAGAACAGGCCGCTGAGCGCGAAGAAGAGGGCGAGGTAGACGAGCCATTTCTTGCGGGTGAGGGCGCTCACTCCGAGCAGGGCGATCGCGATGCTCAGGGCGGCTTCGGAGATGTCGAATTGGTCGTCGTGGAGGCCCAGGCGCTCGTATTCGGCTTCGGCGCCTTCGGCTGTGGCTTTGATTTCGTCTTTTTCCGACTCGTACTTTTTCACCTTGGCCGCGTAGGCCGCGATCTTTTGGTCGAGCAGGGTGGCGACCGTGGGGGAGAGGCGATCGCCGGAGGATTCCTTCTGGAAGCTGAGCTGGTCGAGCACACTCTCGGCGAGGTTCTGCTTCATGCTTTTGGCCTGGTAGTACGACCACGAATCGACGGCCTTGGCCTGCTGCTGCGCCATGGTCTGGCAGATGTTGCCGTCTTTGATATTGCAAACCGCCATGAACGTGGCGATCAGGGCCACCATCAGGGCGATCACGGAGTTCAAGGAGAAGCCGGAGTCGTCTCCGGCGTTGTCTACCGCTTCGGCGATCGTCTCGGAGAGGTCGCTCATCGGAACCAAATCCCTCCTGGCCGGGCTTGGCCGGCGGTGGTGCGCAATTTTTTAGGGGGTGTGCGTCGCGGGGAAGGGTAGGACAGAGCCGGCGGAAGGGCAAATCGGCGCGGGTCAGGAGCTTCCGTCCGATGGTGTTCGCAGCGAGCTCTGTAAGCGCGATTCGAGCGCGGCGCGGAGGAGGAGCGCCGCCGGCAGCAGCAGGCCGCCGAGCGGCAGCGCGGCAGTCGCCTGAAGGAAACCGCCGACGAGCCGGAGCGGGAAGGGGAGCGCGCGGTCGCGCAGGCTCCCTTGCCAAGCGCGAAGGAACCAGGCGGCGCGGGCGCGGTAGAGCGCAAGGTGAAGGACCGGCAAGACGAGCGCGAGCGCGATCAGGAGCGCCGGGCCGGCGCCGGGGCGGGTCAGCGGGCGGCCGAGCAGCAGGAGAGCCGCCATGAGCCCGAGATAGAGGAAGAGCCAACGCATGTGGCGCAATCCGCCGGGGCCGCGAAACGAAGCGGAGCCCGGCATGAGGAGGAGAACTCCGCCGATCGCCGCGAAAACCAGTCCGAAGGCGGCCAGCAAGAGAAACTCGCGCATCCGATCCGCCGCGGCGAACGGCGCGAGGATCTGGCCGAGGGCGGCCGCGGCCTGGGTGAGGAAGAGCGTGCGGGCGGCGTCCGGAATCCCGCGCCGTTCAAGTCCGGCGCCGCGACCGAAGAGGCGGGCAAGGCGCGCCGCTCCGAGAATCGCGAGGCCCAAGGCCGCCGCTCCCAAACCGAACGCCGTAAGGTTGATGGGGCCGAGCGTGAGGAGCGAGAGCCCGCTCCAGCCGCGCCAATGGAACACATCCGATCTCGCACCCCACCGGGAGCCCACTCCCGCGAGGACCAACACGTCGAACGCGACCAGAAAGCACTTCCAGCGCACGAAAGTGAGACTGCCGGTCGCCGCCAGACCCTCGGCCGGCGGCGCGGCTCGCCGCTCGGCGAGAGCCACCTCCATCGGCTCGTTCCTTGCCGATTGCCGTCGAGCGTAAACCGCCCAGGTGAGCGTTTCCGTGCGGCGCTCGCTGGTAAGGAAGATCCGAGCGACCAAGGGGAGCATTCCCAGCGGCAAGGGGAGGAGCGTGAGAAGTGGAAACAGATCCCGTTCCCACCGCACAGCGGAACGGGCCGGTTCGGTGGCGGCCTTCTGCACCAACTCGCGACGGAGCAGGAACGCCGCGACGAGATGCAGGATCGCGAACGCGACGAGCGCGATGCCGAAAGGCGCGCGCACGGCGAGCCAGATCAAAAGGCCGCCGAGCGGCAGCAAGGAGAGCGCCGTGACAACGCCCGGCAGGCCGTACTGCATCGCCCTTGCCGCAGCGCGTCCGATTCCGTGAGCAGGAAGGCGCGGGTTGGCGGTAAGGTCGAGCAAGGGAGGGGCCGAAGGGCGCAGCTCGACGACGCGCCGCCAGGCGGGGATGAGCACCAGGCCGAGGCCGGGGATCGTCGCGAGCAGGCGGCGCGCTGCGAGCTGCCTCGACGGCAGCGCGCCAGGGAAGGGGGTCTTGGCATCGAGATAGCGATCCATCAGCAAGGCCTGGAGCGGCAGGAGCGCGAGCGACAGGGCACCGAGGACGTCGGCGAGCCTCGGTTCGAACGAGACCGGCGAGAAGCCGCGTGGCCAGAGCTGGGTTTCGCCAAGAAGACCGCCGGCCAGAAGGATCAGGCCGCTGATACCTCCTGAGAATTCGAGGTCGAAGTGCCGCCAGGGGCCGCCGCCGCGCAAATCCGTGCGGGTGCTGCGGCGGCGTCGGGCGATCCTCTCGGCGCGTTCCCGTGCGGTTCCGGCCGGTTCTCCTAGGATCTTTCCGGGATCTTCGAGGCGTTCCGCTCGGGCATGGAACAGCTTGCGCGCGAGCCCGATGCGCCAACTCGGAGGAAGGAAGGCGAGCGCCGGAAGGACCAGTCCGCCGAGGGGTGCAGTGGTCGCGAGCGCAAACCCGGCGAGGGCGAGCCGGAGACGGCGCGGCAGGCGTGGGTCGGCCAGGTCGGTGATGCGGGCCGGACGGAGCGCCTGGCGGCCGAGCGT
>DATMZU010000226.1:0-13434 GCA_035607435.1 Thermoanaerobaculia bacterium | reverse complement strand
ACGATCTCGCCGATCTCCTGCGAGCTTTCGCCCAGGCGCTTGATCCGCTTCGCCGACTCTTGCACCTGGACGCGGATGCCGTTCATGCCGTCCACCGTGCGGGCCACCGCCTCGGCCCCCTCTTTGGCGGAGGAGAGCGCGAGGTCGGCGACCCCGGCGGCGGAGACGGCGTTTTCCGACACCTGCTGGATCGACAGCGCGATCGCATCGACCGCCGCCGAGGTGCCGACGATCTGGCTCGACTGCGCCTCGGAACCGTCCGCCAGCAGCTCGGTGGAGGTCTGGATTTCGCTCGCGGCCGAGCTGACCTGGAGCGTCGTCGCCTGGACGTTGCCGATGATCTCGCGCAGCTGGCCGGTGACGGTGTTGAATCCGTCGGCGATCGCGCCGGTCAGGTCGGCCGTGACCTCCGCCTCGCGCGACAGGTCGCCTTCGGCCAGGCCGCTGATCTCGTCGAGAAGCTTCATGATGCTGCCCTGGATGCGGTCGCGCTCGTCGCGCGACTGCATCAGCGAGATCGTGTTGTCCAAAACCGCGTTGATCGAGACCGCCGCGGCGCCGAGTTCGTCGTTGGAGAGCGCGTTGGCGCGCGAGCCGAAGTCGCCGACGCCGATCCGCTGGAACATGCCGGAGATCGCGGCCACCTGGCGCGAGATCAAACCGGTGATGTAAACCACCAGGAAGAGCGCGAGCAGCACCGAGACCAGGGAGCCCAGGACCAACAGGTTGCGGGCGCGCGAAAGGCGCGCGACGCGGGTGTTGAGCTCCACCTGAAGCCGATCGACCATCGCGTTGGACAGGGCGCTCTGGGCATCGACGGCGGCGTTGCCGGCGGCGAACAGATCGGCGGGCGACACGGTGGGCACCGGCACCCGAAGAATCCGGTTCTGCACCACCTGGGTGAAGATGCGGGTCTTCTCGTCGGCGGCCTTCAAGAGACCGTTCGCCTTCTCCGCAAAGTCCGGGTTGTCCTCGGCGATCAGGCGCACGGCGCGCTCGGTCGGCGCATTCGACGAGCTGAGCTGGGAGATCAACAGGTTCAGTTCGGCCGCCTCGTCGGCCGTGACCCGGCCGCGCGCCACCATGCCGCCGGCCAGGCCGCGGAGCTGGCCGCGGTCTTCGATCGCGCGCGGCCCCCAGAGCAAGACGATCTCGCCCAGGTAATAGGAGTCGCGAATCGGGTCGAGCCGGATGTTGGAGCTGTCTCCCACGTCTTGGATCAGCGTCGCGAGCCGGTCGATCAGCCGGGTGTGGGCGGCGAAGCTCTGATCGGCGGACATCCGCCCGGCGCCGGTCTTGAGCGCCTGCCATTCCTGGCGGATGGCATTGAAGGTTCGGGTCGAGCCGAGCGCCTCGCCCGCTTCGCGATCGATCGCCGCGAGGGCCTCGAAGTCCTTGTCGATGGCCGCCCGCAGCGCCGCGACCGACGGGCGCTGGCCCGAGTCGCCCGAGAGCATCGTGTTGAGCCGTCCGCTATGCTCCGGCACCTTCGCGAACAGCTGCGTGAGCGGCAGGAGATACCGCCCGCCCAGGCTTTCTTTCCGCGCGAAGGTGATGTCTTGGTTGCGCGCCGAAACGGCGAGGTAGAGCAGCACCGGAATCATCAGTCCGATCGCCACCGCAATGGCCGTCAGCTTCTGCCAGATCTTCCAATTCTTGAGCATGACCGTCCTTCCTCTGATGTCACTCCTACTTCACTACGAAGCCTCCGCGCCGAGCCGCCGGAGCTCCGGATGCGCGAACAACAGGTCCAGATCGATCGCCGCCAGCGGCCACCCCTCGTGGAGCAGCACCTTGTCGAGCAGCGGGGTCAAGCCGTCGTCGATCGGCTCTTCCGGCGGCGCGAGGGCACCGCGGTCGACGCGCGAAACCCCCGAGACGGCATCGACCAGGAGACCCGCGGCGACCTCTCCGAGCGGCCCGGGCGACGAACGCACGATCAGCATTCGGCCCTTGCGGCTTTCGGGATCGACCGGCGGGAGACCGATCCGCGCGCGCAGGTCGATCACCGCCAGAATGTCGCCGCGCAGGTTCGCGACCCCGCGCACCCAGCGGGGCACGTGCGGCACCGGCGTGATTTTGGGCACCTCGCCGATCTCGGCCACCCGATCGATCGGCAGCGCGCAACGAGTGCGCCCGAGATCGAAGATCACGAACCGTCCGGCGACCGCCGGATCGGCGGTTCGTTGCGCGCCCTTCTGTGGCGCGGCCGGCGCCGCGGCCCTCTCCGCTTCGACACCCGCTTCGACCGCGCCGAGCAGCTCCTCCAACGGCACACCGGGATCGGCCGTCGCGCCGCCCTCGGACGGTTCGTGCTCTTCGTTCATCGTCCGAATCCCTCAGGTCTGGCGCGCGACGACCGCGAGCAGATCCTCGGTCGAGAACGGTTTGGTCAGATATTCGTCCGCCCCCTGCTTCATGCCCCAGAAGCGGTCGGACTCCTGGTTCTTGCTGGTCACCAGCACCACTTTGATCGCCTGGGTGTCCGGCTTGGATTTGATCTCCCGGCAGATCTGAAAACCGTTCTTGCCCGGCAGCACGACGTCGAGCAGCACCAGGTCCGGACGGTCGTCCCGGATCTTCCGGATCGCCTCTTCGCCGTCCGCCGCGGTCAGCACCCGATATCCTCGCCCCGCCAGCGCGGAGGTGGTGATCGCCAGCTCGGTCGGACTGTCTTCGACGACGAGAATCTTGCCGGTCGGCATCTGTCCTTCTCCTTGATGCTCAATGTCCCACTTGATTTCGGAGCTCGACGAAACGTTCGACGAGCGCGAGCAGCGCCTGGGGCTCGAAGGGCTTCTGAACGTGCTCCGAGCTGCCCGCGAGCCGGCCGCGCATCCGATCGAAAAGTCCGCCTCGACCGGAGAGAAACACGACCGGCACCTTGCCCAGATTCGGATCGGCTTTGATGATCTTGCACACCTGATATCCGTCCATGCCCGGCAGGTTGATGTCGAGCAGGACCAGGTTCGGCCGCTTTTCCCGCAGCCGGGCCAAGGCTTCAAGGCCCGCGGCGGCGGTCGTCACCTCGAAGCCGTGCGGCTCCAAGCTGCTCGCGACGAGCTTGAGCACGGTCGGGCTGTCATCGACCACCAGCACGCTGCCGCGACGCGCCGGCCGCGCCGTGGCCTGCCGCCCCCGCCGCCAGAGCTTCAACACGTCGAGCTGCGCGGCGACCACGGCATCGTCGGGGCGCAGGCGGCTTGCGATCTCCAGGTGCGGAATCCCTTCGTCGATCCGGCCGAGATTCAAGAGCCCGAGCCCGAACGCGAGCTGCACGTCGAAGTTGTCCCGGCCGCCGGGCAGCCCTTCGAGCCGGCGCAGCCCGGCGCCGACCATTTCGCGATCGACCTCGGCATTGCGCACCAGCGCCCGCAGGTCGTCGAGCGCGAACAGCGACCGGCACCAGGAGCAGCGGGCACCGGAAAAACCGACGCCGCGGCACAACGGACAACGACGGGCGGCGCCCGCGGCAGCGGCGACCTCGCCGGGAGGGCTCGCCGCGGCCTTCGGCGCCTGGCGCAGCTCCGGAAGATCGAGCAGGGCAAGCGCGTGCCGATGGCCGGGATCGATTGCGAGCACCCGCTCCAGGCAGGCTCGCCGCTGCTCCTTGGTCTCGGCGACCGCGGCGAGCCAGAGCCACGAGTCCTCTTTGCCGTCATCCAGCTCGATCGAGCTTTCGAGCAGTTCCCGCGCCCGTCGCCGTGCCCCGCCTTTGGCGGCGGCGACCCCTTCGCTCCGAAGGGCATCCGCCAGCTCGGCGCGGGCGACCTCGTGGCCGGGATGGATCGCCAGGACCCGCCGCAGGTAGCTCGCCTTGTCCGCCGGAGAGGTCGATAGGTGAGCGAGCCAGAGCCAGACCAGGTCATTGCCCGGCTCGCTCTCGCTCGCGCGCAGCAACAAGCTGCGCGCCGCGCCGCCGTCGCCGCGCTTGGCCGCCTGCACCGCCTCTTGCAGAAGTCCCGCTCCTTCCGTCACCTCGACGCCCGCCTCTCCTCGATCCGAGTCAATCCTGCGCCAGGTATTGATCGATACCTTCGGCACGCCAGACCTTCAAGGTGAATTCATCCTTCGGATCGATCCGCATTCCGATCGCGTTGACCGGATGGGGAGAGCGTCGCTGGACCTCGATCCAACTTTTTTTCACCGACGGGTCTATGGGCATACTAACTCTCCCACGGGTGGATCCAACGTCCGGGGCCCTTCTTGCCGGCGGTTGTAAGAATTACCCGATCAGGCCGGCGGCAACAGCCGGCACAGGATCTCGCCGATTCCCGACCAGCCGCGCTCCTCCGCCCGGCGACGAATCTCGACGACGATCTTGAGGTTGTGCTCCCAGGACCGGGCGGCCGCCAAATCCCGCAGAATCGGGGCGAGATGATGGCGCAGGATCTCGCCCGCCGACTCCGCTCCGAACGGCTCGGCGTCCGCGGGGCCGATCCTCGTAGGAAACAGGCCGCTGAAGACGGTCAGACCGTTCTCGACCGCCAGGTTGCCGAACGTTCCCAGCTTCGCCAGAGGCGTCTCGGCCAGGCGCGCCTGGACGTCCAAGCTCCGCTTGGCCGCCGAGAGCAGGACGCCCGCGATCGACTCCGGCGTTCCTTCGTTCCAGGCTTGGCGCACGCCGGACTCCAGAGAGGGGATCGAAGCCACCAGCTGCCAGAGCCGCCAAGCCCCGGGAGCCGCCCGGGCGAGCACGATCGAGCGGCGGGAGAGCACCTGCGCGATGGCCGCGTGGTGGCGCGCCCATTCGATCAGCGCGGCCCGGCCTTCTTCGAGGTCGAAATAGAGCGCTTCGAGATCCGAGTGGAGCCGCCAGGGCGCCTCGTCCTCGTTTGCCCAGGAGCCGTCGGGCCGGCGGATCGGATCGACGGGAGCGCCTTCGGTCGCCTCATGCAGCGCGATCCGGCCGGCGATCGGCGGCCAGATCAAGCCGCTGGAGACCGACCGATCCGGCGGCCAGGGCGCGCTCTGGCGGGCGGGGGCGGATTCTTGGGCCGGCGGCGGCGACGTCCAGGTACGGCCGAAAGAAGCCGGTTCGGCGCCGAGCGCGGCGGTCCCAGCACCCTGCGGGCGCTCGGCCTCGGCGTCCTGTTGGAGCGCGACGAACAGGTCGTCCGCGCATTCGACGTCCGGCCGCCCGACCTCCAGCCGGCCGGTCTGTTGCAGCTCCCGCACCCGATCCAAAGCGAGACGGACGGCAAAAACGAACGTTTCGCGCACGCCCAGGCCGTTCACGGCGGTCGATTCGGTGACCGCCAGATGGGGCGACAGGGAAGCGCAATCGGCGCGCACCCTGCCGATCGCAACGGCGTCCAAGCGATCGCGCTGGTTCGCCTGGACCACCAGTCCCACCGGCGACGTCCGGTCGCCGATCGCGGCCAACGACCGGCGCAACGCTTCGAGGCTTGCCCCGTACCCTGCGGCCGAGGTATCCGCCACGAACACCACCGCGTCGGCTTCCGCAAGGAGCGCCTCGCGCCTGCGCTGGAGCGAAGCTTGACCGGGGACGCTCACCACCTGGCAGCGGATCGCGTAGCCGTCGAACCGGCCGCCCGTGTAGTCGAGCCAGTCGAAAAAGAGGGTGCGCCCTTCCGCCTCGGCCGGCGTTTCGACCTGCCGGCCGAGGCTCGCGCCGAGTGCCCGCAGGGTCGTGGTCTTGCCCGAACGCGCGGTCCCATCGTAGACGATGCGTACGATGACGCACTCTCGATCGCGGTCCAACCGGGCCATGAGAAAAGGCTGGATGCGGCGCCCGGCGGCGAGCCGAGCCGGGCGCCGCAACGGGTCAGGCGATACCCACGCAGTTCTTGGCGACCACGGTGCGGACGATGGCCAGGTTGGTCTTGGCCCGATCGACCGCGATGTAGACGAACGCCGAGGGCGAGATCATGCGGATCAGGTGGATCTGGTCGGAGAGCGTCAGCAGCATGTCTTCGAGGGTTGAAGTGAGGCCGAGGGCCTTGATCGTCTTCAACTTCATCTTGACCATTTCGCTGTTGAAGGCGCTGGCTGTCGACAGGTCGAAATCCTGGCGGTTCGTCCGCACGGCGAGCGTCATGCCGGACTCCAGATCGACCACCGACACCGCGATCAGGCCGGAGATCTCGGAATCGACCTTGTTGAAGAATTCTGCGTAATCTTTTTCGGTAGCCATAAAACTTCACTCTCCGTTCTTAGGGTTTGAGTCGGTCAGACCGTGAGGTCTCGCTCGGCGTCGGCCAGCCGGTGGCGGGCCAAGGCGAGGTTGGAGCGACTCTTGTCGAGCACGAGGTAGATGAACAGACCGTCTCGGGTCGCGAGCGGCCGGATGAGGTGGTACTGCTTGCCGAGGGTGATCAGGATGTCCTCGATCGTGTCCTTCAAGCCGAGCGTCGCCATCGTCTTTCGCTTGGCGCGCACGACTTCGGTGTTGCCCGCGGCGGCGGCTTCGAGGTCCATCGAAGGACCGCCGCCCTCCGCGCCCATCATCATGCCGCTGTTGCTGTCGACCAGGCAGGCACCGATGAAGCCATCGATTTCGGTCAGGCCCTGCAGACTTTCTTTGATGTTCGCCATCGCGTTGCTCCTATTGTCGGTGAGGTCTTCCAATTCCCAGCCGATGACGACCTGCTCCAACAGCACGCTCCAGTCGTCATCCGCGTCATCTCTTACCGGGCCGCCGTGCTCCGCCCCCTCTCGCTTCAGGTGCTGCGAGGCCGCTTCCTCGCGCAGAGACCCGCCGGTTTTCGAATCGGAGCGCGCGGCGAGCAGATCGAGGAGCACCAGCGCCTGTCGATGCGCGGGATCGATCGCCAGCACCTGCGCCAAGTTGTACCGGCGCTCTTCTTCGGTCTCGGCGACCGCGGCGAGCCAGAGCCAGGCGTCCTCGTGGTTCCGGTCGAGCTCGATCGAACCTTTGAGCAGAGACCTCGCCCGCTTCCTCGATCCGGCCTTGGCGGCGGCGATCCCTTCGTCGCGCAGCGCGTCGGCGAGCCCGGTGCGCGCGACCTCATGACCCGGATGAAGCTCCAGTACGCGCCGCAGGTAGCTCGCCTTGTCGGACGGCGACGACGAAATCTGCGCGAGCCAGAGCCAGACCAGATCGTGAGCCGGCGCAATCTCGCTCGCGCGGAGCAACAGGCTGCGCGCGGCGCCCTGGTCGCCCCGCCCGACCGCTCGGACCGCTTCCTCGACGAGGTTCGCTCCTGCGGCGGCTAGATCCACCTCGGTCCTCGGACCGTTAGATGCTCATCGATCATTTTCGTCCCTGCACTTCGAAGAACGCCCTCGCCTCGATCCTCCAAGGCGAGCTCCTTACCCGGGGTCGTCGCGCATCCTACTCAACTTCCGCCGGGGGAGGAAGACATCGGGCAAGCCGCTCGGCCCGGAGACAGCACGTTCTGTGCCCGCCGCGATTTCGGTGAAATCGGCCCTTCTACCCTTCGACGCTCCGTCGGAGCACCGCACCTGCCCCGCGAGGTTGTAATTTTTGCCCACCTAGCTAGAACCCAACCCGAGGTTTCACCGCCCGCTCGCCCCGCTCGAATCGTCCCGTGGTCTCTTCGTCTCAAGGGCCCTCCCGCCAGCTAGATCACGAGGTCTTTTTCGGTATCCGCCAGCTTGTGCCGGGCCAGGGCCAGGTTGGCCCGTGTCTTGTCGAGCACGAGATAGATGAACAACCCGTCTTTGATCGTGAGCGGCCGGATCAGGTGATACTGCTTGCCGAGGGTGATCAGGATGTCTTCGATCGCGTCCTTCAAGCCCAGCGTGGACATCGTCTTGCGCTTGGCCCGCACGACCTCCGTGTTGCCCGCGGCGGCGGCTTCGAGGTTTATCACTCCGCCTCCTTCGGAACCCATCATCATGCCGCTGTTGCTGTCGACCAGGCAGACGCCGATGAAGCCGTCCAGCTCGGCGAGGTTCTGAAGCCCTTCCTTGATGCTGGCCATGAGGTCTCTCCTTTGGGGGATAGGTTTTTCGACATCGACTTCGGGAGGGGTGATGTTTTCGAACAGGCGGCTCAAGTCGTTCTCGGCATCGCCCGAATCGGCCTCGGCGTCGCCATGCTGGGCGTCGTCCATCCGCCGGGCGCCTTCCAACAGCAGGTGCTGCCAGCCCACCTCGATATTGGCGCCGGGCGTGGGACCGCCGTCCCGGCCGAGCGCGAACTGGCCGTTCTTCCAAGTCATCATGCGGTAAAACGCCTCTTCCCCGAGGAGCTCGCCGCAGCTCGCGTGGACGATCCGCCCCTGGTCGAACCACATCTCGCCGCAGTCCGATCCCTGGCGGATCTCCAGCCGGCCGCTGGTCTGGCCGAGGACGTACATCTGCACCAGATCCGTCAGCTCCGCCTGCGCCACGGCGCCGCTCCAACCGTGATTCGCGGCGGCGGTCCGTTCGATCGCGGCCACCAGGGCGTCGATCGCGAAGGGCTTTTCCAAGAACTCGATGCCGGGAGACCGGCGCAGCTCGGCGCCCAGCTCGGGAGTGCCGAACGCCGTCACCAGCACGACCGGCAGCTGGGGCACGATCGAGCGCGCGGCCAAGAGCAGCTCCAGTCCGCTCATCCCCGGCATGCGCAGGTCGGTGACCAGGACGTTGGGCGCTTCGCGGCGAATGTCGGCGAGCGCACTGCCGGCATCGGAAAAGCCGGCCACCCGGAGATCGGGAAACAGGCGCTCCAGGCGACGCAGCGTCGCGCGGACCAGCTCCTGCTCGTCGTCGACGAGAATCAGGCGACCGTTCACTCCCGTCCGCCCTCCATCCCCGGATCGGCCAGCGCGGCGGCGCCGGCCGACGCGGGCAGCAACAAGCCGAAGCTCGTCACGCCGGGCTTCAAATCGACGTCGATGAAGCCGCGATTCTGGACCGCGAGGGCTTGGGCGACCGACAGCCCGAGGCCGATGCGGCCGGGCTTCGTGGTGAAGAAGGGATCGAACAGCCGCGTCGGGTCCGAGCCGGCCATCCCCGGACCGCGGTCGCGCACGGCAAACCTCACCAACGTCCGGCGGGTTCCGTTCTCCGGCTCGGTCGAGATCTCGATCTCGACCGGGCAGCTCTCCCCCGCGGCCTCGACGGCGTTTTCGATCAGGGCGCCGAGCGCCTCGATCGCCTGGCTTCGATCGACGTAGATCGAAGGCGGCGCGTCGCGCACCGAGACCACCGGCGCCAACCCCGCGGGAGTCTTCGCCGCCGACGCTTCGACCGCACCGGCGACCACCTCCAGCGGATCGAGGTCGGTCCGGCGCGCCCCGATGGGAGCGAGGCGCATGCAGGAGGTGATCAACAGGTCGATCCGGCCGACCATGGCGAGGATTCGCTCGGCGTCGCCGCTGTGCACGGAATCGCGCGGCAATTCGAGGTAGAGCAACTCGGCAAAGCCGAGAATCGCGGCGAGAGGGTTCCTGAGCACGTGCGCCAGGCCGCTGGTGATCCGTAGCGAGCTGCCCAGCACTTCGAACCGCTGGAGATCGAGCTCGACCTGGCGCAGCCGCCCGAGGTCGCCGAGGATCAAGGCGAACGTGGGGGCCGCAATTCCGGCACCGAGCGCCACGGCGGTCAGGCCGAGCTCCAAATCGGGACCGGATTCGCGCGCGACCGTGAGGGTCATGCGCCGCTCGTCCCCGTCCGAGAGACGCGCGAGGATTCCGGAAAGCTCGTTGCTCCCGCCGAACAGGTCGTCGACGCTCCGGCCGATCCAGCTCGGGTCGCCGCAGCCGAGGGTCTGGCAGGCGACCCGGCTGATGCGCGTCACTCGCCCGCTCTCGTCCACGATCACCACGCCGAGCGGGAGGCGGGCGAACAGCGCTTCCGGAAATTCCCTGGCGACCATCGGCTCTCGTCTCGTGCCTACCCGACCGCCGACGAAACCAGGGCGGCCTGCGGCCATTGCGAGCTCGGGCGGTCCAACAGGTACCCCTGGGCGAGGTCGATCCCGACTTCCTCCAGCCGGTTCAGATCCTCTTCCCGCTCCACCCCTTCGGCGATCAGCAAAACCCCGAGCGTGCGGCCGAGCTCCACCAGCGTGGCGAGAATCCGCGTCCGGTAGCTGTCGGTCGCGCAGGTTTGGACCAGCCGCCGGTCGATCTTCAAGTAATTGGGGCGCAGCGCGAGCATCAGCTCGAAGTTCGAGTGATGGGTGCCGAAATCGTCGAGCGCCAAGCCGATGCCGAGCCCCCGGACGTGGTCGAGCGCGTCGGCGAGCTTGGACCCCGGCCAGGTGGGCAGGCTCTCGACGACCTCGAACACCAGGCGCTCGGGCGCGAGCCCCACCTCGCGACAAAGATCGACGCAGAACTCGAGGATTTCCGGATCGCGCACCAGGGTGGCGACGTGAATGTTCACCGCCACCCGGGGGCCCACCGGCCGCGGCACCCGGCGCAAGGCAAACGCGATCGCCAGGCGATCGAGCGCCGTCTCCTGCCCCTTGCGGCGGGCGTATTCGAACAGCACGGAGGCGTCGCGGAACGAGGTGCTTTCAGGTCCGCGGCTCAAACACTCCACGTAATGCAACGTCGGTTCACCGTGCCCGACCACCCACACGCCCTGAAAATGGGTGTCGAGACGGAGGCCGGATAGCAGGTCACCGTTCATGAGTGCTCCCCAAGAGCTCCAGGATCAGCCGGGAGATTTCGGCCAGCGACTGCGGCTTACGCAGCACGGCGACCGCCCCCCAGCGGAGCGCTTCCGCTTCGATCTCCGGCGTGAAATACGCCGTGAGCAGGATCACCCGCGTATCGGGGCTGTGGCGGTGAACGTAGGCGAGGAGATCGAGCCCTTCGGAATGATGCGATCCGCCGAGACGAAGATCGGCGATGACGACGGGATAGGGGTGGTGAAGCAGGAGCGCCTGCGCCTCTTCCAGCTCGCGCGCCCAATCGACCTCCAGGTCGAGCCGGGCGAGATAGCGTCGGAGCGGAAAAGCCACCGACGATTCGTCTTCCATCAAAAGGATGCGGGTGATCACGCCCAAGGCTCAACGCAATCGGCGGACCAGCGGCGCTTTTTGAGCCAACTCGATGACTGGTAAGATCTTGCTATTGCAAACGGACTTCTGGAACGGCGGCGGATCTCGGTCCTGCGACGGGATCGTCGCACTCTTGAGAAGCTCTTCAGATATGAATTCGGTAGCGCGAAAGGTACCGGTAGAGCGTCGCCCGCGACACGCCGAGGGTCCGCGAGGCCGCCAGGATGTCGCCTCCGACGTGCGCGAAGACCTGCTCGATGTGGTCGCGCATCGCCTCGTCGAGCGTCCGTTCCGGAGACTGCCGCCGGACCGTCTGCGACGCCGCCCCCTGGCCCCCGATCCCGAGGGCGAGCAGATCGGGCGTGATGCGCGAGCTCGTGGCGAACAGGGCGGCGCGCTCGATCGTGTTCTTCAGCTCCCGGATGTTGCCCGGCCAAGGGCGGACGCGAATCGCCGCCTCGGCCTCGGGCGATAGGCTGAGCGCCTGCCGGCCGAGCTCGGCGGCGCTCGCCTGGAGCAGGCGCCGCGCGAGGGCGATGACGTCGGACCCCCGCTCCCGCAGCGGCGGGACCACCAGCTCGATCGTTCCGACCCGGTAGTAGAGGTCGGCGCGGAACCGCTCCTCGACCACCGCCGCGCCAAGGTCGCGATGGGTCGCCGCGAGCAGACGCACGTCCGAACGCCGTTCGCGCACCTCGCCCAGGCGCCGGAACTGCTTTTCCTCCAGCAGCTTGAGCAGCTTCGGCTGGACTTCGAGCGCCAGGTCGCCGATCTCGTCGAGGAACAGCGTCCCGCGGTGGGCGACCTCGAACAGGCCGGGCTTGGCATCGACCGCTCCGGTAAAAGCGCCGCGGGCGTGGCCGAATAGCTCGGACTCGAACAGCTCGCGCGACAGACCGGCGCAGTTCAAATCGACGAACGCCTCGCGCCCGCGCGCCCCTTGCGCATGGAGCCAATGCGCCAAGACCCCTTTGCCGGTGCCGGTCTCGCCGCAGATCAGCACCGGATGGTCCGCTTCGGCGACCCGCCGCGCCTGATGGGCGAGAGATTTCATCGCCGGGCTCTCGCCCTCGAACGGATCCAACTCGTCGCGCCGGGCGCTCCTTTTGACCGCGCGATGAATCCGCCGGTCGTGGGCGCTGGTCATCAGGCGCTCGACGATCTGGAACAGTCCGGGCAACTCGACCGGCTTGGTCAGAAAATGGTCCGCCCCCTGCTGGATCGCGCGCACCGCCCGATCGATCGTGGCATTGCCGGTCAGCACGACCGTCGCGACGGACGGGTCGCGGCCGACCAGCTCCGGCAAGAGGTCGAGGCCGTCGCCGTCGGGAAGGTTCAAATCGATCACGGCGACCTCCGGCGAGGTCGCCTCGATGGCGTCCCGCGCCTCCTGGCAGGTGGTCGCCTCAACCACCGCGACGCCCCGCTCGCGGAAGTAGCGCGAGAGGGGAAAACGGATCGAGGCATCGTCTTCGAGCAGCAGGAGCTGCGCCGTGGGGAGTCCGCCGTTGCCGACCATTCGCTACGCCCCGCTCTGACGCTGGGTCGGACTGTTCTTCGCCAGGGGAAACACCAGTCGAACCCGCGCGCCGCCCGTTTCCCGGTTGCCGAGATCGACCGAGCCGCCATGGCCGTCCATGATCCGCCGGACCACCGCGAGCCCAAGTCCCGTCCCCCCTTTGCGCCGGGTGAAGAAGGGCTCGAAGCCGCGTTCGATCTCCTCCGGCGAAAAGCCCGCCCCCGAATCTTCGACCGTGCAGACCACTCCGGCGGCGCCGTCGGGGTAGGCGGAAATCCGCACCGCCGATTTCGTGGGCGAGAGCGCGATCGCGTTCTCGATCAGATTGCCGAACACCTGTTCGAGCTGCTGCGAGTCCATCAGGATCTCGGGACAATCCGCCTTGCGGTCGATCCGCAACTCGACGCCGGAACGGCCCGCGAGCCCGACGCAGGTGGCGACGGAACGCTCGATCACCTCGTGCAGCGATCCGGCCACGAGCTGGGTCGATGCCGGCCGGGCGTAGTCGAGAAGATCCTGCATCAACACCTGCAGCCGGACCGCCGAGCTTTGAATCCAGCCGAAATATTCATCGAACACCGCCGCCTTGTCGGTTTCCTCCTGCAGGGCCTGAAGGTTCGCGGTGATCGCAAACAGGGGGTTCCTCACCTCGTGCGCAACGCCCGCGACGAAGGTGCCCATCTCGTCGCCGCGGCGCCGCCGTTCCAGCTGGGCGCGCAGCTCGATGATGTCGGTCCCGTCGCGGACGAGGAACACCGTGCCCCCGATCTCGGGATGGTGGCTGGCGCTGATCACCCAAAACCGGCCGTCGCCGGCCTCGCGCTGCTCCAATTTCTGCTCGGAGGGGGGCTCGGCGGGAGCGACCATCAGATACCGATCGGGGGCGATCATCTGGGCCATCCGCCGCCAGGGCTCGGTCCGCGCCCATTTGCTCAGCGGCAGGCCGACGAAGTCCTGGGGCCGGCCG
>DATMZU010000194.1:0-16521 GCA_035607435.1 Thermoanaerobaculia bacterium | reverse complement strand
TGTCCGTGATCCGTTCCGCGAGCATCGGGTGGTTTCTCCGAGGGAGTCTGGGTTTTTGGGCCGGTGAGAATGGTATCAGAGGGTTGGGGAGACCCAAGGACTGTAGAATCCGCGCAGTCCGACTCGATCCGACCCTCGGGGGACCCTCCCCGGGCGTCGAGAAAGGAATCCGTCATGTCCCGTTCCGCACGCTTCCTTCTGGCCGTCGCCGGCCTGCTGGTTCTCTCTACGGTCCCCCGGGCCGCCCAAGCGGCAGGAGAAGGGCGTCTCCTCGGCACCGTGGTCGATGAGGCCGGCGCGCCGCTGCCCGACGTTCTGGTCACCGTCACCCGCGAGGGGGCGGCCAACTACAAACAGGAAAAGAAGTCCGACAAGCGGGGCCAGTTCACGATCATTGTGCTCGACGCCACCGTGTCGTACAAGTTCACCCTCACCAAAGAGGGTTTCCTCACGCAGGAGCAGGACATCAAGCTCAAGCTCGAAGACACCATGCGCCAGAGCTTCACCCTGGTGACGGCGAAAGCGGCGGCGCCGAAAGTCTCGGCCGAGGAGATGGCGAAGCTCGAAGGCAAGAACCAGGCGATCGCGGCGTTCAACGACGGGGTCGCGGCGTTCAACGCCAAGGACATGGGGCTCGCGGCCGAGAAGTTCCGCCAGGCGACGGATCTCGATCCGACGATCGTGCCGGCCTACGCGGCGCTCGGCGAGGCCTACATGGACTTGGGCAAATGGCCCGAGGCGCTGGCCGCCGTCGATCACTTCCTGGAGCTTTCCCCGGGCGATAAGCGCGGGCTCCAGGACCGTTACGACATTTTGAAGGAGATGGGCGACAAGGCGAAGGCGGCCACGGCGCTCGACGCGTTGATCGCCGCCGATCCGAGCCACGACACCGCGGTGCGCGTGTTCAACCTCGGGGCCGAGGCTTCGCGCGCCGGAGAGACCGACGCCGCGATCGCCCATCTGGAGCGGGCGCTCACCATCGATCCCACGCTCGATCCGGCGGCCTCCGCGCTCGGCAGCCTGTACCTGAAGAAGAAGGACTACCCGAAAGCGCTCGCGTTCGCCGAGAAGGTCCTGACGACCAAGCCCGGCGACCTCGAAGCGATGACGCTGCGCTACGAGACCTATCGCGCGATGGGCGACAAGGCGAAGGCGGCCGAGGCGCAGGCCGCAATGCAGACGGCGAGCGCCGCCTCGACCCCCGAAGAGCTGTACAAGCAGGGGGTGGCGCTTTACAACGCGAACAACTCGCCCGCCGCGCGCGCCACGTTCGAACAGCTGGTCAAGCGCGATCCGAACCACGCCAAGGCGCACTTCCTGCTCGGCAACATCATGGTCAGCACCGGGGAGAACGCCGGGGCGAAGGAGCATCTCCAGAAATTCCTGGAGCTGGCGCCGAACGACCCCGACGCCGCGACCGCCAAAGAGATGTTGGCGTATCTGAAGTAGGGGCGGCCCTGGGTGGCAAAGGGCGCAGCATGCTGCGCCCCTACGCCAGAACGGCCAGGTTGCACCGGTGCGAAATTCGCCAATGGACCCGTAGGGGCGCAGCATGCTGCGCCCTTTTTCGTCCCGGACGTCCCCTACCCCTGCGCGACCTTTTCGTCCTTGGTCACCCAGCCGTCCATCAGGTGGACGATCCGGTCTCCGGCTTGGGCGTTCTTCTCCGAATGGGTGACCTGAATGATCGTCATGCCTTGCCGGTTCAGCTGCCGGAAGAGCTGCATGATCTCCTCGGCCTGGGCCGAATGCAGGTTGCCGGTCGGTTCGTCGGCGAGCAGCAGTTTCGGCCCGCCGACGACCGCGCGGGCGACCCCCACCAGCTGCTGCTGACCGCCTGAAAGCTGGGGCGGGAAGAGATCCTTCTTGCCGACGATGTGGAATCGGTCGAGCGCCTCGGCGACCAGCGCCTCTCGCTCCGCCTTTTTGATGTTGCGGTAGGAGAGCGGCAGGTCGAGGTTTTCGGCGACGGTCAGGTTGTCGAGCAGGTGGTAGCTCTGAAAGACGAAGCCGATGTTCTGCTTGTTCAGCTCCAGCCGCTGCTTCGGCTTCATCGCGTGGACCGGCTGGCCGAGGAAACGGTACTGGCCGTTCCAGGCATGATCGAGCATGCCGAGGATCGACATCAGCGTCGTCTTGCCCGAGCCGGAGGGACCCATGATGGTGACGAATTCCCCCTCCTCGACCTTCAGGTGGACCTGACGGAGGACCCAGACCTGTCCGGGGCCGGCGGGGTATGTCTTTTCCAGATTCTCGATCTCGATCATGGTTCATTCTACGCACGAACCGGGGAAAGGATTTCAGGATCGGGTGGGGAGGAATCGGCCCGGTAGGTGAAACAGGCGCGACGAGCGTAGGGGCGGCCCCCCGTGGCCGCCCGGGAGGCCGAGCCCTTCGCGAGTCGCCCTTTTACCGTGGGTGGTCGATCCGGTCCTTGAGCGCGTCGTACTTGAGCAGCTGTTCGGGGGTCAGGACGGCCGAGAAATCGTCGTCGAAATCCTGCAAAAGGGCCTCGATCTGCTCGTACTTGTCATGACGAGAGACGACCAGGGCGCCGACCGCGCAGGCGTCGGGAGTGCCGGCGTTCAGGGCGGTCTGAATCTGCTCGTTGAGGGCCTTGACCTCGGCGCCGATCGGCCGGATCGCGGTGCGTGAGGCGGTGGCGAGCGTGCGCAGCGTCGCGGTCTGGGCGGCGGTCAGGCGGAGGGTGCGGACCAGAACCTGGGGATTCTTCAGGAACTGGGCGATGGCCTTGTTGTCCCCGCCCTCGTCCTGGGCGCGGGCCGGGGCGACGGCGGCGACGGTGGCGAGAAGGGCGAGCCCGAGAATGAACAGACGCTTCGGCTGCATAGGTTTCTCCTTTGTCCAGCGCGGTGTTGTGAGATCGCACGGAGGCGACGCGGAACGTGGTCTTCGAGGATGAAACCCGCGCCGGTCCGATTTCCTGCGGGTCGAATCTAAGACCTTCAAGTCCCGAACGCAAAACCGCCCGGCATCGAGCCGGGCGGTCGGTGCTGCGGCGATTTTTCGGCCGAACGGTCAGGAGACGTGGAAGCCGCTCTGTTCGAGCTGCGCCTCGTCCACCTGGCGCGGCGCGCCCGACTCCTCTTCGACCACCCGGCCGTCGAACAGGTGGATCGTGCGCTGGGCGTAGCGGGTGAAGCGCGGGTCGTGGGTGACCATGCAGATCGTGGCGCCTTCGGCGTGCAGCTCGGCGAGCAGACCCATCACCTGCTCGCTGTTGCGCGAGTCGAGGTTGCCAGTCGGCTCGTCGGCGAGCAGGATCGACGGCTTGCCTACCACCGCGCGGGCGACCGCCACGCGCTGCTGCTGGCCGCCCGAGAGCTGCGACGGGTAATGCTTCATCCGGTGCGACATGCCGACCCGCTCCAGGGCCGCCTGTACGCGCTCCTTGCGCTCCTTGGCGGGCATGCCGCGGTAGGTGAGCGGCAGCTCGACGTTCTCGTAGACCGTGAGGTCGCCGATCAGGTTGAACGCCTGGAAGATGAAGCCGATCTCCTTGTTGCGGATGCGAGCGCGATCGGAGAACGACAGGTCGGCGACCTGTTTGCCGTTCAGCCGGTACTTGCCTTCGGACGGCGTGTCGAGCAGGCCGAGGATCGACAGCAGCGTCGTCTTGCCGCAGCCGGACGGTCCGGCGATCGCCACGTACTCGCCGTTCTTGATCTCGATGTTGATGGTCGCGAGAGCGTGGGTCTCGACCTCGTCGGTGAGGAAGACCTTGGTCACGCCGTCGAGGTGAATCAGGGCGTCGGATGAAGTGCTCATGGGTTCCCCCCTTTTATCGATTTATCTTTGACTCGATCAAATCAGATTCGGTCGAGTTAATCTACCGCGTTCAGTCGAGTTTGATCCGGCTGACGTTATCCCAGGCCGAAGTGTCCGAGAGAATGACCTGGTCGCCCACCTGCAACCCGCTCACGATCTCGATCGTGTTGACCGAGCTGCGGCCGAGCTGCACCGGGACCTTGACCGCGGCCTTGCCCTCTTCGACCAGCTTGAACATCTCGATCTTGCTGTTGGGCTGGCCGTAAGCCGGCCGGCCGACGTACAGCACGTCGGGCAGGCGCTCGATCTCGATCGTGCCATCGACCGACAGGTCCGGCCGGGCGCCCTTGGGCAGCGCGGCGGTGAGCGCCACATCGACCGTGACCGAACCCTCTTGGACCGACGGCGCGATGCGCGTCACCCGGCCGGCGACGATGCCGTTGCGGGTGTCGATCGCCGCCGTCTGGCCGACCACGATGTCCTTCGCCTGGGTCTCCGGGATGCGCAGCTCGGCTTTGAGGTCGCCCGGCCGGGCGACCCGCGCCAGATTGGTGCCCGGGGTGACCCGCTGGCCGACCTGCACGGGAAGCTGTTGAAGGATACCGGAGATGCCGGCGCGAACCAGCAGGCCGTCCACTTGGCTGCGTCGCAGCTGGACCAGCGCCCGGGCCTGCTCGACGCGCGCCTGTTGGGCGGAGAGCTGCGCCGCGGCCGATTGCCTGCTCTTGGTCACGCGCTCGGTTTCAATCGCCGCCTGGCGGGTGAGCTGCTCGGCCCGCAGCCGAGAGAGGCGAAGGGTCAGGTCGGGGATCAGCCCGTCTTTGGCCAGTTGCTGTTGCGACTCGGCGGTCAGCTTCGCCTCCTGCGCCTGCGAATCGACCGCTGCGGCCTGCGAGCGCTGGCTCAGCACGTCGCTTTCGAGACGCGCCCGCAGGTCTTCGAAGTCGGCGTTGGCGGCCGTGAGCTGCGATTCGGCATCGCGCAGGCCCTGTTCCAGCTCCGGGTTCTTCAGCTCGAGCAGGATGGTGTCGGGCTCCACCGTGACGCCCGGCAGCGCCGGAATCCGCTCGACCCGGCCGTCCTGCGATGCGGAGAGCCAGCGGATGTCGACCGGCACCAGCGTGCCCGGACCGCGCACCTGGCGCAGCATCGGTCCGCGCTGGACGGTGTCCACCCAGACGGTCTCGCGTTCGACCGAAGGAGCGGCCGGCTTGAGGCGATAGATGATGATCGAGATCACGGCGATGACGGCGACGGCCAACGTCACCCAGGCGATCATCTTGAGGCGACGTTTCCGTGATTGATCGGGTCGTTGAATATCCATAGATGGGGCTCCAAACGGTCTCGCAAGCAGTACGGCGGGAGGACGGGAATGTTTCCGAGAACCTTGGTGCTGACACTTCGGTGCCCGGATTCACTCTCGCAGGTGCGCCGAGAGCGGCAAACGGGGACTTCGCAGAGCCTCCGAGAGGTTGCCTGAGGACGGGGCGAAACTGTTTGAGCCCGAAGGGCGAGTTTTGAGCCCCGCCCGCAAGGCAACCTCTTGGAGGCTCGAACAGCTATCCAACCCGGCGCGCCTGGCCCAGCAGATGGCCGGCTTCGGGCAGGATCAGCCGATCGAGCGCGAGCGCCACCGCCTTGGGCGAGCCGGGCAGCAGGAAGATCGCGCGCCCCTGGACCAGCCCGGCGGCGGCCCGGGAGAGCATCGCCGCCGGTCCCACGTCCGCGAAAGACAGCATGCGGAACAGCTCGCCGAACCCCTCGATCGGCCGTTCGAACAGCGGCGCCGCCGCTTCGATCGTCACGTCGCGGGGGGAAAAACCGGTGCCGCCCGAGACCGCGATCACATCGACCCCTTCCTCCTCCAGAGCGGAGGAGATCGCGGCGCGAACCTCCGGAATCTCGTCCGGCACGATGCGGGTCGAGACGACCGTGTGGCCGGCCGCCTCGACCCGCTCGCGCATCGTTCGGCCGGAGGTGTCGGTCTCCGGCGTACGCGAGTCGCTCACCGTGATCAGCGCGAAGCCGAGCCGGGTGGGCGAGTACCGTCGGTGTTGCTCAGCGCTCAAATGCCCTCCGGTTCAGCGGCCTTTGACCTTGTGGTATATGAACAGGACGATCAGCGCGCCCAGGACGGCGATGATAAAGCTCCGAAAGTCGAAGCCGGAAATGCCGCCGAAGCCGAGCAGCGTCGCGATCCAGCCGCCGAGGACCGCTCCGACGATGCCGATCAAGGGAGTCACCACGCAGCCTCCCGGATCTTTGCCCGGCATAATCATCCGGCTGAGCCAGCCGGCCAATGCACCGAATACCACCCACGAGATCAAGCCCATTGCTTGCATCGAAAAGTCCTCCTAGGAAGAGTCACCCGGCGGATGAGGCCGGAAGCGTCAAACGGACGGCCCCGAGAGGCCGAGCGCGGAGGGAACGCGGCATCAGTGCCGCGACCCGATACAATGGGGTATGCACGACCCGCGCCCCCGACTCTTCCTGATCGACGGCTACTCGAACATCTTCCGAGCTTTCTACGCGATTCGCAACCTCTCGAACTCGCGGGGGGAGCCGACCAACGCCGTCTACGGCTTCATCCAAATGCTCCGGAAGCTCCTGCGGGAGGAGCGCCCCGAGCTGATCGGCGTGGCGCTCGACCTGGGCGGGAGCACCCTGCGAACCGAGAAGTTCGAGGCCTATAAGGCGAACCGCGCGCCCACCCCTCCGGATCTCAAAAGCCAGATCCCGCTGGTCCGCCGGGCGCTCGAAGCGTACCGAATTCCGGTGCTGGAGCTTCAGGGCTACGAGGCGGACGACGTTCTCGGCACGCTGGCCTTAAAGGCCGCGAGCGAAGGGTTCGAGGTCGTCCTGGTCTCGGCCGACAAGGACCTGATGCAGCTGATCGGGCCGAACGTCTCGATGTACCACACCGGCCGCAACAAGCTCTACGGCCCGGCGGAGGTGACCGAGGATTTCGGCCTGCCGCCCGACAAGGTGATCGATGTGCTCGCCCTGATGGGCGACGCGGTGGACAACGTCCCCGGCGTTCCGGGGATCGGCGACAAGGGAGCCAAGGCGCTGATCCAGGAATACGGCACGCTCGAAGCGCTGCTCGATCGGGCGAGCGAAATCGGTCGGAAGAGCTACCGCGAGAGCCTGACCGCGAACCGCGACCTCGCCTTGCTGTCCAAAGAACTGGTGACCATCCATACCGACCTGCCGCTCGCGCTCGACCCCCTGGCGCTGCGCCTCGACGCGCCGGACGAGGACGCGCTGCGCAGCCTGTTCGGCGAGCTGGAATTCTTCTCGCTGCTGGAAGAGCTGAAAGCTTCGGCCCGGCAGAGCCCGTCCGAGATCATCGCGGCCGAAGAGGTCACCGACCGCGCCGCGTTCGAGCAGGCGGTCGGGGCAGTCGGGGGCGAGATCTGCGTCCTCCTGCTCGGGACCGAGCCGCCGCTCGGCCTCGCCTGGCTCGGGGAAGACGGCGTGCCGCGTTACGTCGATCTGCGCCGGACCGGCCTCGCGGATGCCGCCTGCGAAGCGATCCGCACCTGGCTGGGCCGGAAGGACCTGACGGTCGTCGGCCACGACCTCAAAGAGCTGCTACGCCAGGTGTGCAATGCGCCGATCGTGGCCGACCTGTTCGACGGGATGCTCGTCTCCTACCTATTGAAGCCGTCGATCCACGGCCACGCGCTCGACGAGCTGGCGGTCGAGCGGTTGAACCGCACGCTGCTCTCGGCCAAAGAGGTCGGCTGGGACAAGGGTCAGGAGCCGCCGCAGGGCGACTCCCGCTTGGGGATCTACGCCGGAGAGCGACTCGAAGTCGTCCGTTCGTTGGCCGGACCGATGCGCGCCGAGCTGGCCGCGGCCGGGAGTCTGGCCAAGGTCTACGCCGAAATCGAGCGCCCGCTGATGTCGGTTCTGGTGCGGATGGAAGAGACCGGCATCCTGCTCGACGTCGAATTCCTCCACGCCATGGCCCGGGAGCTGAACGGGGAAATCCTCAAACTGGAGGAAGAGATCTTCGTGCTCGCGGGCGAGAAGTTCAACCTCGGCTCGCCGCAGCAGCTCGGCGTTCTCCTGTTCGAAAAGCTCGGTTACCCGGTGCTCAAGCGGACCGCGAAGACCAAGAGCTATTCGACCGGGGCGGAGATCCTGGAAGAGCTGGCCGCCCGCGGCTATCCGATCGCCGAGCGCATCCTGCGCTATCGCGAGCTGACCAAGCTGCAATCGACCTATGTCGAGGCGCTCCCCGGCATGGTCGCCGCCGACGGCCGCATCCACACCCGGTTCAACCAGGCGGTCGCGGCGACCGGCCGGCTCTCTTCGACCAACCCGAACCTGCAAAACATTCCGGTCCGCACCGAGATCGGCCAGCGCATCCGGCGGGCGTTCGTCGCCCCGCCCGGGCACCTCTTGGTGATCGCGGACTACAGCCAGATCGAACTGCGCATCCTCGCCCACATCGCGGAAGACCCCACCTTGGTCGCCGCGTTCGAGGCGGGGGAGGACATCCATCGGGCGACCGCGGCGACCGTCCTCCACGTCGATCCCGACCTGGTGACCCCCGAACAGCGCCGGGCGGCCAAGGTGATCAACTTCGGCATCCTCTACGGCATGAGCGCGTTCGGCCTGGCCGCGAACCTCAAAATCCCGCAGAAAGAGGCCGATCGGTTCATCCGCGAGTATCTGGAACGTTTTCCCGGCGTCCGGCGTTACATCGAGGAGACGGAAGCCTCGGCGGAGCGCGACGGCAAGGTCGAGACCCTGTACGGACGCGTCCGTTGGCTGCCCGACATCCAGAGCAAGAACCGCAACCTGCGCGAAAACGCCAAACGGATGGCGATCAACGCCCGCATCCAAGGCACGGCGGCCGATCTGTTGAAGCTCGCGATGATCGAAGTGGACGCCCGGCTCGCGGCGGAGCATCCGGCGGTCCGCCTGTTGCTTACCGTGCACGACGAGCTGGTGTTCGAGGTTCCGGAGGCCGACGCAGAGCGCGTGGCCCAGGTCGTCAAGGAAGAGATGGAAGGGGTGGCCAAGCTGCGCGTCCCGTTGGTGGTCGACACCGGCCGGGGCTCCAGCTGGTACGAGGCGAAGGGGTAGGAACCGGAAAGGAGCGACACCCATGGCTTTCGGTTTTGGCAATTCCAAATTGGTGATTCCGCGTCCGGAGGACGCTCTGGTCGGCCGTTCGACTCCGCTCTCCGTGCCGGAGCGTCATTTCGTGCTCGGCACTCCGCTCGCGCCGCCGTACCCGGAGGGGCTGGAGTTGGCGCTCTTCGGCCTCGGCTGTTTCTGGGGCGCCGAGCGTATTTTCTGGCAGGTGCCGGGGGTCTATTCGACCTCGGTCGGTTACGCGGGCGGCTACACGGCGAACCCGACCTACCGCGAGGTCTGCTCCGGCCAGACCGGCCACACGGAGGTGGTGCGGGTGGTGTTCGATCCCGCCCAGGTGAGCTACGCCGCGCTGCTTCAGCTGTTCTGGGAAAACCACGATCCGACCCAAGGCATGCGCCAGGGGGGCGACGTCGGAACCCAGTACCGCTCGGGCGTCTACACCTACGGCGCCGAGCAGGCCGCCGCGGCGTCCGCCAGCAAGGCCGCCTACCAGGAGCGCCTCTCCGCCGCGGGCTACGGAGCGATCTCCACGGAGATCGTCGCCGCCCCCGAGCTCTACTTCGCCGAGGACTACCACCAGCAATACCTGGCGAAGAACCCGGACGGCTACTGCGGCATCGGCGGCACCGGGGTCTCCTGCCCGATCGGGTTGGCTACGGTATAATTCAAAGCGATGCCGATCGCCCTTCTGGATGAACCGCCGCTCGCGTTGCCCGGGGCGTTAGGCCCCTATCGGGCCAAGGATTACGCGAACCTTCCCGATTCGCCGCGTTGCGAGCTGATCCAGGGGAACTTCTACGTGCCGCCGAGCCCCGCGATTCCGCACCAGTTCCTCGCCTTCGAGCTTGCCAAGCGGATCGACGTCCCCGCCCGGGAAGCCGGGGGGTACGTGTTCATGGCCCCCCTGGACATCCGCCTCGCGGATCACTCGATCGTCCAGCCCGACGTCATCTACGTCTCGCCTGCTCGGCGCGGCATTCTAGGAGACCGCAAAGGTTGGATTGACGGCGCGCCCGACCTGCTGATCGAGATCCTCTCGCCCGGCACCGCCCGGCGCGATCGGGTTCAGAAGCTCGATCTCTACGCCCGTTCGGGAATCGCCGAGTACTGGATCGTGGAACCCGCCGAGCGCCAGATTCAATTTCTGGTGAACGAAAACGGCCGCTTCGTCGTCGCCCTACCGGACGGCGCCGTCTACCGCTCCGCCGTCCTCCCCGAGATCACCCTCGACCTCGAAGCCTTCTGGGCCGAAGCGGCACGGCGACTCGGTTAGGGTGCCGACGGCTCCCCGGCTGACCCAACGACTAGCGCTAAAATAGTAGCTCTTAAGGCTTCTGGAGGCGGTTAAGCGCCCACATGTGAGCGCTTCGGCGGGCCTTTACCGTTGCGGACGGAAGACGCCGCCGGGCGGGCTCGCTATACTGCCGCGGTGCGTCGATTCTGTCTTCTGATCGTTCTGTTCTCCGTCCCGCTCTGCCTGGTGCCGCAGCGGGGGACGGGTGGGCTCCCTTCGCCGCTGGTGACTGCGCTCTCGGCGGAGGTCTCGGCGACTCTGCGCAATGCGGGGGCGCCCGGGGTGTATGTGGTGCGGATCGAAGACGGCGAGACGATGTTCGATTTCGACGGCGATACGCCGCGCATTCTCGCTTCGAACACCAAGCTGCTGACCACGGCCGCGGCGCTCGATGCCTTCGGCCCCGGATTCTTCTTCGAGACCCGCTTTCTCGCCCGGGGCGAGGTGCGCGACGGGGTGCTCGGGGGCGATCTCGGCGTGGTCGGCGGGGGCGATCCGAGCATTTCGGGCCGCGATTGGGCGGGCGACTCCTACGCCGTGTTCCGCCAGTGGGCGGCGGCCCTGCGCGCGCGCGGGGTGCGGAAGGTGGCGGGCGATCTCTATCTCGCCCACGGTCTGTTCGAGGCGCGACGCATCCATCCCGATTGGCCGACCGAGCAGCTCGACGCCTGGTACGAGGCGCCGATCGACGCGCTGTCGTTCAACGACAACTGCATCCTGATCCGCGTCCGGCCCGGCGCTGCGGGCCAGGCGCCGCAGATCGAGACGATTCCCCCGGTCCAGCTGCTGCGGGTGGACAACCGGGCGAAGACGGTCGCCGGCCGGTCGAAGAACCCGGTGGTCCGCCGCGAGGGAGACCTGCTGATCGTGAGCGGCAAGATCGGCACCGCCAACGGTCCGTTCGACACCTGGATCTCGGTGCCCGATCCGACGCTCTATTTCGGCCTGTCGCTGATCGACGCGTTGCGCGAAGAGGGGATCGAGGTGGCGGGCAAGGCTGTGCCGGTCGAGGGCCTGCCCGGGGAAGTCTGGGAGCGGCTCGCCGCGTACCGGAGCGGTCTGCTCGCGGCGGTGGAGGTGGCGAACAAGCGGAGCCAGAACTTTTACGCCGAAAGCTTGGTGAAGCTGCTCGGCGCGCGCCGTTGCGGCCATGGCGGCTGGCGGGAAGGGACCACGGCGGTCGGAGAGTTCCTGCTCTCGTTCGGGGTTCCTGCGAGCTCGTTCCGGCTCGCCGACGGCTCCGGCATGTCGCGCGGCAACCAGCTCTCGCCGCATCAGATGACCCGTCTGCTGCGCCATATGTGGTTTCACCCGTCGGGCTCCGAATTCGTCCATTCGCTGCCTTTCGGCGGCGAGGACAACGGCGGATGGAAATCGCGCCTCGCCGTTCCGCCGTACCAGGGCAACGTCTTCGCCAAGACCGGAACCCTCGCCGACGTGTCGAGCCTGTCGGGCTATGCCCGGGCCGTTTCGGGCCGGGTCTACGCGTTCTCGATCCTCTTGAACCAGACGCGCAGCAACGAGGAAGCCCACCGCGAGCAGGATCGGATCGTCAAGGCGATCATCGATCAGGGCTGAAAAGCGGCGCGCCCTTCCCTCACGTTTCCTCTGCGGAGAATGCCGGAGATGTCCATAGAAGTCCGCGCGGTTAACTACCGCGAGCTGATGAAGAAGGTCGAGCAGGTCGTCTCCGCGATCGAACGATCGGACGACGTGTCGAGCACCATCCAGACGGTGATCGAGACGATCATCCAGAAATTCCGCGATGAGCTGGGCATCTACGGCGGGCGGCTCTATCGCCTGGAGGGGAACCAGTACGTGCTCGAACGTCTGTTCGGCGACGCCGCTCCGGTCGAGCTGGGGCTCAGAATCCCCTGGTCGTATCCGCCGTTCGAGCGGCTGGCGGAGGACGGGGTCGTCTACATGGCGGCGAACGATCCGGGAGTCGATCCGGAGCTCGAAGCGAAGCTCGGAGTTCAGCGTTTCGCCGCGGTCGAGGTGGGCGACGAGGATTTCGTGCTCGCGTTCGACATTGCGACCGGCGTCTCGGCCGACGACGTCCGCTTCTCGCTCGGCATCCTGCGCCACAGCATCAACGAGAAGATCCGCCGCGAGCGGATGCGCACGCTGTTCGAAGAGGCGCGGAAGATCCAGGCATCGATCCTGCCTCGCCGCGTGCCCAGCTACGGCCAGTTCGACCTGTTCGGCCGGTTCGAGCCGATGGAGAGCGTCGGCGGTGACTTCTTCGATTACATCCCGCTCACCGAGAAGATCCTGGGGTTGGCGATCGCCGACGTCTCGGGCCACGGCCTCACCGCGGCGCTCCAGGTGCGCGACATCTACATGGGTCTGCGTATGGGGCTCGCGCGCGACCTGAAGATCGTCCGCACGGTCGAGCGGCTGAACTCGATCATCCACCGCAGCACGCTCACCAGCCGGTTCGTCTCCATGTTCTACGGCGAGCTGGAACTGAACGGCACGTTCATCTACGTCAACGCCGGGCACCCACCGCCGTTCCACCTGGCGGCCGACGGCACCTGCCGTCTGCTGGAAGAAGGAGGCCCCGTGCTCGGCCCTCTCGCCTCGGTCTCCTACGAGCGCGGCTTCGTGATCATGAAGCCCGGCGACATGCTGGTGTTTTACACCGACGGCATCGTCGAAGCCCTGGGCAAAGGGGACGGCGCCGAGCGCGAAGAGTACGGCCTCCGCCGCCTCATTCAAGTCGCGAGCGCGAACCGCGGCCCCTCGGCCCAGGCGGTGGTGGAAGCCGTCTTCAAGGACGTCGAACGCTTCTCGGACGGCGAGCCCGCCCAAGACGACCGGACGGTCATGGTGGTCTGCCAACCGCCGGGCGATACCCCCACCCAGGCGTTTCCGCGGCCACGGTTCGTGTAATTGGAGCCGGTTTGTTACGGCGGAAAGGACCTAAAGGACTGCAAGGACACCAAGGACTTCCCGCTTCTGCAGTTTGTCCTTGCAGTCCTTGGAGTCCTTTTGGTCCTTTGGTTGCTTCACCCCAACGCCACCATCTCCAGCTCCTGCCGCAGCTTGATCAGCAGCTTCTCGGCATACACGCCCGACCGCAACTGAACCCCGGGATAAATCTGTGTCTCGCGCCCGACCACCACGCCCGGGTGAATCACGCAGTTGCACCCGGTCTGGACATGATCGCCGAGCACCGCGCCGAGCTTCCGGCGCCCGCTGGGCCGGTCCTTCCCGACGTGGATCTCCCGCCCGTCGTGCCGGAAGTTCGAGAGGATCGTCCCGGCGCCCAGGTTGACCTCCGCGCCAAGGATCGAATCGCCCACGTAATTCAAATGCGGCGCCCGTGCGCCGGGCAGGAAGATCGCCCGCTTCACTTCGGTATTGGCCCCGATCACCGCGCCATCGCCGATCCAGACTCCGCCGCGCAAGTACGCCCCCGGTCGGATCTCCACGTCCTCACCGATCCACGCCGGCCCTTCGATTACCACGCCCGGAGCCAACCGAGTCCCCCGCCCGATCGCGATCCGATCGCCCGCCAAGGAAACCTCCGGCGGCACCCCGATCTCGATCGCCGAAGAAGGGAGGGCACCGAGAATCTCGTCGAGCGCCTCGCCCAAGAGCGCCCAGGGCGCATCCGGATCGAAACGCGCCAGGAAAGGCGCGGGCAGGTCGGCGAAGAGAGGGGGCAGCATGGGGACGGCGGGGATTATAGGCGGGTTCCTGCACTATAATGTGTCCCTATGAAGACCATTCGCGCGGTTGCATTCCAGAGTGGGGACTACTGGATGGCACAGTGCCTGGAACACAATCTCGCGGCGCTCGCGGTACGCCTGGAAGATTTGCCCAGCGAACTGTCGCGGGTTCTCACGCTTCACGTCGAAGCCAGTCGTCAGAATGGAGTTGAGCCGTTTACCGGTTTCCCGCCCGCGCCCCGGCGATTCTGGAAGATGTATGAATCGTCGAGGTCTCAAGTGACACCGATCTTCGGGACGGTTCGTCAGAATGAACTGCTCGAAATCGATACTCGGATCGCGGCCTGATCGGTCAGTCGTCGTCGCTGGGGTCAAGACCCAGATCATCGGTGGGTAAGCCGAGAAAAAGGCAGAGGCTCCAAAGATATTCGAGGGGCAATCTTGCGTCTTGTCCAAGGTTTGGCGGAAGTGGATAGCTGACACCGTCGAGCTCCAAGCACAGCCCCTCGACGGAGGGGCCTTGGATGAGCACAGGTACGATTCCGCGCTCCTTTCTCGCGAACTCCAACAACTGACCCAACGTCATTTCCCACCGCTCGGCCATGTCCCCTCGCTTTCGCCGGCCGAAGATAGGGGAAACTTCATGAGTCGCGCAAGGCATCTGTTCAAATCTGACACGATTTTCTCAGTAGACTCTTGAGTCCAAGCAAAGCCCTCCCCCTCCGCTTCTACCGCCGCCCGACCGAGCTGGTCGCCCGCGAGCTGATCGGGCGTTACATCGTTCGCGAGTTCGAAGGCGACCGCTTGGTGCTCCGCATCGTCGAGACCGAGGCCTATCTCGGCGCTCCTGATCGGGCCAGCCACGCCTGGGGCGGGCGGCGGACGGCGCGGAACGAGAGTTTGTATCTCCCCGGCGGGCACGCCTACGTCTATTTCATCTACGGGATGCATTTCTGCCTGAACGTGGTGACCGAAGGAGCGGATCTCGGCAGCGCCGTGTTGATCCGTGCGGGGGAACCCGTCGCGGGCGAGGAGCGGATGCTCGCGTTGCGCGGGCTTTCGCGCGCCCGGCCGGGCGACGTGGCGGGCGGCCCGGGCCGGTTGTGCAAAGCGCTTGGGATCAACCGAAGCGACGACGGCGTACGGTTCGATCGTGGGGCGCTCAAGATCGTGGAAGGGGAGCCGCCCTCCGCCGACGAGATCGCGGCGGGACCTCGGGTGGGGATCGACTATGCGGCGGATGCCGTCGCTTGGCCGCTTCGGTTCGCGATTCGCGGCAACCTGCACGTCTCGCGTCCGCGGCTCTGAGCCTACTTCCCCTTCCCCGCCGACAACGTAATGTGCCCCGCGTTGGCGAGTTTCCAGAACACGAGCAGGGCGTCGAGCTGGGGCATCGGGGTGATCTTAACGATCGCCTGGATGTCGTAGCCGCCGGTGATGCGGGTGAGCATGAAGCCTTCCTGTGGCGAGATCTTCAGGGTCTGCAGCTCTTCCATCTTGCGCGCCAGCTTGGGCACCGAGGTGAGGGTCACGCCCGCCAGCTCGACGGCGTCGCGGACTTTTCTTTCTCCGTCGCGGAGCGCGATCTCAGTCTCTCGCTTGTCCGGCTCCAGGCTGCGGGCCGCGCGCAGGTGGCGGAGCGCCAGCTCGTACTCTTTTTCGTCGAGGAACCGTTGGGCGGCGGAGAGGAGCTGCGAGAAATCGATCGTGCCGTTCGCGCTGGGCGACGCCACGAACGGGAAACGCCCGGTCATGGAGCCCATGGAGTTACCGGCCCAGCGCGGCTTGACCACTTTGAGCCGCCCTTCGCGGTACTGGTCGAACAGAACGCGGTAGATGTAGAACTCGGTCGAGCGGGTCTCGCGCTGGATCTCGGCCACCGTCCGCTCGTCATCGACGTGTTCCAGAACCTTGCGCTTGCCCGGATCGAGGTCGGTTTCGTCCCACATCGCGATCTGCACCGGGATCGAATCGGAGGAGGGGATCACCGAGCGCAGGCGGTTCCACTCGTCCACCCGCTGCACCCCTTCGAGGATGATCGCCGTGACGTCCAGGTTCATCGGGATCATCGGGTGCTCGGGCAGCACGTCGTCGAGAAACTTGAAGTCCGCCTCCAGCCAGGTGAAGACGTCGTAGATGCTCTCTTCGGCCTTCACCCGCAGCAGGCGATGGAGGTCCGGCTCGCCGATCACGCCCGAATCGACCAGGATGCGGCCGAGCAGGTTGCCGGTCTTGCCCTGCTGCTGAACCGCTTTCGTCAGATCCTCGTCGCTGATGAACCCTTGGCCGACCAGGAAATGCCCCAGATACTCCTCCGGCTTGGTGGAGGCCGAAGAGATGACCCGTCCTTCGCGAAAGAAGATCTTCTTCTCGATCTTCTCGCGTTGGATGTGCAGGGTCCCCGTCTTCTGACTCTGGGAGAGCCACTGCAGCAGCTCGGCGAGCTGCATGGTCTTGAGGTTTCCGACGATGCCCATGGCGGTTGACGGCCGATAATTATAGATCTGGGGTTCCGGGAAACGCCCACCCCGCCGGGAGGCCGGGAAGGCCGATGCGCCGGCCTCGGAGCGTCTCCGGAGTCAGGAACCCTATAGGAAAGACGCTCTTACCGCGCAGGGGTGGTCCCGGTTTGCCCTTGGTAGTGCG
>DATMZU010000193.1:0-7269 GCA_035607435.1 Thermoanaerobaculia bacterium | reverse complement strand
CAGGCGAGCTGCGAGTCGTACACCTCGCCCGAAAGCCAATCGCGCTGCCAGGCCGCCCAATCGGAAACTTCGATCGGCAAGGCAGGAAGCCGAGCCGGCCGCCCTTCCATCGCGGCGGCATACAGCTCCGCCATCTCGCGCGAGAAGACCGAGATCGACCAGCCGTCGGTCGCGATGTGGTGGAACACGAACAGCGCATCGTGGCGATCCGGGCCGCGGCGGATCAGCGTGACGCGCAGCACCGGCCCGCGCGCGAGATCGAACGGCCGGCGACCCTCGGCCGCGGCGATCCGCGCGGCCTCTGTGGGGTTCCCAAGACCCGAGTGGTCGATCTGAGGCACGGAAAACTCGCCCGGCGGGTCGACGACGGCGAAGGGCTTGCCCTCCCGCTCGACGAATCGGGTACGGAGGCGTGGGTGTCGGGCGACGATGCTTGAAAGAGCAGCCGCGAAGGGACCGAGCGCAAGCGGCCCGTCGAGCGTGAGCCGGAAGCCGACGTTGTAAGTCGCCGTCCCGGGCTCCAGCCGGTCGAGAAACCAGAGGCGCTCCTCCGCGAACGAAAGCTCGCCCTCGTTCTCCTTACCAGACGCTTTTCTTTTCAGAGGCGGCCCCTGCGCACCGCCCGCGAGCGCATCGATCCGCTCGGCGATCGCGGCGACCGTGGCTCCCGCGAAAAGCTCGGCGAGAGGAAGTTCGACGCCGAAAGTCCTCCGCAGACGGGACGCCAGTTGCGTCGCGAGCAGCGAGTGGCCCCCGAGCGCGAAGAAGTCGGCTTCGGCACCGACCTCCGAGACGCCCAGCAGCTCGGCGAACAGGCCGGCGACGATCTCTTCGGTCGGCGTGCGCAACGCGATTCGTTCGGAGCCGCCGGATCCGAAGAGGGGATCGGGCAGCGCGCGTCGGTCCACTTTGCCGGTGGGCGTGAGCGGCCATTCGTCGATCTCGACGAACGCCGCGGGGACCATGTAGTCCGGCAACCGGCCCGCGAGGAAGCGGCGCAGATCGGGCCCGGCGAGATCCGTCGCGAGCGGCCGGAACCAGGCGATGAGTCTTTTCCCGACGCCAGGCGCTTCGCGCGCGAGGACGATCGCCTCTTTGACGGCAGGATGCTGGGCGAGAACGGACTCGATCTCCCCCGGCTCGATGCGGAAACCGCGAATCTTGATCTGGCTATCGGTGCGGCCGAGGTAGTCGAACGATCCTTCTCCCCGCTGCCTTACGCGGTCGCCGGTCCAATAGAGTCTCTCGCCGGCTTTGTCAGTCAAGGGATCGGGGCGGAATCGTTCGGCGGTCAGGTCCGGCCGATCGAGATAGCCGCGTGCGAGCAGCCCGCCCAGCACCAGCTCGCCGACACCGCCGAGCGGTTGCGGACGGCCTTCGGGATCGACGACGAGACCCGTTCTCTTCGGCAACAGACGACCGATCGAGACCGAGCCCGATTCCGCCAAGCGGCCAAAGCGCAAGTCGTAGCAAGTCGCCGTCACCACCGTCTCGGTCGGCCCGTAGCCGTTGTAAACGACGGGAGGATTCTCCATTTCGGCGAGCCTCTGCCGGAACCGCTCGGCCGCTGCCGGACTCATCGCCTCGCCGCCCGTCACCAAGTTCCGTAGATTTTTCGGCAGCGGAGCGTCCGACCAGCTCCACTCGGTCCAGACGGCGGTCGGCAGGTTCGCGTTCGTGATCCCCCACTTCGTCATCCAAGCCGAAAGCTCCAACGGCGGAGGAAGATCCGGACCTCTGACCACCAGCGTCCCGCCGGAAGCCAGGGCCACGCCCACCTGTTCCATCGAAACGTCGAAGCTCGCGGAGGCAAACTGCACCACCCGATCGCTCGGGTCCATCCGATAGAAACCCGCCGCCGCCGCGAAGTGCCCGGCGGCATGTCGATGCGAAATGCCCACGCCCTTCGGTGTCCCCGTGGAGCCCGAGGTGTAGATGACATACGCAAGGTTTTCCGGCGACGCAGCGCGCGGAAGCTCTTCCGGTCCTAAGTCCACCGGCAACCCGCTCTCCTTACTGAGAAGAAGCGGCGCCACCGGCCCGATCGACTCCCCAAGCCCCGGCGGAATCTCCCTCGCGATCAGCACCACCGCCCCGGCATCGGCCAGCAACCACGCCCGCCGCTCTTCCGGCAGATCCGGATCGACCGGCAGATAGCAGGCGCCCGCCTTCCAGATCGCATACATCGCGAGCGCCCGATCGACCGAACGCTCCAACGACACCGCGACCACCTTCTCCGGCCCGGCACCCAGCCCGGCGAGCCGCCGAGCCAAACGATCGGTATGGACAGCGACCTCGGCCCACGAATACCGCCGCCCCGGCTCGTGCTCCGACTCCAAGGCCGGCGCGTCCGGCCGCTCGCGCGCATTCCGCGCGATGAGGTCATGGACGAGCACCGGCTCCAGCGCGAGATCCCCTTCCCTCCATTCGGTGAGCAGTTGCTGCCGCTCCGCCGGCCCCAGAAGCTCCGCATCCCCCAACAGCCGTTCCGGATGGGCGGCAAGCTCCGCCGCCATTCGCTCAAACCAGGCGAGCAGCCGCGCGCCCGTCGCCGGATCGAATAAATCGAGGTTCAGCTCCAGCTGCGCGACGAGCCCATCCTCTACCGGAGTCACCACGAGGCTGAGATCCAGCTTCGCGCCGCCGCCGTCCAGCTCTTCGACCGTCGTCGAAAGGCCCGGCAACATCACCGGCGCGGGAAGGTTCTGGAAGGCGAAAGACACTTGATAGATCGGGGGCACGTTACCGCCCCTCGCGCCGCCCAACTCGGCAACCAGACGCTCGAAGGGGAAATCCTGATGGGCGAACGCCCCGACCGACGCCTCGCGAGTGATCTCCAGCAACGCGCGTAGGGGCGGCCCCCCGTGGCCGCCCGTGGTTTCCGCCGCGATCCGAATCGCGAGCGAGTTGACGAAGAAACCGATCAGCCCTTCGGTCTCCGCCCGGTTGCGGTTCGCGATCGGCGTGCCGATCACCAAATCGGTTCCCGAACCCAGGCGGCTGAGGAGGCCTGCCCAGGCGGCTAAAAGCGTCATGAAGGGAGTTGAAGATTCGGCGTTCGCGCGGGCGCCGAGCGCCGCCGACAGCTGATGCGGCAGGGAGCGCCTGACCTGCCAGGCAAGGCACTTCGGCACGGACGGGCGCGGCCGATCGGTGGGGAGATCGATCGCCTCCGGCGCCCCTTGAAGATGATGGCGCCACCAGGAAAGCTCCGCTTCGTAGCGGTCGCCCGAGAGCCATTCTCGCTGCCAGATCGCCCAATCGGCGTATTCGATCGGCAGCTCGGGAAGATGCGCCCGGCGTCCTTCGACGGCGGCGCCGTACAGCTCGGCGATCTCGCGCGAAAAGACCGCGAGCGACCAGCCGTCGATCGCGATGTGGTGGAAGGTAAAGATCGCATCGTGAAGCGCCGCCGCGCGCCGGACGAGCGCCGCGCGCGCGACCGGGCCGCGCGAGAGATCGAACGGCCGGCGCCCTTCGGCACGGGCGATCCGCGAAGCTTCGGCGGAAGCTTTCTCGCCCACCCCGCCGGTCAGATCGATGTGCGGCCAGGAGACGAAAAGACTCAACGAAGGAGGATCGATCTCTTGGCGCGCGCTATCACCCGGTTGCGCGTAGCGGGTGCGCAGCGGCTCGTGCCGGGCGACGACCGTGGCGAACGCGGCTTCCAGCCCCAATGCCGAGAGGGGACCTTCGAGCGTCAGCCGGAAGCCGACGTTGTAGGTTGCTTTCCCAGGCTCCAACCGATCGACGAACCAGAGCCGCTCCTGCGAGAACGACAGCGGGACGTCCTCCGGCCTTTCCGTGCGCTCGATCCGTTCGACTTTCATCCCTTCACTGAGCTTTTCAACCCGTTCCGCGATCGAGGCGACCGTCGCCCCCGCGAAAAGCTCGGTGAGGGGAAACTCGATGCCCAACGATCGGCGTAGCCGGGACGCGAGCTGAGTGACCAGCAGAGAGTGGCCGCCGAGCGCGAAGAAGTCGTCCTCCACTCCGACCCGCTCGCGGCCGAGCAGCTCCTGCCATATCTCGGCGACGCGGCGCTCCGTTGCGGTTCGCGGCGCGATGCCGTCTTCGAGACCGCCTGAGCTTGTCTCATCGATCACCGCACGGGCGGCGAGGAGAGCGAGCGCACGACGATCGACTTTGCCGTTTGCGTTCGCGGGCAGTCGATCCAAACGCACGAACGTTCGCGGCACCATCGCGTCCGACAGGCGGCGACGCAGCGGTTCGATCAGATCGGGTTCTGCCACTTCCGAGGAGAAGACGACGAACGCGACCAGGCGGCGATCGCCGGGGGTCGCCTCGTGGACCAGCACCGTCGCCTCGCGGACTCCTGGCAAACCCGCGAGGGCGGATTCGATCTCGCCCAACTCGATCCGCTGGCCGCGGATCTTCACTTGGGTGTCGATCCGGCCGAGAAAGTCGATTTCGCCCGTCGGGCGGAATCGGGCGAGATCGCCCGTGCGATAGAGCCGCTCGCCGGGCGCTCCGAACGGGTCGGGGCGGAAGCGCTCCGCCGTCTGCGCCGGATCTCCCAGATAGCCGCGCGCGAGCCCCGGGCCGGCGGCGGCGAGCTCCCCCGCCGACCCGGGCGGCGCGAGACTCTGCCAACGGTCGAGCAGGTAAACCCGGACGCCGTCGATCGGCCGGCCGATCGAGGGTAGCGGATCGTCGATCTGCACCTCGCCCGCCGTGGTCACGACCGCGTTTTCGGCCGGTCCATACATGTTAACCAGATGGAAATCCTGGATGGCCGCCGCGAATGCGGCCGGCACGCCGCGATGCAGACGGTCGCCGCCGACGGTGAGGTAACGGAGCGCGAGACCTTGCGGCACCGGCTCGGCGAAGGCGCTTTCGGCGAGCGGCGTCGGCAGGAACGCGATCGTCACCCGTTCGGCCGCAAGCCAGGAGAGCAGCGTGGCAGGCGACAGGCGTACCTCGTCCGGCGGGACGTGCAGACTCCCGCCCGCGGCAAGCGCCGGCCAGATTTCGAACACCGTGGCGTCGAACCCGTGGCCGGCGATCTGACACCCGCGATCGGCGGCCGACCAGCCGAACCGCGCGCCGTACCAGGCGACCATGTGGAGCGCCGCGCGATGGGAAATCGCGACACCTTTGGGGGTACCGGTCGAGCCGGAGGTGAAGATCACGTAGGCGAGCTGGTCGGGCTCGCTCCGGCGCGGCGGCGGCGCGGGCACATCGCCCGGAAGAGCGCCGGAGAGGGAATCGAACAGAACCACCGAAGCGGCGCCGCACCAAGAGCCGGCGAGCGACTCCGAGGTCACGACGGCCGCGGCTCCCGATAGGGCGATCATCGCGGCGCGCCGCTCTTCCGGATAGGCAGGATCGATCGGCACGAACGCGGCTCCGGCGCGCAACACGCCGAGCAGCGCGGCGATGAATCCGGCCGAACGATCGAGGCAGACGGCGACCCGCGCCTCTTCGGCGATCCCCAATCCGCGCAGTTGGTGCGCCAGCCGGTTCGCCCGCTCCCCCAGCTCGCGATAGCTCCATCGCTCGCGGGCATCGGCCACCGCGAGAGCATCCGGCGTCGTCTTCTCTCAAGCATCGAAACCGGAGTCGAGGCGGATGCAATCCTCGGCCACCTCCGCGCTCGCCGAGGGGCCGGAGTCTCCGGCAGCGATCAGCGCGGCCCGTTCCGCGGCGGAGAGCAACGGCAGGTCGGAGAGCCGGCGCAGCGGTTCCGCCGCCGCCCCTTCGATCAGGCGCACCAGACCCTCCGCCCAGCGTTCGACCGTCGCGCGGTCGAACAGCTCGCTCGCGTAACGCAGCGAGCCGGCCAAGCCGCCGGACACTTCCGACACCGCGAGCGACAGGTCGAACGGCGAGCCGGCGGGCTCGACCCGCAACGATTCGAGCGCCAATCCGCCGAGATCGACCCGGGCCCCCGCCACACCCAGCGCGAAACCCCAGAACCCTTCGCCGCCGCGCGCTTTCTCGTACGCCAGCACCGCGTCGAAAATCGGCGAACGGCCGGGCTCGTGCTCCGGCTGGATCTCTTCGGCGAGGCGCGAGAACGGATAGGCCTGCAGCGCGAGCGCCGCCTGAATCGTCGGGCGCTGGCGCAGCAGCAGATCGAGAAACGTCGGATCGCCCGAGAGGTCCGCGCGCACCGGCACCGGATTGACGAAATAGCCCACCTGATCGGCCACCCGCGCGCCGAAGCGGCCGGTGGTCGGCGTGCCGACGATCAGGTCGTCCTGTCCCGAAAGCCGTGCTAGGAACGCTTGAAACGCCGTGAGCAGGGCGGAGAACAGATTGCTCTTGGCGCCGCGTGCGACCCGGCCGAGCGCGCGAACGGCATCGGCCGTCACGCGGATGTCCACCGCACCGCCGTCCCACGTCACCTTTGCCCGGCGTGGCCGGTCGGTCGGAAGCTCCAGGCGCGGCAGCTCGCCCTCCAGCAGGGTCCTCCAGGCGGCCCGCTCGCGCTCCCCTTCCGCGCCCGCCGTCCGCTCTCTCTGCCAGCGCGCCCATTCGGCGTACGAAAGTTGCGGCTCGCTCTGGGCATCAACTGGCGGCATCAACGCCTGTCGGCCGCCCCCGCTCGCGTAAACCGTCCCAACGTCGCGGAGCATGACGGCGAGCGACCAGAAATCGGCAACCAGGTGGTGGGCGGCGAGCCAGAGCACGGTCTCGCCTTCCGCCCCCGTGTCGATCGAAATCAATCCGGCGCGCACCAAGGGTCCGCGTTCAAGGTCGAAGGGGGCATCGAGCCGCCGCGCCAGATGGCCGGCGAGATCGTCCCGCGAGCCGACGAAATCGTGCGAGAAAGCGAGCCCCGGCCCGCTTCCCACCCGCTGCTCGGGGTTGCCGTCCGCTCCCTCGCCGAAGGTCGTGCGAAGGGCGGGATGGTGCTCGCCCATCGCGGCGAAGGCGCGCTCCACGGCCTCTCCGGTTTCCGCATCGCACGGCTTCAGCAGGCGGGCGGCGCCGCACAGGTGATAGGCGCGCGATTCGGGCGCCAGCTCCGAGAGAAACCAGAGCGCCTCCTGACCGAACGACAGCGGCGTGCCCATGCTTCTCAATTCCACCGGCTCGATGGACGACGGTACGTGCAAGATTTCGGTCTCGGTGCTCTTTCGGAGGCGAACGGCAACCAGCTGAACAATGGGGGAAGAAGCCCGCGGGCTTCAGGGCTGGAGTGTAGCCGAACGAGGAAAGGGGGACAGGCTCTAGGCGGCGAGCAGCTCTCCGAGCGCCGCGATCGTCCGGTCGATCTCCACTTCGGTGTTGTAGTAGTGG
>DATMZU010000180.1:0-5540 GCA_035607435.1 Thermoanaerobaculia bacterium | reverse complement strand
AGAGGCCCGGATCGCGGGAGACATCGCCGAGCACACGCTACGCACGAAGCGGCTCTCCTGGGAGACCGGCGCGGTCTATGAAGCGCTGCCCGACGTCGATCTGTTCGACCTCGAATACTGGAGCCTCGAACAGGCGAAGCTCGGCAAGGGAGCGGAGAAGCCGCTGGCCCGCCAGGTCGCGGCGATCACCGGAGCGGCCGGAGCGATCGGCCGGGCCATCGCCGCGAAGCTGCTCGAAGCGGGCGCTCACGTGGCGCTACTCGATCTCGATCTCGCGGCGGCCGATTCGCTCCGCGCTCAGCTGGCCGCGAAATTCGGCGGCGCGGTGGTGGAAGCAATCGCCTGCGACGTGACCGACGAAGCCTCGACCGTCGCGGCCTTCGACGAGGTCTGCCGCCGCTTCGGAGGAGTCGATCTCGCCGTCCCGAACGCCGGAATCGCCCGCTCCGCGCCGCTCGCCCAGCTCTCGACCGAAGAGTTCCGCCGCGTGATGGAGGTGAATGCGACCGGAGTCTTCCTGACGATCCGGGAGGCCGCGGCCCGCATGCGGCTCCAGGGGACCGGCGGCAACATCGTCGTGATCTCGTCCAAGAACGTCATGGCCCCGGGAGCGGAGTTTGGAGCCTACAGCGCCTCGAAAGCCGCCGCCGCCCAGCTCGCGAAAGTCGCCGCGCTCGAACTGGCCAAAGAAGGCATCCGCGTCAACTCAATCGCCCCGGACGCAATCTTCGCCACTGGAGAAACCCCCTCGGGCCTCTGGGCCGCCGTAGGCCCCGATCGCGCCAAGGCCCGCGGCATGGCGCCCGAAGATCTGCCCGATTTCTACCGCCGCCGCAGTTTGCTTCAGGTTCCACTCACGGGAGAGCATATTGGGAACGCCGTGGTGTTCTTCGCTTCGAACCTGACGCCCACCACCGGGGCGACGCTTCCCGTGGACGGCGGGTTGGCGGAGGGGTTTCCGCGGTAGCCTCTCTACCCCTTCACCCGAGCAAACGCCCAGACGTAGAACTGCACATACCCCGCCCCGTCCTTGCCGCGTGGGCCGACGATGAGCAACTCCGGCTTCTCGCGGCCGGGGAAGTGGAGCAGAAACCGGTTCTCGTCAATCATCTCGAGCGGAAACTCCCGGCCGAACATCTTCAGCACGAGCTGCCGGTCGTTCTTCGTGACTTCAAGCGTCCAGCGCCGGGGATTCGTGTAGGAGCCGAGATAGCGGTCGGCGTCGGGCGGAAGCGCCACCTGTGCAGGTTTTCCCTCAGCGATCGGGGCCTGGGGCTTCCCGACATCCTCGGTGGGCAAGAACGCGTCGAACGCATGGGCGACGAGGGGATCGATCTGCGAGGTCTCCAGGTTGGTGAGCACGATCACGCCCAGGTGTCGCTCCGGGATCATCTGTAGTTGGACCGAGAAGCCGGGCATCGTGCCGCCGTGGCCCACGCGGGCGAGGCCTCGATATCGGCCGAGCGCCAGGCCGTAGCCGTACTGCTCCTCGATCGCCGGCACCTCGGCTCTCGCCTTCGAGATCTGCGCGAAGAGCCCTGCCGGTAGCGCCTGCGCGCCTCCCACCTTGCCGTCGTTCAAGAAGGCGATCACCAGCCGCGCCACTTCGGAGGCGCTGGTCCAGATCTCTCCGGCCGGCCAGAGCCGAGCATCGTCGGCCACCGGGCGGACGACTGTTACCGGCTTGTCCGGCTGCTTGCGATGGCCGAGCGAAAACGGGTACGACATGGCGAGCGTCGGCGAGAAGGTCGCGCGGCTCATGCCGACCGGCTCGAACACCAGCTCCTTCACCAACTCCGCGTACGGTTTGCCGAGCGCCTGCTGCAACGCGAGCCCGGCGAGCGCGAAGCCGGAATTCGAGTAGGAGTAGACGGTGCCGGGCGGCAGCAGGCAGTAGTCCGTCCCCCAGGTCTTCGCGTAGGCGAGCAGCGCCCCCTCGTCGTGCGGCCCGTATTCGTCCGGCTCGTCCTTCAAGCCCGCGCTGTGGCGCAGCAATTGTTCGGTCGTCACGGCGGCGATGCAGGGATTCAGATCCGCGACGTACTTTCCCATCGGCCGATCGAGATCGAACCGGCCCTCGGAGGCTGCCTTGAGAATCGCGGTCGCCGTAAACGCCTTGGTGAGCGAGCCGATCTGAAACAGCGTCTCCGGACCGATCGCCGCCGCCGAGGCGCCCCCCTCCGCGCTCGCGACGCCGAACCCTTTCTGCCAGACGACGGAATCCTCCGAGACCACGGCGATCGCGATCCCCGGAATGCCCTGCCGTGCCTGCTCGGCGCGGACGAACGTTTCGAGCTCCGCCACCGCGGCGGGGTTCTGCGCGCAGGCAAGTGAAGGGGCGAAGGCGAACAGAACGCCAATGAGGGTCTGGCGGTTCCGGCGGAGATTGCGAAGGGTGTTCATGACGGGATTGTAGCCAGGATTTCGGGTTCCGCTTTTCGAGATCCCGCGCGCCTGCTCCGATGGACGTCGCTCCGCCTTGTGGCGTACCCTGGAAGAAGGGGGCTTCGAATGAAACGGCATCTCCAACAAATTGGCTTCGCCGCATTCCTCGCGACAGGGTTTGGCCTGCCCCCCGCGCAGGCCAACGACAGCGCGTTCGGCGGAAGCGGCAGCGATTTGATCCCGCTCACCGAGACGACGATTCGCATGGCCGCGGAAGAGATCACCTTCACGGCCGCCGGTCCGTTGACCTTCGAAGGCCAGTGGGGCGAATGGGACGTGGTGGCGAAATACCGCTTCGAGAATCCGTCGCCACGCGCGGTGAAACTGACGATGGGCTTTCCCGAAACCCGCTGCGGCGGCGACGATTGGGAAGGAGACGGCAGCCCCCACTGCGGCGAGTTCCGCGATCTCCGCACGGAAGTGCGCGGCACGCCGGTCGAGATGCACACGGGGAAGGTTTCCAAGCCCCCTTGGTCGAAACGGCTCGGCACGGTCTATCTGTTCGAAGTCTCGTTCAAGCCGGGCGAGACGATCGAGATCGTCCACCGCTATCGCTACGACCGGACGCCGGGTGCAGGCTTCGAAAGCCTGACCTACGTCACCGCCACGGGAGCGCTCTGGAACGGGCCGATCGGCAGCGCGCGGTTTCGCCTGCTCGGCTTGGAGACTCCGCCCGTCACGGTCCAATATCCCCCGAGCTTTCACCTCGCCGAAAGCGTGGAGCGGCCTACATCTTCGGGAGGGCGCACCGATCTGACATTCGAAATGCGCGACTGGCGCCCGGTGGGTGACTTCACGCTCACCCTGATCAACCATTCGTGGCCGAGCCGTTACGACTGCCCGCCGCTCGAAAAAATCGAAGCCGACGATCCGGATTGGCGCGCGCTCGACGCCAAGGCTCTACGTCTCTGCCGCAACCTGCCGTTCGCCGTCCACGGCAAACCCTTCCAGGATCGAGACCTCGCGGAGCAGTTCTACCGCCCGGAGGGAACCTCGGAATTCGACGAGGAGGCCAAAGCGACGGGCTTCCGGCCGAACACGCTCTATGCCGATTCGCTCCTCTCTCCCGCGGAGTGGGCCTACGTCGAGCGGGCGAAGAAAGAAGAGGCGTTGCGGGAGGGCGCGAAGAAATGATCGCGCCACCCTGCGCATTCTGACCCTTAGGTCAATTACGCAGCGAGGAAGCGGAGTCTCCGGCCGGATTCAGCCTTCGTTGACGGTCGGTGAGTGGCAGTTCCGGAGGGGGCGAAGGTCGAAGGCGGGAGGAATCGCCGTCGCCTTGGCCAAGTCCCCGGGCTTCAAGGGGCGCCGGTCGAACTTGCGGTGAGCGAAGTCGAAGAAGAAACCGACTTGGTCCGCAGGCCGGCCGTCGACTTCAGCGCCGAGGAAGAAGATCTCCTTGCTGAGCCGGTACCAAGTAGAAGCGTACGAATCGGGGTCCTTGAAGACAATCTGGAGTCCGCTGCGGTCGAGCACCGCGACTTCCGCCGTCGCCTCCGGATCGTCGCTTCCAAGGAACAGGAGGCCATGCTCGGGGTCGAAGATGTGGATCGACCCGACAAATCGGTCCACTTTGCCGTCGGCGTGAATTGCAAAAACCTCCCCCGCGTAATCACCATCCTTCGCCACGACGAAGAGGCCCGGAATCGGCTGTTGTGGCGGAACGAAGAGGCCGCCGGGTCCCCCGACCGGCTCAATCTCGCTACCGAACAGTCGAACTTTCAATCGGCCACGTTTGTCTCGCAATTCCAGCCAGGCCTTACAGATCCACCGCTGATCGTCCGGAAGATTGTCCATCGAGATTCCCGGTTTGACCTCCGCATGGAGGATCCGAACCGTCCACCGACCAAAGGGATAGCTGGCCTCAGTCAAAGTGCAGCGGGACTTGGGGCATTCGGCTGGGGTGAATTCCTGGACGATCTCGTACTGATCCTGGCCTGCACCTGCGTGGGCGGCTAGAAAAGCGACGGCGAGGAAGAGGGCGAGAGAGGGGCGGCGAGCGGTGGGCATCTCTTTTTCCTCGGAGGCGGGCGCGGCAACCAACTAGTTGTAGGAAAGAATAGCTGGCCTCGCAGCCTTCGGAGTTACCTCCGGTATGAAATGCTCACTTCGAGGGCTGACCTTCGGTCTCAGGTAGGACAAGAGAAATCGGGACGATCTCCTTCGGACGCAAAAAGACCCTCGCGGGGGCAGCGCACCGAAATCCGGACTCTGCCAACAGGGGATCGACCGCGAAGACCCGCTGTTCCCGGCGGGAGATCTACTGGCCCGCCGTGCAGACCCAGGTCGCCATCTCCCGGACCTGATGCAGCGAGCACAAGCACCAGATCGCGACAACGGGGATTGTGCTCGCGGGTTCCCGGACCTGGGGTTGCGACGCAAAAAGCTGGTGCGCGGACGCTATGCACCACTGCAAAATCACTACGCTCGTGTGCGCGAACGCAATGCTCCGAGGCATAGCGCTCGCGCGCCGGTTCCCAGCGTTCGGGGAACAGAGTTTTGTGTTTGAGGCCCGGTGAATTGCGCTCGCGTTCCACTTCCTTGCGCTCGCGCTCCGGGACTCTGCGTTCGACGCCCTGTGTTTTGTGTTCCGTCTTCAGTTTTTTGCGTTCGGGTTCTGGTGCGTAGTGTCTGTGCAGTGGTGCACAGCGTTCGTGCCTCTCGTTTTTGCGCTCGAACACGGAGGTTTAGAGCCGCGAGCACAGGGAATCGCTCCTGGTCACCAGGGCTTTGTGTTCTTGGTCCGCTTCCCTGCGTCGGCACCTGATGCCCCGGAAGCTACGAAGAACATTACACTTAGGGAATTGTCCTGGGCAGATGCAGGAAACTCCATCTCAAAAATTGGGATGCGGTTGTGTTTCTTGTGTTTCCAGTGGTGCGAGCGAACGCAAGAGCGCAAGTCCGAGCGCAAATGTGTCGCTACCACTCACCGCCCGGTTCCAACGTTCCGCGAAGGGTGTGCTCGTCCTGATAGGGGTAGGGAGAGCCGGTTGAGTTCCCGGCCCCCCCTCCCTCCGAACCGGACGTGCGGATCTCCCGCATCCGGCTCTCCGGTTGGTGGTCTTACCTCCGAGAGGACTGACGGGCCCGGGCAA
>DATMZU010000164.1:0-14409 GCA_035607435.1 Thermoanaerobaculia bacterium | reverse complement strand
CGGGATCACGGGGGAGACCGTGCGAATCGCCTCCGACCTGACCGTCGCGAGGTTCGGTCTCCGCGCCGTGGCGGGACGATTCGTCTTCTCGGCCGCCCGGATGGGCGAAGGAGGCCACCCCACAGTCTGGACGACGGACGGAACCGCCGCCGGCACGCGGCCGTTGATCGAGACCGAAAGCTCTTCCGTGCCCCCGGAGGTCGCGTCGAGCTTCGCGGGGAAACTGTTGCTCACGGGCGGCAACCGCGTCTGGGTGACCGATGGAACCCCCGCCGGAACCTCGGTGCTGATCGAGATCGAATCTCCTTTCGCCAGTGCCTACCCGCCCTCGGTGGCGGGCGATCGGGCGTTCTTTCCCTTCGATACGCCGGAGACCGGGAACGAGCTCTGGGCGTTGCGGCCGGACTAGCCATGCTGCCGCGCCGCCGCCTCCATCGCGCCGTCTTCCTCGCCGCGGGCCTTTACAACATCGGTTGGGGCATTTTCTCCGCCCTCGATCCGCAGTGGCTGTTCCGCTGGAGCGGCATGGCTCCCCTCAACCATCCTTCGATCTTCGCCTGCCTGGCGATGGTGATCGGCTTGTACGGCATCCTGTACCTGGAGGTCGCCCGGGCACCGGAGCGAGGCTGGCTGCTCGCGGCGGTGGGGCTGACGGGCAAGATCCTCGGCCCCCTCGGGCTCGCGGCGTTGATCTGGCGCGGCGAATGGCCTCTCGCTTCGATCGTGCTCTGCGTCACCAACGATTTCATCTGGTGGCTGCCGTTCGGGCTCTACCTGAAAGACGCGTGGCCGTTCTTTCGAAGGGATTTCTCCGCGGCAGGCGGCGGCGGAGCCGCCTCGCCGGGTTTCACGGGATCTTTGGGACACGGGAGGCAGCGGGGCGGCCTGCCGCCGCACTCGCAGGGTTCGGGCGGTTCCTCGCAATAGTTCTGCCGGTTGCAGAAGGTTCCCGGCTCGCAGGTTCCGCAGTTCGTCTTGCCGAGGCCGCAGCCGCGATCGATCGAACCGCATCGTCCCGTGCAGTCGTCGTTCGGGGTGCAGCCGCAGACGTTCGGGACCCCGCCTCCTCCGCATCGGTCCGATCCGGAACAGCTGCCGCAGTCGGCGAGCCCTCCGAGCTCGTCGTCGATCGAGCCGCAGTTCTTTCCCTTGGTGGCGCAGAAGGTGGGGTTGGCCAGGGAAACCGTGTCGACGCTGAACGCCATCGCGGGTCCCGAGGCGGAGATGTCGCGGATCGCCAACCCTGGATTTTCGCCCAACCCCCAGCGGAGCCAGGCATGCTCGCGCGTGCTGGGGAAAGGCTCCAGATCGTAGTGGGTGCGGGTGCGTTCGGCACGCCACAGCGACCACAAATCAAAGTAGGTCTCGGAGGTCCCCCCGTCGCTGACGTAGCCGCTGGTCGAGACCGGGCGAATCAGCCGGACGACCCTGTGCCCCCAGTCGCCTTTGCCGATCTTGTTCCATTCGGCGTCGCTCCAATGGAAGGGCGGACGGGAGGCCTGATAGACGGCGGGGTCTTGCATCACGTGATAGATGGCGAGACCGTCCGATTCCAAAGTCCGGTCGAAGGTGCCGCTCCGGTAGCGGACTTCGAACAGGAGGAACTCGCTGCCGTTGCGTTGCGGATTCAGCAGCGCACGGACTCTGTGATGGGTCTCGACGTCCGGGAGGGCATAGCGGCCGGGATGCCAGAGGATCCGCGGGCGGAGCCAGCCGAGCTTCAACTTGGTGAAGGCGTCTTGATGCCCTTGGGCACCGCCCCTGGTGCCGTCCATCAGGGCCAGGGCTCCGAGAGCCGTCGGCGGGGTGCGATCGTCCGGCCAGTACATGTCGGTATGACGGAATAGGTGATGGCTCAGCTCGTGGGCGACCAGCTCCAGGTGCGGAATGCCGTCGATGGTGTTGACGTAAATCTCCACGATTTCCGAAACGGTCACGCCGCGGACGGCCACCGACGCCCCGTGCTCGGCGAACACGGGACGTTGGAAACCTCCATTGCCCCCCACTTCGCGCGGAATCATGATCACCACCGCCAACTCGTCGTTCGACAGCCGCTTGTCGCCGTCGGTGTCGAAGGCGCCGAAATCGAATTCGGCGGCGGCCTTCCGGATCGCCTCGGCCCATTTCTCGCTGTCGCCGGGAGGGACGGTCTTGGGCGGTATGTCCCACCAGCCGTCCATGCACGAGCCCGCCGCGTGCTTCTCGGCATAATGGGGCCCGGGCTTTGAGGAGGAGTACCAGCCGAGCGTCGCGACGTTCTCGACGGAGAACAGCCCGCCGCTGTTTTCGCGGTAATACTCGCCGAGTTTTTGCATCACCGATTCCGCGTTGGACTTCAAAAACCTCAACGGCACCCCTTCGCCGATTCTGGCCCGGTCGCAGCCTTTCACGCAGCCCGGTCCGGTCTCCGCGTCGCAGTTCTCGGCGGTGATCTCGGGGTTCCACAGGAGCGTCACGGTCCGGCGCGAACCGAACTGGCCGTGGAGCGGTCCGAACGGTTCGAGGAGACGCTCGGTGACGGTGCGCGCCTCGGTGAAGTTGCGGATCACCCGCAGGTGGTGGTCGGTTCCCGCGCCGGCCACGGTTTCTGGTCGCGAAAAGGCGACCGGCGCTCCGTCGAGGGTCATTCCCGTCCCGGAAAGATCCGTGAGGCTCAAGAGGTGCCAGACCGGGCTCGATTTGTTGGGCCAGTAGACCAGCGCCTCGCCGTCCTTGCCGGCCACCGCTACCGCCGTGTCGCCGAGCAGTGGATGGGGAAAGGTGACGTCCGGAACCTTGTAGATCGTCGGCCGTCCGCTCACCGTTTCGCCGTCGAACGCCGAGAGGTTCGCCGATTCCCAAAAGGTGGTCTTGCGCGACAGGACGAGCAGAGCATCGGTCCGCGTGCGCAAGGCGACGGTCTCAGAGGCGGCCGTCAGATCCGCCGTGGCTTCCTGTCCGGAGGGCAAGGGAATCGGCAGCGCCGTCCAATCCGCCCGCGAAGACCAGACGAGCTCGTAGAGCTTCCCGTCCGTGCCCGCCGCCACCAAGTGCTCGGTGGAATTGGCGCCGCCGACGACCCAGGCTCCTCCCAGTCCGCGCGCCCGAACGCCGGTCTTTGCCGTGACATCGACGAAAGAGAACGGGTCGTCCCCCTTGCGCCGGAAAACGACGATCTCGCCGCCCGACGTGGTGGCCGCGATCTGCTCAATGGGCGGAGTGGCCGGCGTGGTCCATTGCACGAGAGGCCCGGTAAAGGTTTTGCCGGAGGAGCCCGAGATGTTCGTGGCGGTCCAATCCGTCCCCGATGTCCAGGTAAAGAGCGTCACCCCGCCCGAAGTGCCGATCGCCGCCATGTTCTCGCGCGGCGCCGCGTTGAGCCAGGCGATCGGAGAGCCCGAGACCCGGACGCCCGTCGTGGCGGAAGCGTTGACGTCGTTGACCCGGCCGTCCTTGTCCCACCAGAACACATGAAGCTCGCCCGAGAGGCTCCTACCCGCGATGTGCTCGACGAGCCGATCCGGCGGCACGGGAGTCGCCCAATAGGCGACCCCGCCGGTGATTGCGACCCCCGTCATCGCGGTCACATCTTCGATCGAGCCGATCGGATGCGGCGAGGAGAGCCATTCGCTGCCGAGGCCGACGAGTCCCGGAATCGAGGGTTGGGAGGAAGGAGAAAGCGGTCGCGGAGGCTGATCTCCGCGGCCGGCGACCGCCGCGGCACAGAAGATACTCAGGGCAACGACGATTCGGCGAAAGGGCTGACGCATGAGGCGGATCTCCGGTCGATGCGAGGAACGGCGCGTTCCTCGATCTCCAGAGTGACTGCCGCGTGAGAGCGGGGTATCTCACGCAACGGGGCCGCCCCGTACCGCCGGGACGGCCCCGAAAACCTGCACGTCGAAATCGCTTTCGATTAGAAATCGAACGCGACGGTGACCAGGAACTCCCGAGGCCTCTGGTAGTCGTCCTCGCTGGTGATCCGGCCGTAACCGGTGCAGTTCCGGGACGGCTTGTCGCCCGGGCCGCAGTTGCCGACCGGTTGCCAGGGAATGACATTTCCTGCGGCATCGCGCCCGGACTGGCCGGTGGTCTGGAATTCGACCAGGGCATGGTTGTTGGTGACGTTCGCGATGCTCAACTTCACGAAGGTCCGGAAGTCCTTGACCAGCGGCAGGTCGTAGCGGAAGGAAGTACCCAGGCTCCACCAGTCGTCGAAGCGGAACGCGCCTCGCCGGCTGAAGTAGTGGTTATAAAAGCCGCCGCCTTCACCCAAGTAGGCAGGATCTTCGGCGTAAGGCACGCTGGCGACCCGGCTGTAGGCCGCGCCCGATTCGTAGAGCAGGGCGCCGCCGAGCGTGAGCGCGCCGCGGCGCTCCCAGTCGAATCGGTAGGTCGCGAGCGCATTCAGCCGGTGCGGAATGTCCTCGGCGAGCGTTCCGTTCGGATTGGCCGCGCCGATGTCGGTCGAACGGGCGTAGTTGCCGATCGGCGAACCGGACGCCGGGGTGTTTTCGCCTTCGCCCTCATAGTTGCCGCGGAGGCGGGAGTAGGTGTAGTTGCCGACGAACTGCAGTTTGGAGTTCGGCCGGTAGTTCCAGACCGCCGTGAGCGCTTGATATTTCCGCTTCGCGAAGTTGTTGTTCGCCCAGACGATGCTATCGACCGTGGCGAAGTTCGGCGTGCCGTCGGGACCCGGAACCGTGGTCGTGTTGCCGCTCGGACAGGGCTGGTCGAAGCTGAAGCCGAAATCGCAGACGCCGCCGACGAAATCGTCGAGCAGGTTCTTGTACTGCCGATTGACATAGGTGAACACCACCGATCCCGTATTGCCGGGCAGCGCGTGGCGCACCGAAAGGTTGATGTCCTCCGCGTACGGAGCCTCGATGTCGTTCGCGAGATAGGTGGTCGGGAACTGCGGGCTGATGAACCCCGTCACGAACGGCCAGTTCGCATCGTTGCGCAAAGCGGCCTGCACCTCGTCCGCCGTGGCGTTGATCAGATCCGGGCCGAGATAGAACGTCTCAATCCGCGGCGCCGCCGCAACCCCCGTCACGCTGTTGGCGACGCTGTCGTTGAACCGGCTGGAATATTTACCGTAGGTCGCCTGGACCTGCCACGTGTCGGTCAGGCTGTAAGTGACGCCCAAGCGCGGCGAGACGTCGCTGAACTCCAGGTTGAACTGCGCGAGCGGCCCGGCGCCCTTGTACTTGTCGTAACGGACGCCGACGTCGAAGCGGAACTTCGACAGGTTGATCGTGTCCTGCAGGTAGACCGCCGTATTCTTGAGCGTCTGGTCGCCGCCGAGCGGCAGCGCCTCCCAACGGAGCGCGTTGGCGAAGAGCAGGTTGAAGCGCGGCTCGCCGTTGACCGTGCCGGCCACGAAGTCCGGGTTGAAGGCGAGCAGGTTGAATTTGGTGGAAGTCTGACGGTTCTCGCCGCCGGTCAACGACTTGACGTACTGGACGCCCCCTTCGATCGTGTGGGCTCCATAGCGGCCGCCGTTGATCAAATGGGTGAGCGACAGCGCCGCGGTGTCGTTATCGCGCAGGCCCGGGTCGTTCACGTCCCACCAATGGTTGTGGAACACCTGGAAGTTGGTCAGGTCGAGGAACGGGTCCCCCTTCGAGGCATCGCCGCCGGCCGAAATCGAGACTCGCTTCCGGGTGGCCTGGAAGTCCGCGAACGTGTTCGCGGTGAACACACCCTGGTAACCGAGCGTGTCGGTGGTGCGCGGGTCGAGCCGCGTGCCGAGGGCGCGCCCGTCGCCCGCCGGCAGCCCTTCGTAGTTGTCGGTGGACGAGTCGAAATCGAGGTGCGAAAGATCGATCAGGTGGCTCTCGGTGATGGCGCCCTTGAGCTTGCCCTGCCAGCGCGTCTCGTCGCTCGACGAGGTGAAGCTCTCGCCGGTGAATTCGGTCGTGTGGCTTGCGCTGGTGGTCGGAATCTTCCGGCCGCCGGCGAAGAACCAGAGCCGGTCCTTGACGAGGAAGCCGCCGAGGGTCGCCTGGTAGGCTTTGTTCAGGTTGTCGTCCTGATCCTCGTTGAACGGCGTCGTCGAATTCCACGACTCCTTGTCCAGCTCGGCGCGCAGCGTGCCCTTGTAGGTGTTGGTGCCCGACTTGGTGATCGCGTTGATCACGCCGCCCTGAAAACGCCCGTAGCGCGCCGAGACTCCGGAGGTGAGAACCTGGACCTCCTCGACCGCGTCTTCCAGGTAGAGGGTGGGCGAGCTGCCGAAATAGGGATCCGAAACCTCCGCTCCATCGAGCAGAACCACGGTGTCGAACGACGGAGCGCCCGCGATCGAGACCGTATCGGTGGTCGGGCCGTGCGCGATGTTCGGCGACAGCTCGGCCACTTTGTCGATCCGCCGGTCGTTCACCGGCAGCGTGTCGATCTCCCTTTCGTAGGAGAAGTTCTCCCCGCCGGACGTCGTTTCGAGCGCGCTCGCCGTGCCGTAGACATTCACCGTGTCGGTCACCGCCTCGCCCGGAGAGAGCGTGACGTCGAGCGGCACGTTCTCGCCGAGGCTCAGGTTGAGCGAATAGACGGCCGGCTGGAAGCCGGACTTGCTGACCAACACGCTGTAGGAGCCGACCGGCAGAACCGAGAGCCGGAACTCTCCGTCCGCGCCGGTTTCGTCCTTGCGTTCGAGCGACAGAGCTTCGGCGGTCGCGACCACCTCGACCCCGGAGACCGGCTGGCCCGCTTCGTCCATAACCTTGCCGGAGATCGTGCCGGTCGTCTGGGCCTGCCCGAGCAACAGGGCGGGCGCGCAAAGAAAAGCGAACAGCCACAGCAATCCACGTTTCATAGTGCCTCCTCGGGAGAGCGATGGCGAAGGCTCGCCGGGCGGGTTACCGCTCTCGGGTTGACAGATGATGGGCTGGAACGGTTACGCGGAATCGGATGTGGAGCGTTTGCCGGTCCTCCTTCTCTCAAGCCTTGCCTGCGTCGATTTTCTGGGGCAATAGTAGACCTTCGGATGCTCGGATGGCTCCCCCGAAGGGATAAAAGGCACTCCCGGGGGGGCGGCGGCGCCTTCCCGAGGACTAAAAAGCCCTTTTTCCCCGGCGGAAAGCCAGGTCTGCGGATCCGAGGTTCAACGAAGGCGGTCTTCTAAGGAGGGTGCCGGGGAGGGACGAAAATGCGCCCGCAGCGCGCCGCGCCGCGTCAAAAAAGCTTCCACGGTTCGCATCGAGGATCGGATATTCTTCCGCGAGGAGGCGATCCGAAGGTGGCCAAGCAAACCGAGATCGTGGCGAGGATCGCCCGCGCGCTCCAAGAGGGCGAGGCGGTCGACGGCCTCGTGCGACGGCTGCCACCGAGCGAGCTCAATTCGCTGCTCCTCCACGTCTTTCGCGAACGGAGCGCGCGGCGGACCCCGGCCGAGATTTTGGCCCAATACGAGCGAGCGGCCATGATTCGGCCCGCGGCGGTCGATCCCCGGGCGCTGCTCGAAATCGAGCGCGCCGCGTTCGACAGCGCCGACGGCTTCGAGGCGCTCGACCTCTCGCCGGTGGCGCCGCTCGGTCTCAATCGCGTCCTGGGCGAGATCGATCAGAACAATTGCCTGGCGGCGGTGCGCTCCGCCGAGGTGCTGGCCGACCCGACGACCGTCGCGGCGCTCGAATGCGCCAGGCGCCGACGCGCCGGAGAGCGGGAAACGATTCGCCTCTGCTCGCGCTCGAGAGCGCTGCGGTTTCAGCCTTTCGACGGACCGGGGTTTTCTCCCCACTTCGGCCTGTTCTCGCTGGTCACCTCGGGACGCGTCCGCGGCACGCTCGAATTCGAGATCGAAAACCTGCGCGAGCACCTGCGGATCTACCTCGATTTTCTCGTTCGACTCGCCCGCCTCGGCTACACCTTCTCCCCGGTCGAGGTCCGGATCTCGGAGACCGGCCGAGACGAGAGCGCCCTCGAACGGGCGGAAACCGAGGTGATCCCTCCGCTGGCCGAAAGCTTCCCGGGCGTTGCCTTCGTTCTCGACCGGGAGCGCGAACAAGGACGGCACTATTACTCCGGCCTCTGCCTGAGGATCGACGCGACCGACCCCCGAGGGCAACGGCTGAACCTCGCCGACGGCGGCTTCGCGGATTGGACCCGGCGCCTCCTGTCAAACGCTAAGGAGCGGCTGTTGGTGAGCGGCATCGGGATCCAGCTGATTGCGAGTTGCTTTCGCGGCCCGCGGGTTGAGGGCTCGTCCTGAGGACTCCTACCCCTTGAGTCGCTCCGCGACCTGTGCGAGGTCGGCGACGAGGTTGTCGAAAGCCTCGCGTCGCTTCTCGTCGTCCGGCATGCGGAGAACCGCGGAAGGATGGATCGTGGCGGTCAGCCAAGTGGCCCATCGGGTCTCGAAAAACCGGCCACGGTCGCGAGTCACCCGGAACGCCGGCCCCATCAGCGCCTGAGCGGCGATCGCGCCCAGGCAGACCACCATCTTCGGCTTGACCAGCGCCAGCTCCGCCTCCAGCCAAGGCAAGCAGGCGTGGACCTCGGTCAGGTTGGGCTGCTTGTGAATCCGGCGCTTGCCGCGCGCCTCCCACTTGAAATGCTTGACGGCGTTTGTGAGGTAGATCTCCTGCCTGTCGATTCCCGACGCCGCCAAAGCCTCGTCGAGCACCTTGCCCGCGGGGCCGACGAACGGCAGTCCCGCCAGGTCCTCCTGATCCCCCGGCTGCTCGCCAACCATCAAAATCGAGGCCCGCGCCGGCCCGGAGCCCGGCACCGCTTGCGTCGCGTTGCGATAGAGATCGCAAGAAGTGCAGACCTGCTCGGCGGCGGCGAGGCTTTGAAGCGTCGGATGATCCGGAAGAGGAGCTCCTGCTCCGAGGTCTTCCGTTCCGCCGGCCGTTCTCCGTAAGCTCATATCCGGATTCAAGTACAAAGTCTGTGCCAGAGAAACCGCCGCAAGCCCCCGAAAGTTTTGGAGTGCGGCGACGTGTCGCCGCTTTCCTTAGCGCCGACGCGTCGGCGCGCTCCTCCTTGAATGTAACGTTTCATCGAAGCCGCACGCCGACCCAAAAACGAGAGGTGCAGCCGCGCTCCTTTGACCGAGACTTCCCAATTCGTCGTCTATTTCCTCCGGCGAAAAGCTTTCCTCAAAGCCGGCCGCGCCGACACGTCGGCGCTACGGAAAGCGGCGACACGTCGCCGCACTCCAAACTCTCGTCTGAAGAAAAAGGCACACTGCACGCCGATCGTGCCTAAGCGCCAAAGGCGCGATTTAAACCAGCCTGGGGCAACGCCCCAGGAAAGAGTATGGAAGACCCCCGGGAAGGGCTGAAGGCCCGATCTATCGTGTGTCAGACACCCGGCTCGTGCTCGCGACCCTCCTGCGCCGTCGAGGCTATGAATAGATCAGCGCCAAGCCTAGCCGTACTTGTGCAATGTTCTGAAGAACTCGTCCCCGGAGATGCCTTCCTCGCGGTCGGCTTCTTACAGTGCTTCTTCGAGCTCGGCTTGAAGCGCAGGGGGCAGGCGCACCATCGCTTCCGAGCCCTTTGCGAAGACGACGAGAACGCCGATGGGAACTTTCATATTGCGATCGTACTCCCACGAACGACCGAGCGCCAAAGGCGCGATCTAGGACAGCCTGGGGCAACGCCCCAGGTAAGGGAATCGGATCTTTGGGAAGGGCTGAAGGCCCGATCTATCCGGGGTCACACCTGGCTCGTGCTCTGAAGATTCGTCCCCTAAGATGCCTGAAGATCGCAAGAGTTCCCCGCGGGCAATCTCAGTTGCTCGCGGGTTCTCGAAACACCGGCAACTATTTACGGATCAAGGTGTCGCGAGCAGGAATTGGATGCATCCCCGTTCCAATCGAGAACCTTGAACGTTCCCTCTAGAGTACCACCCGAGCTTGCCACGTTGAGTGGCCGATATGGCATTTTGGTCTGCGGTCTCTTCGACTGCCACCAATGCTTCTTCTCCCGGATCGTTTCTTCACCAGCCGCCATCCGGTCGCAAACGCTGGCGTGAATTTGTGACTGCGCCTTGATATCGCGCCGCTCGGGGTCCTTCAGCGGTTGATTTTTGATATGCCGTATAGCCACCGCCAGTTTGCCCTGCTTTTCCTCCGACCATCGCGCGAAGTCCGGTCTCACCAACCCTTCTTTTCGGAGTTTTCCTGCCATCCAGTTCAAGGAGATATCGGCAAGTCTTCCGTTTTCGACTTTGGCGACGTCGGCCCATCCGCCCCCCACATCTGCGTGGCCTCCGGGAAACCACACCTCCTCCGAAGTCTGCCCAGGGCGATCAAAGCCTGCCTCCGTCCACGGCACCGGCCAAAAGCTAGGGCGAGTTTCGTCAATCGATAGAGCTTGGTAGGCGTACTTGAGATCGGGTAGATCTTCAAGCCCGATCAGATACAAAGACTCTTTTTCTCGGTGCTTCAGTCCGAGGGCGCCAACGGTGTCCCAGACGCCAACTAGGGTAATGCTCGCTCTGTTCAGTCTGCGTTTTCCCTCGAGACCTTTTGCGTCGAGTTTGTTGACAGCTTCATCTTTTGTGATCTGCCCTCGCCAACGGTCGCTGGGCGTACTCGGAAACTTCTTGCCCACTCGTTTGAAGTACGCCTCCTTCCCGGCCGATTTCATTATCTTGTACGCTTCTTCAACGTCATCTCTCATTCCTTTGAGCTTGCCGCTCTTTTTCAGGCTGTAGGATTGGTAGTTCAGGATTCCAACCTGCTGGATCATTGCCGCGAGCGTCCGCGCTTCGAAAGCCCCTCGACTAAAGCCAAAGATGTAAATCTGATCCCCGTCTTCGTAGCATTCCGCGATGTAGCTGTAACCGGAGCGAACCTTCCTGGCAAAGCCCCACCCCGTGCTTCCCCCTGAAAACCGACGGAAGTCTGTCCCTACCCCTGGGACGTAAAGTGAGTGAATATTGGTACTCTCTTTCGCTATTGTGCCGATCTCGGTCGCCAGGAGTCCGACGTTCGTTTTGCTTGAGTCGCCGTTCCAGGTACCGTCAAATAGAACTACCAGCTTCTGCGGGCCGTTCGACCTCTCGCAGATTGCATTGGAAGATTCGGCATAGCCGATGGCAAATACGATCGTCGTCAGAACGAGTCGCCTCAGGCGAGTGGTCACTTGCATTTCTCCCCGGTTGTCTTCATGTTGTAATGGCTGCCATGGTGGTCCTACGCTACCAACCTGCAGAAGTTCTCTGAGCGCCGAACCTATCGATAGCCCACCGCGTCGCACCCGTGCCCAAGTGCCTCGGCGTTCCGCCCTCGTGTCTCGATTCGCCGTTCGGGTGCAGAGAACCACCGAAGTGGTGTTACGGTTTGCCGCCCTGGTTCGTCATATCCCGGAAGCGGGTCGCAGGTGGCCGGAACCGCTACGCCGGACCTGTGCACCGCTTCACGAGATCCCGAGACCACTGGGCGGGGCCCGCGCACCGCTTTACAGGCTCTGCGCACCAGTCGGCAGAGTCAGTGCACCGGTGCTTGGGTGCCGCGCACCGCTCTCCAACGTCCGAGCACCGGTGCTGGGAGCCTGGGCACCGGTGCTCGGAGGCTGTGCACCGGTGCTCGGGACCTACCCACTGGTGCTCGGAGGCTGTGCACCGGTGCTCGAGGCCTGCACACCGGTGCTCGGAGCCTGCGCACTGGTGCTCGGAACCTCCGCACCGGTTGTCGGAGCCTGCGCACCGGTGCTCGCAACCTGCAAAGCGGTGCGCGGACTCCACCTACCACTCGCGGCATGCTGCGAAGCGGTGCCGAGATGCCGTCCACCACTCCGCGGCGGCTGCGAAGCAGTCCCTGGGTGCCGTCCACCACTTGCGACATGCCGCGAGGCGGTCGGCGGACACAGCGTACCGGTTCGGTGCCGCTGTTGCGCGTCGAAAATCGCTCGTGGCCTGCGGGAGACGCCCCGACGGCCAGCACCCGGTTCTGTCGTGGTTGGGTCCTGGAGCGTCTCTACGCTCATGGCATAGAAGTTTGCGAGCGCAGGGGGATGACGGTCATGCCAATCGTCTCACTTGAGCCGAAGCGGCGGGTGTAAGGAGAACCGATCAGCCGGAACCAGATTTGGGCTTCCGGTCTGTGAGCGAGCAGGCGATGCGAGGCGGCAATCTCGTCGGCTTCAGTCACGAAAGCGCCGGTCTCGATGTCGATGGCCACGAACTTGCCCTCATCCTGAGCGCTGAGGCGGGGTTGTACCTCGCGCTCATAGATTTCGTTGCCCCGTTGAGCGAACTCTTCCTTGGTGTATCGAGGATGGGGGACGGCGCTCATGGGGTGATTTTACGGCATCAGGCCTTGGGGCTCACTGTCCTCCCCCGATCCCAAAATCGGCGATCCCGCGGCAAGGACCAGCGCTCCTTCGGCAGGGACCAGCGAATTTGGCCCAAAATCGTTGATCCCGCGGCAAGGACCAGCGCTCCTTCGGCAAGGACCAACGAATTTGGCCCAAAATCGTTGATCCCTCGGCAAGGACCAGCGTTCCTTCCCGCGGGACCAGCGAATTTCGGCCAAATTCGTTGGTCCTTGCTGAGGGATCACTGGTCCCGGCCGAGGGATCACTGGTCCCGGCCGAGGGAACGCTGGTCCCGGCCGAGGGAACGCTGGTCCTTGCCGCGGGAACGCTGGTCCCTGCCGCGGGAGCACCGGTTTTCGGGGAGGATCGCTCCTCCCTCCGGCGGTCGCCCCGGGGAGGGCCGACTCTGCGGAGAGTTCGCCGCTTTCAAGTCCCCCGAGCGCCTACACCAAGTCCCTCCCCTCGGGGGCACAAAGGGGGAGGCCGCTCCCGTCGCCTGGATGGCCGACCGGCTTTGACGGAGCCCAGATACGAAAGCCGGCCGGCATTGACACTCTCTTCTAGCCTCTGCTAACTTCCCGTCCCCGGTAGCAAGAAGCGCAGCCGAGGACATTTCAGGCCCGTAGCTCAGTTGGTTAGAGCGCTACGTTGACATCGTAGAGGTCAGCGGTTCAAGTCCGCTCGGGCCTACCAATAGCCTCTAGCGGCACCTGTGGGAACCAGTCGCGGGAGCGGGGATCGGAAGGAGATCGGTATCGACGTCAGGGAGAGAGACAGCGCCGAACGGAGCCGCTTGCCGCGGTTCGAAGGCGAAGCTCGTAACCCGAAAGATGCCGAAATCTCGACCCTCGGGAAGTTTATGACCGGGCGCTTAGCTCAGCTGGTTAGAGCGCTACCTTCACACGGTAGAGGTCAGCGGTTCGAATCCGCTAGCGCCTACCAAACCTCCTGCTCGTGATCCCCTACCCGGCGGGCTTCGGCCCGGGTACAATCTCTTTACTTCTGTGGCGATGGAAACCATGACAGAGGCGGTCCGCCTCACCCTGCCCGACGGCTCCGTCCGCACCGTGCCACCCGGGACGACGCCCCTCGAGGTCGCGGCCTCGATCGGACCCCGTCTGGCCAGAGACGCGGTGGGCGCCGAGCTCGACGGCCGGAAGATCGACCTGCGCCAGCCGCTCCGCGCCGACGGCGCGTTCCGCCTGCTCACCGTGAAGAGCCCCGAGGCCGGCGAGCTGATCCGCCACAGCGCGGAGCACGTCCTGGCCGACGCGGTGAAGCGCCTCTGGCCCGAGGCCGAGATCGACGTCGGGCGCAAGGACCACAGCGAGAAGTTCCAGTACGACTTCCGCTTCCCCCGCGCCTTCACTCCCGAGGACCTGGAGGCGATCGAGGCGAAGATGCGCGAGATCGTCGCCGAGGCGAGCCCGTTCGAGCGCATCGAGGTCAGCCGCGAGGACGCCGAGCGGATCTTCCGCGAGATGGGCGAGACCCTGAAGGTCGAGCGCCTCCGGGAGATCCCCGCGGGAGAGACCATCACCCTCTACCGGCACGGCCGCTTCACCGACCTCTGCCGCGGACCGCACGCCCAGAACGCCGGGCAGATCGGCGCGGTCAAGCTGCTCGAGGCCTCCGGCGTCTACTGGAAGGGGGACGAGCGCAACGAGCGTCTGCAGCGGATCTACGGCACGGCGTTCGCCTCGCAGAAGGAGATGGACGAGCACCTGGCGCGCTTGGAGCAGGCGCGGGCGCGCGACCACCGCCGCCTCGGCCAGGAGCTCGACCTGTTCAGCTTCAACGCCGCAGCGCCGGCCATGCCGTTCCTCCATCCCAAAGGGGCGCACGTCTACAACGGGCTGGTCGGCTACGTCCGCGATCTCTATGCCCGCTATGGCTACGGCGAGGTGATCACCCCGCAGATCCTCGACGTGGAGCTGTGGAAGACCTCCGGGCACTACGACAACTACCGCGAGGCGATGTTCTTCACCGAGGCCGACGAGCGGCGGATGGCGGTCAAGCCGATGAACTGCCCCGGCCACTGCCTCATCTTCGGGCAGCGAAGGCGGAGCTATCGCGAGCTACCGTGGCGTGTCGCGGACTTCGGGCGGCTCCACCGGTTCGAGCGGGGCGGCGTCGTGCACGGGCTCACGCGAGTGCG
>DATMZU010000127.1:0-16611 GCA_035607435.1 Thermoanaerobaculia bacterium | reverse complement strand
CGTGGGTGACGTTGCGGCCCAAGGGGGCGATCCCGGCGACCTTGGTGTACATCTTCATGAAGCCGGGGATGCTGCGCGCGGCGACCGTGCGGACCGGGCCGGCCGAGACGGCGTTGACCCGCACCCCGCGCCTCCCCATCTCGTGCGCCAGGTAGCGGACGCTCGCCTCCAGGGCGCTCTTCGCGATCCCCATCACGTTGTACTTGGGCACCACCTTCTCCGCCGCGTAGTACGACAGCGTGACCATCGAGCCGCCCGCATTCCACAGCGGCTCGGCGTGGCGCGCGACCGAGACCAGCGAATAGGCGGAGATTTCGAGCGCGGTGAGCCAATCCTCTTTGGTCGTCTCGATGTAGCGGCCATCCATCGCCGGGCGCGGCGCGAAGGCGATCGCGTGGACCACGTAGTCGAGGCTCCCCCAGCTCTCCTTGAGCTGGCCGAACAGGGCCGACAGATCCGCCTCGTTCGTTACGTCGCACTGCGCGAGCAGGGTGCCGGGAATGTCCTGGGTCAGCTTTTCGAGGTCGGCTCTCAGGCGTTCGCCTTGATAGCTGAAAGCGAGAGTGGCGCCCGCGTCGCGCAGACGCTCGGCGATCGCCCAGCCGAGGCTGCGCGAATTGGCGACACCCATGACAAGGGCGCGTTTTCCTTCGAGGTCGATCGGGATCATGGCGCGGTATCTTATCCTCCTCATGGATTCGCTGCCTCCCCCGCCACCTCAGAGCCTTCCGGCGCTGCCGGTTGACCTACCGGCCCGACTGTTCGCCCGCACCCGGGAGCTGATCGATCTCGATTCGACGACCGGCCGCGAGGCCCAAGTGGGTGAGCTGCTGTTCACCCGCCTGGCCGAGATCGCGCCGCCGGGTGACGTGGTGAAAATCCCGGTCGATGCCGAGAGGTTCAACCTGTTCGCCCGCTGGGGCACGCCGCAAGTCGTGCTCTCGACCCACATGGATTGCGTGCCGCCGTTTTTTCCCTCCGAAGAGACCGAAGACGAGATCCGCGGCCGGGGCGCCTGCGACGCCAAGGGGATTCTCGCCGCGATGATCGGCGCGATCGAGGCCCTGCTCGCGGACGGAAAGACGGGATTCGGCCTGCTGATCGTGGTCGCCGAGGAGACCGACAGCGTGGGGGCCGACGCGGCGAACCGGTGGGTGCAGACCACCGACCTGCGCCCCCGGGTTCTGATCAACGGCGAGCCGACCGAAAACCAGCTCGCCCTGGGCTCCAATGGCACGCTGTTCTACCGCCTGGAGGCGGAGGGCCGCGCGGCGCACTCGGCCTACCCGGAGCTGGGAACCTCGGCGATCGATGCCCTGCTCGCCGCGATCGAACGGATGCGGAAGGTGGCGCTCCCGAGCGATTCCATCCTCGGCGGGACGACGATCAACGTCGGCAAGATCGAGGGAGGGCGCGCGGCGAACGTGATCGCGGACTTCTGCGCCGCCGAGATCCTGGTCCGCACGGTCGGACCGACGGCAACCCTGCGTAAGGATCTCGAAGCGGCATTTACGGAAGGCGGCGGAGTCCGCATCGCCCGGAAGAGCGAGACCCCGGCCCTACGCCTCGGCTCGCTCCCGGGATTTCCCACCACGGTGGTCAAATTCACGACCGACGTACCGCGATTGACCGCCTGGGGGGAGCCGTTCCTGCTCGGCCCGGGAACGATCCACGTCGCCCATACGGGCGAAGAGCGGATCGCGAAGGCGGAATTGGTGGCGGCGGTCGAGCTGTACCGGCGGTTGGTGGAGCGCCTGCTCTAGGATTCTTCCCCCCGGGAAAATGGTATTTGAATGGTAGACTCTACCCATGACAACAACCATCGACAAGGCAGGACGTGTGGTCATCCCCATTGAGGTACGGAAGCGACTCGGCCTAGCCGCCGGTAGCGAGCTTGAGTTGTCGATCGAGGATTTCACCATCCGCCTCACCCGCGCGGTGGAAAGTCCGCAGATCGTTCGGCGCGGTGGGCGCCTGATTGCTCGTCCTCGAGCGGCGAAGAGCGAGCGCACCGAGGTGGATTTGCCGCGCTTGATCGAAGAGGAGCGGGATCGTTGGCCGGTCTGAAGGGAATCTTCTTTGACACTAGCGTTCTCATTGCCGGCACGATCGATTTCGGTCCTAGCTCGCACCACGCGATGCTGCTCTTGGATGCGGTGGCGGACGGACGAATCGAGCGACCACTCACCTCATGGCATTGCTGCCTCGAATTTTTCGCCGTTACAACGCGTTTGCCCGAAGAATATCGCCTCGAACCTGGGATGGCCTTGCGGTTCCTCAGAGAGGAAATCTTCGCCCGCTTCTCGATCAGGGACTTGGCGTCGGAGCTCCGCGAGGAGTTTCTTGCTACCGCGGTGGGAGAGGGTGCCGCCGGAGGACGCATCTACGACGCACATATCGCCGAAGTCGCCCGGCGAGCCGGCGCCCAGCTGGTGGTCACCGAGAACCGCCGTCACTTCACTTCATTGTTGCGACATGGCATCCGCGTCTTGATCAGCGCCGAGTTCAGCGAGGATATCGGGCCGTGAGCAAAGCGATCTGGCGAGGTATCCGATGACCTTCCAATCTGGATCGATTATATTAAAGCGTAACTTGCCAGAACGGGAAAGCCCGCCGCCGCCTCAGGACACAACTTGAACTCATGTCAACCTCCGATCCGGATTTCCTGCGAATCCGACCGCTCAACGGCAGTCGACACGCCGGCTTTGAAGCTTTCTGCGTTCAGCTCGCTCGGAATGACAGCGTCCCGGCTGGCAGTAATTTTGTTCCCCTTGAGGGTGCGGGGGGCGATGGTGGCGTTGAATGCTATTGGGAGCTTCCTGACAGTACGGAGTGGGGCTACCAGAGCAAGTTCATCTTTGATCTTAACAAGAAACAGATCGCCGCATCGGTAAAGACAGCCCTTCGGCTTCATCCGAAACTCAATCGCTACGTGGTATGCCTACCATTCGACTTGACCGGGCGGACCGGGCGTCCTGGATTAGACCAGCTGACGCGGTGGGCCAACTACGTCCGGGAATGGCAGGTACTCGCGAACGAACGCGGGATGACTGTCTCTTTCGATCTGTGGCCGAAATCCGAACTGATCGAGCGGCTCGTCCAAATCGACCCATCCGGCGGCCGCCACAGATTCTGGTTCGATCAGGAAATGCTCAGCGCTCAGTGGTTCACTTCCCAAATCGCAGACGCGATCCAAGACGCCGGTCCACGGTACCACCCAGAGTTCAACGTGGAAGTCCCCATCTCCTCGCACCTGGGGACGTTCGGAAAGACGCCATCGTGGAAATCGTCATATCAACGACGCTTGCGCATGTTCCACGAGGAAATCTCTCGCTGGCAGAGGGCCGCTGGTGATCGCGAGGAGGGAAACGGCAGAAGACTGATGGAGGTTGCCGCGCCGCTGCTCGAGGCAGCGCACTCGAAGCTGCGACAGTTCCTGCAGGTAGGGCGAGTCGACGCGATCCGTGATGCTCTCAGCATCGCACTGCATACGGTACGAGAGGCTGAGGCAGAACTGCGCGGCGAGCTTGAGGCCACGCACGGCAAAGGCGCATCCACCAACGCGTCATTTCGACAGGTCCAAGCCGAGTACATGCTCATATTTCCAGCAGCAGACCTCGATCACGCGCGGGACGTCGCGGAGTGGCTCGCAAAGGAGCTTGAGTTCCTTTCTCCCGATCTCGCGAAGGCGATCGAACAACGCGTTTTGCTCATCACAGGGGTAGCTGGCGCCGGAAAGACCCACGTGATTTGCGACGCCGCCAAACAGCGATTGGCAGAGGGACTGCTGAGTGTCGTAATTCTCGGCGAGAAGCTCAACGACGGTCCTGTATTCGAGCAGATCCGCGGAATCCTCGGCCTTCCGGGCGACCTATCGCGCGATGCACTCCTCGCCTTGCTGGATGTGGCGGCCGAGAGCAGCGGTTCGCCCCTGATCATGTTCGTCGATGCCCTCAACGAACGAACGCCGCGAGACGCGTGGAGAAGCGACCTTGCAAGCTTTATCAAACAAATACTTCGCTTCCCGAACCTACAAGTTTGTCTGAGCTGCCGCTCGACCTATCTCGACACGGTCTTTCCTCCGGAGATTGGCCTACCTCAGATAGAGCATCATGGTTTCGTCGGTGTCGAGCTTGCGGCGCTGTTGCGCTTCTTCGAATGGTGGAAGCTCGACCCACCCGCGGTGCCATTGCTTCAGCCGGAGTTCCTTAACCCCCTCTTCCTGCGCATGCTCTGTACCGGCCTCTCTCGCAAGGAGAGGGGAACGATCACAGAGTATCCACCGTCGCTCCGGGAAGTCGTTGACCTGCTCCTTGAAAGCAGCGAGGTGGAGGCGGAAAGGCGTCTCGACGTCGACCGTCGCGAACGACGGGTTCACCAAGCGGTCGAGGTGACAATCGATGAGATGAAGCGCATTCACAGACTTCAACTGCCCTGGGCCATTGCGGCCCAGACCATCAACGCCCTGCTGCCAAGCCGTTCACGATCGCATTCCCTCTTGGACTTCCTATTGCGCGAAGGGATTCTGCGAGAAGGTCAGATTATTTCCATGGGCTCGGCGGACGAGGTTATGTTCGGATTCGAGCGCCTCGGCGAGTTCTTGCTCTGTGAGAACCTCGCTCGTGAAGCCAGCGACGACTTAGACCAGCTCTTCACTGCGCGGGACGAGATTGCGAGGATGAGTGGGGGTGCGGCCGGTTTAAACGAAGCGCTTGCCATCCTACTTCCTGAGACGATCGGCAAAGAGCTCATCGACGTAGATCCACAAGGAAGATCAGAGGAGCTGCTCTTAAGCACTGTTCGCTCGCTTGCGTGGAGACCCCCGAGCTCAATCACCGAAAGGACAAAAGTTCTGATCCGGCAGGCGATTGGCACGCTCCACATGCAGGTCTCGGCACTCGACCAGGTGTTCGCACTCGCGGCACGCGTCGATCATCCCTTGGGCGCGTCTTTTATAGATGACTTGCTCGGTCCTTTCGAGCAGGCGGAGAGAGATCAGCTTCTCTGCCCGTTTCTGCATCTGAGCTGGAGTGAACAAGGCTCGGCGCGCCGACTCAGCACATGGGCTGTCGAGCCTCATTTGGGACGGACTTCCGCCAGTACTACCCTTGCCTGGGCTTCCGCGCTTGCCTGGAGTTGTGCCGCAGCCGATCGGCGCGTGCGCGACCATGCAACTGCAGGAATGGTCTCGTTGCTCGAGCGCAGGAGCGAGGTAATTGCGTCTCTCCTCGCTCGATTCCTCCGCGTGAACGACGATTACATCGTCGAACGCGTCTTGCTCGCCGCGTATGGAGCGCTGATCAGAGCGAACAACCCAGAAAGCACAGGTGCCGTTTCGGCCGTCGTCTACAAGGAAATTTTCGCTGGACCACCCCCGCTCAACGCACTGATTCGCGACTACGCCCGGAGCATCGTCGAGCTTGCCGCGCACCAGCGAGTCCTTCCCGAGATTGATCTCGCTCGGTGCTTCCCACCATACGGCAGCGATCTTCCTACGAACTTATTGGAGGGAATGAAGAATGACGCAGCGGATGGGTCGAGCGGCCCGTTCGGAAGGCAATTGCCGGAGCCATCGGAGAAGGGGCCGGCTTGGCGCAGCGTGTGGCGCAGTGTCGATGATAAGGACTTCGCAATCTACACGATGGCCTCGGCCTTGAGTCGGCGAGGGAACCCCGACTTCTTTGCGTGCCAGAAGTGGATCATGGCAGAGGTCGAACGCCTCGGCTTCGACAATCGGTTCGACAGCTACGACGGCTACATGCTCCACCAGTTTGGCGGTGGACGCGCCCGACCGACGTGGGCAGAGCGTGTCGGGAAGAAGTACCAGTGGATCGCTCTATACCGGCTGGTCGGGTTGGTTGCTGACAAAGTGCCTCTCGAACCTGAACCATGGGAACCGGAACTCCCTGCGGAGCTTCCACCGTCCCTTCAGGCGCCTGACGAGCGAAATCTTGATCCTACGGTGCTTGTGCGGCACGTGGCTACGAATCCCTTCGCGGTTTCTTGGTGGAACCGAGTTGCGTTAGACCTTCGTCGGGAGCTATCTCCAGAGGAATGGCTTGATTGCCTCTGCTTCCCTGACACGACCGATCAGATCGGTCTCACTAGAGCCGACGGAACTCGCTGGCTCACATTGGAAGCACACCTGGAATGGGACGACCGACATGACCGCACCGACTACGATGTCGCCCACCGCAAGTGCTGGGTTCAGCTCCGAAGCTATCTCGTTGCGCGAAAGAATTCCAAGAAGCTGTGGCGCTGGCTAAGCAAACAAGATCTTCACGGAAGGTGGATGCCTGAGGGCCGCCATCGTCTGCCGTACGTCTTTGCTGGCGAATATCCCTGGGGAACGCAATCGCTCCGCAACGTCCTAACTGACGGATCCTATCAAGACGACAAGGTTCCCGTTCCCGTACTTCCAACCGCGTACGAACAAATATTTGAGTTTGACGACTCCTACCACGACCAGACAATCCACACTCTCGTACCAGCACCCCAACTATTCTTGGGTCGTGAGTTGCAGTGGAATGGCGCTGGTGGCTATCGAGATGCGGAGCACACGCTCCGGTTCGTCGCGCCCAGCTTCATCGAGCCGGGCCCAGAGGCACTTCTCGCAGAGCGAGAGAGCTTCTTGAACTGGCTCGATGACAACGGGCTCACGATCGTTTGGACGACTCTCTCCGAAACACAGTGGTTTCCGCGGGATAATCTTTCGATGCACAATCTCGGTTATGGTGTTCACTCTCGGGCGCACGGCCTTTTCGATGGAGTTATCAAGAAATCTCGTGGCGTCACGCGGCGCATTCGGCCGAACGATAGCCATGAGTGATTACTAAACGCCATGGACGAAAAAGGTACGGCGGTGCGTCTCGCGCAACTGAGTCAGTGCCGATAGGAATCTAGGAATCGCAGCGGTGGAAGCAGATCGCGCGATCCGATTACCGGGGTGGGCGCTCTTCCCGGTCGTAGGGGGTGGCGGCCGGCTCCGCAGTCATCGGGACGGAGGCACCAATTCGACGGTCGTGGCCGTTTGACGAACTCCCCCGCCCCGACGCCTCCTCCCCTCTACGGGTAGATCTTGTACAGCATCCGAGGATACGGAATCGTCTCCCTCAGGTGCGGCAGGCCGCACATCCAGGCGACGAAGCGCTCTATCCCCATGCCGAAACCGCTGTGGGGATAGCCGCCGTATTTGCGGACGTCCAGGTACCACTGGAATGCCGCAATCGGCAGGTCGTGCTGCTTGATCCGCGAAAGCAGCAGGTCGTGGTCGTGAATCCGCTGGCTGCCGCCGATGATCTCGCCGTACCCCTCGGGCGCCAGGAGATCCATGCCGAGCACCGTCTCGCGCTCGGGTGTTGAGTCGGGGGAAGGCTGCATGTAGAACGCCTTGAACGCCGCGGGGAAGTCGGTGACCATCACGGGCTGTTCGAATTGGCTCGCGAGGATCGTCTCTTCGTCGGCGCCGAAGTCGTCGCCCCAGACGATCGGATTGCCCTGATCGTTGAGGATATCGACCGCGCGGGTGTAGGTCATGCGCGGGAACGGGGGGACGATCTTTTCGAGCATCGCGGTGTCGCGTTCGAGGATCTTCAGCTCCTCGCGGCGCCGTTCGAGCACCCGGGCGACCAGGTAGCCTACGAATTCGCCGGCCAGCTCGGTGAGCCCCTCGAACTCCAGGAACGCCACCTCGGGCTCGACCATCCAGAACTCCATCAGATGGCGGCGGGTCTTCGACTTCTCGGCTCGGAACGTCGGCCCGAAACAGTAGACTTTGCCGAGCGCCGCGGCGGCCGGCTCCAGGTACAGCTGACCCGACTGCGACAGATACGCCTTGTCGCCGAAGTAATCGGTCTCGAACAGGTTCGAGGTTCCCTCGCACGCCGCCGGGGTGAGGATCGGCGAGTCGATCAGGGTGAAGTCGCGGGTGTAGAAAAAGTCGCGGATCGCCTGCTCGACTTCGCTCCGCACTCTGAGCGCCGCCCGCTGCCGGCTCGAACGGAGCCAAAGGTGGCGATGCTCCATCAGGAACGCCGTGCCGTGCTCCTTCGGCGTGATCGGATACTCCTCTGCCAGCTGGAGAATCTCGAATCCGCTCATCTGGATCTCGACGCCGCTCGGGGACCGCTTGTCCTCTTTGATCGTGCCGACGACGCGGACGGTCGATTCCTGCGTGACGCGCTCGACCTCGGCCCACATCTCCTCGGATAGGTCGTTGCGCCCGGCGACCGCCTGCACCGTCCGGCCGTCCAGCCGCACCTGCAGGAACGCGATCTTGCCGCTCGAACGCTTATTGTCGATCCAGCCCTTGATCTCCACCTGCTGGCCGACGTACTCCTTGAGCTCTCGGTACTCTGGGAAGGGCAGATTTTCGGTCATAGAGTTGGCGATTCTATGGGAACGGCGGGTGGAGGTCCAATTCCGGCTTTGCGCGAGCCCCATAGGCCCCCGGTCTCGGAGAGCCCGGAAAGGAGTACGCTCTCTCTCGTAACTTTAGGAGAACCGTATGCCCGCAAAGAACGTCCTCGGCTCCCCCCTCGAAGATTGCTCGCTCGCCCCCTTGACCGGCTTCTATCGCGACGGCTGCTGCAATACCGGCCCGGAAGATCGCGGCTCGCACACCGTCTGCACCCAGGTGACGCCGGAGTTCCTGGCGTTTTCCGCTGCGCGCGGCAACGATCTTTCGACCCCGATGCCGGATTTCGGCTTTCCCGGCCTACAGCCCGGCGACCGCTGGTGCCTCTGCGCCTCGCGGTTCCTGGAGGCGCACCTGGCGGGGATGTCCCCGGGCGTGGTGCTCGCGGCGACCCACGAAGCCGCCCTCCAGATCGTGCCGTTCGAGGCGCTGCTCGAAAAGGCGATCGACCCGCCGGCCGCGAATTGACCCGTCGAGACCGGTAGCAGGCCCTGTGCAACGTGGCACAATCCGCCGCCATGTCCGCCGATGCCCCCTACCCGCTCGAACCGTCCGCCGCCGAGATGCACCGCCTGGTGGAGGCCGCGATGGCGCGGATCGTGCCGCATCTCACGTCGCTCCCCGACCAGCGGAGCGCGGACGTGGCGGGCGCGGTCGATCTCGCGCGGGAGATTTCCGGGCCGATGCCGGATTCCGGCCGACCGTTCGAGCAGATCCTCGACCTGCTGTTCAACCGGGCGATCCCGAAGACCTTCAACACCGCCGGGCCGGGGTACCTCGCCTACATCCCCGGCGGCGGGCTGTTCGTCGCGGCGGTTGCCGATCTGATCGCCGATACCGCGAACCGCTACACGGGGGTTTTCGCGGCGGCCCCCGCCCTCGCCCAGCTTGAAGCGGATGCGCTCGCCTGGCTCGCCGAGATCGCGGGATTCCCCAAGGCGGCGCGCGGTTTCTTCACCAGCGGCGGCTCGCTCGCCAACTGGAGCGCGCTGGTCGTCGCCCGGCGCGAGCGGCTGCCGGAGAATTTTCTCTCCGGCACGATCTACGCCTCGGATCAGGTCCACCACTCCATGGTCAAAGCCGCGCTGCTCGCCGGGTTCCCACCCGACCGGGTCCGGGAGATCCCGACCGACGATCTTTACCGCATGCAGCCGGAGCGGGTTGCCGAGCGAATCGCCGCCGACCGGGCGGCCGGCCTCACCCCGTTTCTGATCGTCGCAAGCGCCGGCACCACGAACACCGGAGCGGTCGATCCGCTGGAAGCGATCGCCGATCTCGCCGAACGGGAAAAACTCTGGCTGCACATCGATGGAGCCTACGGCGCCTGCTTTCTGCTCACCGAAGCGGGCCGGAAGGCTTTCCGCGGCCTGGAGCGCGCCGACTCGCTCTCGATCGATCCACACAAAGGCTTGTTTCTCCCTTATGGCATCGGAGCCCTCCTCGTCCGCGACGGCGAGGCGCTCCGCCGGGCGCACGCGGTCGGCGCGGACTACATGCCCTACCTCCAGAGTGACCCCGACCTGGTCGACTTCTGCGAGATCAGCCCCGAGCTGTCGAAGCCGTTCCGCGGCCTGCGCCTCTGGCTCGCGCTCCAGCTCCACGGCGTCCAGGCGTTCCGCGATGCTCTCGAAGAAAAGCTCGCGCTCACCCATTTCGCCGCGGAAGAGCTGCGCGCTACCCCTGAGATCGAGATCCTCGCCGAGCCGCAGCTCTCGGTCATCGCCTTCCGGCATCGGCCGCCGGGCGTGGAGGGCGAGGCGCTCAACGAGTGGAATCGCAACCTGCTGGACCGGATCAACGCCCACGGCCGGGTCTACCTCTCCGGCACGAACCTGCGGGGCGCGTTCGCGATCCGGATCTGCGTGCTGTCGTTCCGCACCCACCGGGACCGGATGGAGGCGTGTCTGGAGGATGTGCGGGCGGCGATCGCGGACGGCGGTGCGGGGTAGCAGAGCGAAAGCCCCCTCCTCGATCCTCCCCCACAAGGGGAGGACGCCCCGCCCGCACATCCCTAAAGTTCGCCGAAGGGTCCCTCCCCCCTCGTGGGGGAGGACAGGTGGGGGGTTCAACGTAACATCCTCCCATTTGGTCTCGTACAGACAGGCCGAGAGGAGCTTGACCATGATCCGCACCGCTTTTGTCTCATTTGCCCTGACCGTCGCTCTTCTCGCCGCCCCCGCTCTCCGGGCCGACGAGGCGAAAGATCTTCTCGCCCGTGCCAAGGAAGCAGCGGGAGGCGCGGCGTGGGATGGCGTGCGGACGATCACCACGACGGCGAAGGTGGAGACCGGCGGCCTGTCCGGCGAGGCGACTTCGTGGGACGAGGTGACGACCGGGCGCTATTCCACCGAGTACCAGCTCGGCCCGGTGCATGGCGCGGAGGGGTTCGATGGCATCGGGGCTTGGACGGTCGAGGCCTCCGGCCAGGTGATCCGAAACGAGAAGGGCGAGAGCTACGAGAGCGCGATCGAGCGGGCCTACCTCACCGCGCTCGCCTATTGGTATCCAGAGCGGCGAAAGGGGTCCGTCGAGCCGCTGGGCAACCGCACCGAAAACGGACGCTCGTTCGTGGGCATCCAGGCCTCCGCGGAAGGGGGCCGCCCGCAAGAGCTTTGGTTCGACGCGAAGACGAACCTGCTCGATCACACTGTCGATCGAGTGAACGCCCAAACGCGCCGCACGATTTTTTCCGACTACCGCAAGGTGCAAGGGGTGAAGTTGCCGTTCGCCCAGCGGACCACGAACGGCGAGGAGAAGTTCGACACGCGGGTCGCGGTCACGAGCATCGCGATCAATCAGGACGTAGAAGCCGCGCGCTTCGCGCCGCCGGCCGAACGGACCGGCGACGTCGAACTGGCCGACGGGCGCACGACGGCGAGCGTGCCGTTCCGCCTGGCGAACAATCACCTGTTCGTCCAGGTGGAGATCAACGGCCAGGGCAATTTCAACCTGTTCTTCGACACCGGAGGCTTGAACGCGGTCACCCCGGAAACCGCCAAGGCGCTCGGACTCTCGGCCGAGGGCGCTTTCCAAGGGGGAGGCGTCGGCGAAAAATCCGAAGAGATCGCGGTCGTCCGGATCGCGTCGGTGAAGCTAGGCGGCGTGATGTTCCGCGATCAGCTGTTCTACGTCTTTCCGATCTCGGAGATGTCGAAGGTGGAAGGGCTACCGGTCTCCGGCATCATCGGCTACGAGCTGCTGAAACGGCTGGTCGCGGAGGTGGATTACGACGGCGGCCTGATCCACTTCACCGCGCCTGCCGACTTCGTGCCCCCTAGAGATGCGGTCGCGATTCCCTTCACGTTCGAAAGCGAAACGCCGCAGATCGAAGGCAAGATCGACGGTCTGCCCGGCCTCTTCACGATCGACACCGGCAGCCGCTCGACCCTCGATCTCAACGCCCCGTTCGTGGCGGAGCACGGCCTGCTCGCCAAGCATCCGAAAGCGATCGAAGCGACGACCGGCTGGGGTGTGGGAGGAGCCGCCCGCAGCCGAGTCACCCGAATGGCCAAGCTGGAGCTGGGATCCGGCCCCCCGGGAACCGGCTCGGTTGCCGTCGAAAACCTCGTCACCGGCTTCTCGCTCCAGAAAAAAGGCGCGATGGCCAAATCCAACCTCGCCGGAAACATCGGAGGCGGCCTGCTCAAGCGCTTCGACGTCACCTTCGACTACGGCAAGCAGGTGATGTACCTGAAGCCCAACGGCAACGCCAAGGATCGAGACGCCTACGACCGCGCCGGAATGTGGCTCTTGACCGATCCGGAGGGGCTGCGGGTGAAGGACGTCACGGTGGGAGGCCCCGCCGCGAAAGCGGGCCTGAAGGTCGAAGACTTGATCGTCGAGGTCGATGGCAAGAAGGCCAACGAGATCGCGTTGCCCGACCTGCGCATCCGGCTGGCGAACGACCCGGTGGGTACGAAGGTCGGTTTGACGGTTAGGGCCAAGGACGGGAAAGAGCGGACGGTGGCGGTGGTGTTGCGGGACTTGGTGTAGACCTCGCAAGTAGGGGCGCAGCCCTCGCTCGGTAAGCCCGTGCTCTCCGAGGGCGCAGCATGCTGCGCCCCTACAAACGTCCCCGCCCGATTCTCTTGCAACCATCGGACGTCACCCCTTGTCTCAAGGGAAGGAGGACGGACATGGGACACTCACTCGGAGATGGAATCATCGTCGCGGCGCTCGCCGCGGTTTTCGGAGCGTATTTCTACTTCAAGCACATCGGGCGGCAGCGGCGGCTCGAAATCGTCCATCAGGAGCGCCTGGCGGCCCTGGAGAAGGGCATTCCGCTGCCGGAATTGCCGCTCGATCCGCCCAAGGTCCCGAAGCCGCCGGATCCTCAAGCGCCCTTGCTCCATGGCATCGTGTGGACTGCCCTGGGAGGCGGCGGAATGTTGGCCCTGGGACTCTTCGGTGCGCGAATGAATGACCACGCACTTTGGCCTCTGCCTCTGCCCCTGTTGTTCCTCGGCATCGGGTTGATGCTGTACTACGCCCTTGCCTCCGACCGTGGGCGCTGAATCCTCCTCGTACACCGACCGGACGGACGAATGGCTCGTCCGGCGGTGTAGCGAATCGGACGACGAAGGCGCATTCGCCGAGCTGGTGCGGCGCTATAGCAACCCGGTGTTTCGCCTGGCCGTTTCCATTCTCGGCCAGGAGTTCGCCCCGGAAGCCGAAGACGTCGCCCAGGACGTGATGCTGCGCGTGCATCACGCCCTGCGCACGTTCCGAGGCGAGGCCAAGTTCGCCTCTTGGATCTATCGCATCGCCTTCAACCACGCGCTCAACGTCAAGGCGCGCGCCCGTTACCGAGCCCCTCACGTGAGCGACGAGGTTCTCACCACGGAACCGTCGGACGATCGCGGGCCGGACGACCGGCTGGAAGCCGACCGGCGGCAGAAGGCCTTGCTGGCCTCTGTCCACGAGCTGCCCGAGGTGTACCAATCGGCGCTGCGCCTGCACTATTGGCTGGGCGCCAGCATGAGCGAAATCGCCGCCCTGCTCGACGCGCCGGAAAACACCGTGAAGTCCTATCTCCACCGAGCCAGACGGCTACTGCAAGCCATGCTGGCCGAGCGAGGTTACGATGCAAGATGACGAAGCGATGGACCAACTATTGAAAACCGCCTTCGCCGCCGAAGCCCCGCGGCTCTCCCCCGCCTTCGACGCCCGAGTCCTGCGACGCGTACGACCTCGGCACCTCGCGCCCCTGGGCCGCTTGGTGATCGCGATCTATGTCGTGATCGCGGCGGCTGGGGCGGTTTGGTTGATGCGGGATCTGCCCCTGGAGTCGATCGCCTTGGCGGCGACGATCGGATTGCCGGTCGCGGCGGGGGTGGGGGCGTATGGACGGCGGTTGGCGGTTGACGGGTGACGGATGCAAGGGGCACTCGTGTTTGAATTGCCACTTCCAGCAAGCTCTCTTGCCCTCTGGCTCTGCCGAGATCGGTCTTCGCAGAAAAGTTAAGGGCTGCCGGATGCCGGCAGTGTTAGACCGCATTTGTGCCGCGCTCATAAGCGTTGAGCTTCTCAATCAAGAACCTCAAGACTTCGTCGATTGGTGTATGTCTTAGATCGATATAGCCTACAGTATCCTCAACTCCCGGCAGCGCGGTGTCATCGAGTCGAAGGGGTAATATGTACTCGCGACCTTCGCGAAATGCCCTTGCTTGAGCGGACTCACGTTCGCGCTTCGTCCACAGCTTCTTGGCATAGCTCTCACTGATGAACATCAGACAATACCTGGCCTTGTTCTGGTAAACATCTGAGAGGTGCGAGTAGAGGTTCTTGCCCCAAAGGCTTGATTGCTCGTATTCATCGTAAAAGACAGTGAATCCGGCATGACGAATTAGTTCCGCTATGCGTCGCGCATGAACACGATCTTCGCCCGCAAACGAAAGCGCCACGTCGTAGCGAACGGTATCGCTTGCGATGTCCTCAGACATAGCCTCGGCTTGGCGGGAAGGCTGACTAGTCTGTTTGCCGATAGTCTTGAGAAGCATTCGAAGTACACCGATTTTTCCGTCCATGTCATTGATATGACTTCCCATAGACAGATCACGATTCGACTCATGTACATACCAGGTCAAGATCATTTCGCTATCTGGCGATAGGAGTTGCTTCAGAATGGCCAGGCAGTGAAGGTCAAACGCTCGAAGCTCCGACAGGCGCATGCTGTATTGTTTCCATGCCTCTCCGGCGTCCATTGCTGCCTTCAGTTTCTCAAAGTTCTCCAGGTAGTGCTCGGCGATATCCAAGCATGCCTGAAGTTGTCCAGCCGTGTCGCTCATATATGCCAACCTCCGGACATGTCTAACGGCCTGAGCCTCCCTGATACGGCGCCTCTTCGCAGGCCATAGCTCTGTCTGTAGCCGGCCAAGTCTCTGGCGCCTCCGCACAACAGAACTGTTGTACTACAGATCTGTTGTACAACAGGGCGCTAACGCGCCGATCTGCTTCGACTCACTACATCCTGGCAAAATTTCACCGCTCCCCGACCCTGGCGGAGGATTTCGTCGTTTCACGACATCACTTCGCGGATCCGCCGAACGGGTGGGGCAAGTCCGAACACCGCTCCCCGAACCCGGCGAAGTGGTGTTTCCCATCGCGACACCTATCCGCCCGTGCGGGGAAGTTGTTCGAAGAACCAGATCACCGGTCCGCCGCCTTGGAGGAGTGGCTCCGCGCTTCCGCAGAGTGCTCCCCCGGCTCGGCGGAGAGGTTCTGCCACTCCCCCCACAACTCCCCCAGATCGGGGGAGCGGTACGCAGTTCCAAATCACCACTCCCCTGCCCCGGGGGAGCGGTACAAAGCTCCAGAACACCACTCCCCCAGCCCGGGGGAGCGGTACGAAGCTCCAGATCACCACTCCCCCAGACCAGGGGAGTGGTACAAAACTCCGGAAAACCACTCCCCCAGCTCAGGGGAGTGGTTCGAAGCTCCAGATCACCACTCCCCCGGGCCAGGGGAGTGGTGTTCTGGGCCGTGTCACCACTCCCCCCGGCCGGCGCAGCGATGGCGGGAACCGAAACAGCGCTTCGCGGGACCGGCGTACCGGTGTTCGGCGGGCCCGCACCGCTTCCCCGGGTCGGCGGAGAGGTGTTCGGCCTTCGCGCGGCAGTTTGCGGGCTTGGTGAGCCGGTGCTCGGAGAGCGCGAGGCGGTGTTGGGAGCTGCAGAAGGAGGGATGGCGGTTGGATCACCGGCGGCGACAGGCAGAAAACCGGTGCAGCGGAGCGCGCCGGGGGTGGGCGGGGGCTCGGCGGTTGTGGCGCCCCCCTGCTGACCTCCCCCCGGAGCCAACCCGCCCCCTCCCCGGGGGGAGGAACACTTCGTTCGGCCGCGGTGACCGGCTTTGGCTATCCCTCCGCCCCAATGGCCTCCCGCTCCAGCAACCGCGCCTTTCGGTCCTGGCCCCAGCGGTACCCTCCGCTCGCTCCGTCGCCTCGGACGACGCGGTGGCAGGGGATGACCAGCGCGGCGGGGTTCGAGGCGCAGGCGGTTCCTACCGCCCGGGCGGCTCCGGGATTTCCGATCGCTGCGGCGATCTCTCCGTAGGTGCGGGTTTCACCGCGGGGGATCTTTCGCAGCTCGCGCCAGACGCGGAAGGCGAAGGCGCTGGCCCGCAGGGTGACGAGGTCGAGCGGCAGGTCGGCCAGATCGGCGCTTGCTCCTTCTAAGGCTTCGAGCACCGGGGCGGTCCAGGCGGCGAGCTCAGGATCGGTCTTCGCCGGCGCGGTATGGCGGGTGATCTCAGCGTTCGGGTATTCGCGGCGCAGATCGGCTTCGAGCGCCTGTTCCGAATCTCCTAGGGCGACGGCGGCGATGCCCCGTTCGGTGGCGGCGAGCAGGACGCGGCCGAGGGTCGATTCGGCGATCGTGAAGCGGAGCTTGATTCCCTCTCCGCCCCGGCGATAGGCGCCCGGGGGCATGCCGAGGCGGCCGTCGGCCTGTTCGTAGAGGCGGCTCGAGCCGCTGTAGCCCGCGTCGTAGAGGGCGTCGGTCACCGAGCCGCCCAAGCGGAGGTGCCCTTTGAAGCGCTCGGCCCGGCGGGCGGCGAGGTATTCGCGCGGCGAAATGCCGATCACTCGTTGAAACGTCCTTTGGAGGTGCGAGGGGCTCGAGCCGACTTCGCGGGCGAGCCGGGCGAGGGTGGGCGATCCGCCTTCGGCATCTTCCGCCGCTTCGTCGAGCAGTGCA
>DATMZU010000124.1:0-9707 GCA_035607435.1 Thermoanaerobaculia bacterium | reverse complement strand
CTGAGCAAGCTCGGCCGCTCCGTCGAAGCGCAGGCGATGGTGCCCGAAGTCCGAAATCTGGCCCGCCGGCACGGCGGCGAGCTTGACCGGATCCGGCTGCAATGGATCGAAGGGCGTATCGCCGCGGGGCTCGGCCGCGCGGACGATGCGACCTCGAAGCTCGGCCAGGTGCGCGGCGAGTTTTTGGCTCACGGACTCCCCTACGACGCCGCGCTCGCGGCCCTGGAGCTTGCGACTTTCTATCTGCGCGCCGGACGCACCGAGCAGGTGAAAGACCTCGCCCGCCAGATGCTCCCGGTCTTCCAGGCCCATGAGATCCACCGCGAAGCGCTCGCCGCGATCACCCTCTTCCGCCAGGCCGCGGAGCAGGAGCGCGCCACCCTCTCCCTTGCCGAACGGGTCGCGGCGTTTCTGCTCGCTTCGCGCACGAATCCCGGATTGGCGTTCGAGGGCGGAGCGGAGTAGGCGCTCTTTTTATCAGGCGGTCACCGCCAGGGGCTCGGATATTTTGAGCCGGCTCGCATCCACCCGCGTCGCCAGCTCGACGTAGCGGCACAGCGCATTCGCGAGCCGCATTTGCTGGGGCGTCCGGCACTCCGGTTCCAGAAGCCGCTCGCTGGCGACCAAAACACAGGCGCACCGCGCGCGGGAGGTGGCGACGTTCAGGCGGTTGCGGCTGTAGAGGAACTCCATGCCGCGCGGGGCGTCTTCCGGCGAAGAGCTGACCATCGAATAGATCACGACCGGCGCCTCTTGCCCTTGGAACTTGTCCACCGTGCCGACCCGGATTCCCGCGGGAAGTTGCGCCTGAAGCCGGTGGATTTGCGCGTTGTACGGCACGACCACGAGAACGTCTTCCGGGGTCAGAAGGCTTCGGGCACCATGACGGTCGGTCCATTCGGCGCCCGCGGCGAACCACCCTTCGAGCAGATCTTCGACCGCCTCCGCTTCCTCCCGGCTGTGGCTCTGGTTTCCTTCGTGCCGGACCGGGAGAAAGTACATCCCGCTCCGATCGCACGGCGGCGGCGCGTGGAGCGTTTGGCTTTCCAATCCCGGGAGGGAATGGAGCTTTCCGTCGTAGAACTGCTCGGAGGTAAATTCGCAGATCGACGGATGGAGACGCCACGTCCGGTCCAGGAACAACCCGCGATCGGCGGCCAGCGTCGGCCGACCGGCCAAGAGATGAGAGAGCGCCGCGACCGCGGTCCCGTCCGGATGGCTCGCCTGGATCGGCTGCTCCAGCTGCTGGGGATCGCCGAGCAGAACGAGGCTCTTCGCCGCCGGGCTCACCGCGAGAACGTCCGCGAGCGACATTTGCCCCGCCTCATCGACGAAGAGGACATCGACCGCGCCGGCCAGATCGGCGCGCGCCCAGAGCCAGGCGGTCCCCGCCGCCACCGAAATCTCGCCCGAGCGAAGGGCGGCTTCGACGTCTTCGTTCTTTGTCGTCTGGCGGATCGCCGAGCCTTCTCCAGACTCGGAGCCTTCCGAGACCTTCTGAAGACACCGGAGATCGAACCCCTCCTCGGCCGCCGCCTTCACGGCCGCCTCCAGGAGATTGGCGATCACCTTGTGCGAGACCGCGGTCACCCCGACCGTCCTCCCCTGGCGCGCCAGCTCGACAATCATCCGCGCCCCGGTGTAGGTCTTCCCCGCGCCAGGAGGACCTTGAATCGGCAAGACGCCGTCATCGAGCGCGAGAACCAGACGGCGGGCCGTGGCCACGGAGTCTTCTCCGGGCGAAGCGAGAGCGCCGCCCGCGGCCGGACAACCGCGGGGAGGCAGGAGTAGCAACAGATCGCGGGCCGCGCGGTGCTCTCCGGCTCCATCGATCCCGTGCGCGAGAACCTGCTCGGCCAGGCGGAGAAGCGATTCTTCCAGTTCCCCTTTGGAGACGTGGCTGTGCAGAAACACCGACGAGGGATGCTCGTCGAGCGACTTCTTCGTCTTCTTGATCTCGACGCGCCCCGCGACCGGATCGAGGGATTCAATTGTTCCGAGCGTTCGTTCCCCGTCGATCCGCGCCTGTTGCGAACGGCGATCCACCTCCTGCGGCGTAAAGGTATAGACGTCGATCGGCAGCTTCGCCTTGCCTTCCGGCGCGATTCGCTCGACGAAACGAAGGCCGGCAATGGCCCGCGGCTCGTCGTAGCGCTCCTCCTCGGAGAGCGCCGCCAGCCGAAAATGCTCCCACCAGCTCACCTTGTCCTCGCGCCGGTGGAATTCCAGGCAGTGCGCGAGGAGATAACGGGCGCGCTGTTCGGCGGAGTGCTCCGCAGGATCGGCAGGCACCCCTTCGAGCAGAGCTTCGACCACCGGCCGCACCCGGTTCTGCCACTCTGTGAGCTTTTCGGAAGCCTCTCCGGATTCGGTGATCGGGCGTGGAAGGTCTTCGCCGGCCGCGAGCGCTTCGGCGCGTTCCCGTTCCAGCCAATCGCGCAGCCGCAGAGTCGAGCGGCAGTCATCGCCGTTATAGCTCTCGACCAGGCGGCGCAGCTCGGCGTCCACCTCCGACGGGCGGCCCAGCTCTAGAGACGCCTCGACCTGCCGCAGCGCGCGGCCCGCTTCGACGAGCGGCGTCTTCCGGTCGAAGGCGTAGATCGGTTCGAGCTGCTTGAGCGAGTAGCTCTCGATGCCGATGCGCATCCCTTGGGTCACCACCGCATACAGATCGACGAACCGCTCGGCGCGCAGCAGGCGGTCGAGCGCCTCGCCCCGCGTGGCGTAGCGCCCAGTGAGCCGTTTGAGCGCCGATGGCTCGTACGCCCCAAAGTGATAGACGTGAAGGCCCGGGTCTTTTTCCCAACGCTCGATCAAGTCGTCCATCAACGCCTCGAACGCGGCGCGCTCCTCCGCCCGTCCGATCGCCCAGCGGGGTTGGTACTCGGGCTGGCCCGAGGTACCGGCGGCGATCGTTCCGAACAGGTATTCGATCCCTCCTTCGCCCACGAACGGATCGCCTTCGAGATCGAGAAAGACGTCGCCGGGAGAGGGCTCCGGTAGGCGGGAGAGCCCACGGTCTTTCGCCGCGGCCAGGCGCTCCCAGACGGGCATGCCGGCTCGGCGGGCCGCGAGCTGCACGCGGGCCTGCTCGCGCAGCCTCTCGAGGGTCTCCTTCGAACCTCGAACGGGGGGGCGCGCGAGCGGGATGGGCAGTTCCGCGAAGGCGGTGAGCGTGGCAACACCCCAGGCGGCCAGCTCCCGCTCGTGCGAGCGGTGAATCCCCGCCACCAGGCAGGGATGATCATCCCGCTGCCAACGGGCGTCGCATTCGTGCCACCAGCGGCAGACGTCGCAATGCGCGGTGGGGAGCGGATAGGTCGGCGGTTCCGCGGAAAGGGCGACGGGCGCCAGCGAGAGGCTCTCCTCCAGCCGGCGCCGCACCCGGGCGGCGAACGCCTGGTATTCCGCCACCCGGTAGCGCTCGGGCGCGAATCCGCAAGCCGGCGTGACCACTCCGACGGAATCCGGCAATCGGCCCTGCATCGCACCGAGCAGCTCGGCGTAAACGACCAATTGGAGGATCGTCCCGCCGCGGGTCTCGCGGGCGAGCTTCGTGTCCACCGGCTCGTAGGACCAGCCGCCGAGATGGCTGGGCCGCTCGACGCGCAGCAGAACGTCCGCCCGGCCGTGCCAATTGCCGTCCGAGAGGGTCGCCTGGGCGATCACGGCGACGCCGCGGCGCATCGCTTCGAGCGTCGCTTCGCGGGCGGCCGACTCGCTTCCCCCCTGAGGAAGCTCCAGCACTTCGAGCCCGGCAGCGCGCAGATGGTCCAGGTACGCCTTCTCGTGCTCCAATCCGCGTTCCCTAAGAACGTCGAGCCTCGGGTCGAAACCCTCCGGTTTGGCTCGCTCTCCGAGGGCGACCGAACGGTCCAGGGTCGTCAAATGGCGACATGCGAGATGATTCGACAGGTCGGTCGCCGAAAGAACGAGATGATCGTGCTCCATTTTCATGTTCGCGCCCCCCTTTCGGACACGCGAGAAAAGAGAACGAGATGGTGTCCGCCGGTCACAACTTGCCGCGAAGAATAAACTGCCGCCGGTCCAATTTTCGACCGTAATTTTCGAGGAATGGAACCTTTGTCGATTTCGAACGAAACCCGGAGTGCCTTCCCCGGCATCCGGTATCCCCGGGTGGCGCTCATGCTCAGCCTCGCCTGCGTGGCGCTCGCGGTCGCGTTCGCGTGGCGGACCGCGGGCATCGCGATCGACGATTTCTTCATCACCTACCGCTACGCCTGGCACCTGGCCCACGGCGACGGGCTGGTGTTCAACCTCGGCGAGCCCGTCTTCGGGTTGTCGAACCCGGGTCTCGCGCTGGTCCTGGCGGCGCTCCACCTCGCGACCGGCGCGCGGATCGAAATCCTGGCGACGATCGTCTTCGCGGCCGGCCTGCTCGGAATCGTCGCCTGCCTGCTCCGCTCCGCGCCCCGCGAGATCTGGACGGAGATCCTGCCCGGCGGAGTGCTCCTCCTCTCTTCGCCGTTCGTCTGGAGGGCGCAGGGGTCGGAGACCGCGCTCGCGCTCTGCCTGCTGCTCGCCTCCGCCCTGTTTGCCGAGCGGCGGCCGATCCTCGCCGGGCTGCTCGGCGGCACCGCGGTCTGGGTGCGGCCGGACACCGGGCTGGGGCTTGCGGTGTTGGGGCTGCTGCTGATCCGGGAGAGGCGGCGGCTCCCTTGGGCCTGGGCGATCTCGGCTGCCGCGGTGATCCTCGCGGGGGCGTTCGCGGCGTACGCCGCGTTCGGCACGGTCCTGCCGGAGACGTTCGCCTCGAAGCGCTACCTCGCCGAGATCTCCGGCGGCTCGGGTTTCCTCGGCCACAGCTTCTGGGGAGCGGGACTTTCGACCTGGCTTCAGCTCTCCGGAATCTTGGGCGTGGCGATCCTGCTCTTCGGCCTGGTCGAGTTGCCCGGAATCTACCGCCGCTGGGGAATCTGCGGCCGGGTGCTGGTCGGCTACGGCGCGGTCAACGCTCTCGTCTATCCTCTGTTCGGCGTGCCGTTTTCGATCTGGTACGTCTTTCCGTTCGCCGCGGCGATCCTGTTCGGCGCCGGCGCCGCGGTGTCCTCGACCCTCCGCCGCGCGAAAGAGGCGCACCGGGCCGGGCGCCGGACGCTCTACGTCCTCGGCTCGATCGCGGTGCTGATCGTGAACTGGACGTTCATCGGATCGATCTTCTGGAATCTCTCGTGGCTGGAGGATTTCGCCGAGGTGCCCCGGCAGCAGGCCTACCGGGAGGCCGCGCTCTGGATTCGCCAGAATTCGGCGCCGGACGAGTCGATCGCCTTCGGCGAAATCGGCGTGCTCGGCTACACCAGCGACCGGACGGTCGAGGATCTGATGGGGCTCGTCACTCCCCGGTCGCTCCCCTACATCGCGAAGAAAGACCTGCTCGGAGCGTTCCTCGCGCATCCGACCCCGCTGGTGCTCTTCCACACCGAGCGGCGCAGCACGAGGCCGATCGTCAGCCAGCCCTGGTTTCGCCGCGCCTACCGAGAGGTCGCGCGCTTCCCGCAAAGCGACGGCGGCGGAGAGGTGGTGGTTTTTCGTAGAGTACCAGGGCGGGCGATCCCGCCGCCGAGGCCTCCGCGGGGAGCGCCGCGCGGGGCAGAGCCCGCGAGCGGTTTCAACCGCTCGCTCGGAGGCTCCGGCAGCTCTACCCCTGCGCACCCTCCAAGGCCCGCCGTACCCCCCACGCTTGCAGAAGGTGCCGCCTTTCGTGAGCCGGGATGATGTGGAGTCCCGTCGCGAGGCTGAAAGAGACGCCGGGGATGAAGGGATTGGGGAACCGGATGCGCGCCAGGTCCAGGCGGTCGTAGGCGCGCAGGAAATCGCGGACGTCGGCCTGGGACTCGATGAAGGCGGCGAACGCATCGGCGAGCGGGGGCGACGGGCGCGGGCGGATCTTCTTCGGGGCTTTCAACTTGGACCACCACTTCGGTGGCGGCTCAAGGCCGCTGATGAACCACCGGCCCGCCCAGCCGGGTTTCGCCGGCCCTTTTCGGAGCCGGCCGCGCGCGTTCGCTCGGTTCGCGGGATCCTGCATCGCGAGGAGGTAGACGCGATTGGCCGTCGCCAGGTGGTCCAGGCATTCCGCGATGCTCCAAGAACCGGGGCGGACGCGCGCGGTCCCCTGTTCCTCGGACAATCCCGCGACGAGCGCCTCGGCGTCGCGTTCCGCCGCGTCGAGTTGATCTTGAAGCTCTTGCAGGTCCGTCGGCAGATTCATGGCCCGACCGACTCGACCGGAGAGCTGGCCGCCGCCCAGATCTGCTTGAGCAGCGCGATGTTGTCGCGATGGCCAGTGAGGCTCGCGGTGACTTTGCCGCGGATCGGGTAGCCGAGGAGGAAGAGGTCGCCGATGATGTCGAGGATCTTGTGGCGGGCGAACTCGTTTTCGAAGCGCAGCTCGGTGTTGAGGACGTCGTCCTCGCCCACCAGGATGAAGTTGTCGAGCCGGCCGCCGGAGCCCAGGCCGAGCTCGGCCATCATTTTGAGGTCCTTCATGAAGCCGAACGTGCGCGCCGGGGCGATCTCGCGCTCGTAGCCTTCGAAGCTTGCCAGTTCGAATTCGTGCTCCTGCTCCCCCACCGGCGCCGGGTAGCGCAGCTTGTAGGAGACCAAGAAGCCGTCGTACGGTTCGAGCGTCAGCTTCTTTTCGCCGCTGCCCACCTCGTAGACCCGGTCGATCACCAGCTCCTGTTGCGGCTCGTCCTGCTCTTCGACGCCGATCTCGCGCAGGCGTTGGCAGAATTCGACGGCCGAGCCGTCGAGCACCGGGATCTCGCCGTGGAGCTTGATCAGCAGGTTGGTGATTCCCGCGGCATGGAGGGCGGAGAGGAAATGCTCGACCGTCTTCACGCTGTCGCCGTCGCGGCCGATCGTCGTCGCGTAATCGGTGTCGGCCACTTGGGAGACGTGCGCGGGGATCAGTTGCCCCCCCGGCAGGGTGTAGAAATGGATGCCGCTGTCGGGCGGCAAGGGCTGAATCACCATGCCGGTGCGCGCGCCGGAGTGGAGGCCCAGGCCGTAGATCACTGTCGAGTGGCGGATCGTTCGCTGGCGCTGGCCGCGCGGGGCGAGGATCGAGAGCGGGGGCGGCGGCGTGATCTGATTTTCAAGATCGAGGCCGGCGTGCGGGACGCCGTTTTCGATTGCCGCTTCGGCGCCCTCGCCGTTCTCGGCTTTGAGACCCAGCGCGAGCTTCTGGTCGATCGCCCCCTCGGCCGCTTCGACCACGCGGCGCAGCGACAGCGGCTTTTCGAGGTAGTCGTAGGCGCCCATCTTGATTGCTTTGACCGCCGTGGCCGTCGTGCCGTGGCCGGACATCATGACCACCGCCGCCGCGGGGTCGTCCGCGCGCAGCGCCTGGAGCGTTTCGAGCCCGTCGCGGTCGGGCAGCCAGATGTCGAGGAAAACGACGTCCGGCCGGTGGCGGCGGTAGAGGTCGATCGCCTCGTTGCCGGTCGCGGCGCAGAGCGTGCCGTAGCCGCGGTCGGCGAGGATGCCGGAGAGGGTGGTGAGAATGCCGGGTTCGTCGTCGACGATCAGCGCGAGGCGGGGTGTCGGATCGGTCATAGACCGTGAGTCTACCAGTCCGGTGTTTTACGTCCCCGGCAGCGCCCGCAGGTCGGCCGGCAGGTGCGACTGATCGGCGAGCGAGCGCAGCAGCGGCCCGTTCGATCCGAATTCGACGATCGAGACGCTGCCGACCGGACAGGCGAGCCGATAGCGGAAACGGCCGACGTCGATGCCCAGCAGGGCGCAGAGTGCGATCCGGATCGTCGCCTTGTGCGACACCACGAGCACCGGCCCGTGGGAATGGCGCTCTTTGATCTCCTCGATCACCTCGCCGACACGGCGGGCGATCATCGTTCCCCGCTCGCCGCCGGTCGGCGCGTTCCAGGCCGGATCGGCCTCCCAGCGGATGTAGTCGTCGTGATAATCGCGCTCGACCTCCGCGCGGGTCTTCCCTTCCCATTCGCCGTAGCCAATCTCTTTCAACCCGTCGCGAATCTCAAGCCCCAGATGCCAAGAATCGCAAAGCGCCCGCGCGGTCTCGATCGTCCGCTTGAGCGGGCTCGCGAACACCCCCGCCCAGGGCATCGAGCCATAGTCGCCGGCAAACGCCGCGGCCATCGCCCGCCCCTCGGCGGTCAGATCGGGATCGAGGCCCGAACCGCAGAAATTATCGTCGCGGGAGAACTGGGTTTGGCCATGGCGGAGGAAGTAAAGAGTCAGCATGGTCCGGGATCATAGCCGCGTCGGCCGCGCTGTAGGGAACGGGAGATTACGTTGCGGGCGGGGCTCAAAACTCGCCCTTCGGGCTCAGACAGTTTCGCCCCGTCCTCGCGCAATCTCCCGTTCCCTACAGCGCTCGTTCCCGGGTCCTCAGCTCGACCGCGAGGGCGATCTGGCCGGCGCAGACATCGAGCAGGTGTTTCTGGTCCGGCCGCTGAAGCCGCGGCCGGTCGGCCGGGTGGAGACCGAGGACTCCGAAGGTGCCGCGGGCGGTCGTGAGCGGCACGTAGAGACCGAGCGAGGCGGGAAGCGTCTCGGTGGTCAGGCCCGCCCAGCGGCCGTGGTCGAACACCCAGCGGGCGACCGCCAGCTCGCGCTCGTTCAGCAGGTAGGTCACCGTATCGCTCGCCCGTTCGGTGAGCCGCGCCTCGGCGCCGACGCCTTCCGGCAGCAGGATCACCACCTGGCTCAAGAACATCTCGCGCAGGTGGTGGGCCGCCGAGCCGAGGATGGTCGGCAGGTCGGCCGCCGCGGCCAGTTCGCGGGCGAGATCGTAGAGCGCCGCCGTCCGCTCCTCGCGCTCCGCGGCGAGCGCGGCTTGAGTGCGAAGGCGGGCGGTAAGCGTCGAGATGGCGAGCGCCGTCGCCAACATGACGATGAACGTCACGACGTATTGAGAGTCGTCGACCGCGAGGGTCAGTCGGGGCGAGACGAAAAAGAAATCGAACGCCGCCACCCCGGCGAGCGAGGCGAGGATCGCCGGGCCGCGGCCGGCCCAAAGCGCGGTGCCGACCACCGAGAGAAGGTAGACCATCACCAGGTTGGCCTCGGCAAACGACGGCGCCATCAGCGCGGCGAACCCCGAGGCGACCAACGTGGCGATCAAACCGATCAGGTAGGCCCGAGGGCGCGAGCGCAGGCGCTTCTCGCGCGGAGCGCTCTTGTCGGCCGGGGCGACGCGGCGTCCGGCGGGGGCGTCGAGCCCCGATAGCAGATAGACGTCCATGTCTCCGCTGTCGCGGATCAGACGCTCGGCGAAGCTGCCGAGCAGACGATCGCGCCAGCGCGGAGTTTCGGGTTTGCCGAGCACCAGCTTCGAGGCGTTCGCGCGCCGGGCGAAGCGGAGGATCTCGGCGGCGGGATCGAGCCCGGCGAGCACGCGGGTCGAGGCGCCGAGCTGCTCGGCGAGCCGGAGCGTCCCCCAGACCCGGTCGCGATCGGCCTGCGGCAGCCGGCGCTCGCGTTCGGTCTCGACGTAGATCGCCGACCACTCCGCGCGCAGTTGCTCGGCGAGGCGCCGGCCGGCGCGCACCACCCGCTCCGCCTGCGGTCCGGAGCTGGCCGCCACCACCAGCCTTTCCGCGACCGGCCAGGTCGGCGCGATCCCTTGCAGCTCGCGGTAGCGCCGCATCTGATCGTCCACACGGTCGGCCGTCTTTCGGAGCGCCAGCTCGCGGAGCGCG
>DATMZU010000054.1:0-18235 GCA_035607435.1 Thermoanaerobaculia bacterium | reverse complement strand
CGCGCTCGATCCGCCGCTTTTGGTGGCGCTCCCCCTGCTGGTCGCGGAACGGCGCGCGCGCACCACCCTGCGCGAGTCGGGGGACGTGATCCGGTTGGCGTCGGCTCCCGCCTGAGGTCAGGCGCTCCCGAGCCAGCGCAGGCCGAGCTTCGTTTCGAGCAGCGAGCCCAAACCCAGCAGCGTCAACAGACACCCCGCGACGAGCGCGAGCGCCACCAGCAGTCCGAGGTGGGCGTTGGCCGGCACGCGGGAGGCGGCGAGCAGGCCGAAACCGAGGGCGATCGCGAGCGTATCGACGAGGATCGCCGGTCCCGCCTCGCGGATCGCTTCGAGCGCCGGATTCTCCGCGCCTTCGCCGCGCGCGGCTCGGTAGCGATCGATGAAGTGGATCGCGTAATCGTCGCCGATGCCGATCGTGATCGCGCAGAACATCGAGGTGGCGACGCCGAGCGGAATCCCGAGCCACCCCATCAGCCCGAAAATCCAGAGAGTCGATAGGGCGGTCGGCAGGACCGCGATCAGGCCGATGCGGAGCGAGCGGTGGAGCAGGTACAGGGCGACGAGGCAGCCCAGGAGCGAACCGGCCACCGAAGAGACCTGGGTCTTTACGATCGCCGGGATCATCGCCTGGCTGACCGCCACGTCTCCCGCGAAATCGAGATGGGCGCCGTAGCGGCCGAGCAGGCGGTCGGACGCCGCGCGCAGGTCGCCCATCAGCCGGGCCGTCTCTTGGAAGTTCGCGTCTTTCAAGAAGAGGGTCACGACCGTGCGCTGCATCGAGTCGTCGATCACCTCGCGCCGCCGCTCGGCGCCGCGCCCGAGATCGAACATGCGCACCAGCTCCTCGACCCCCTCGGCGGTGGCGGGTATCGCGCGGATCTGGCCCTCGCCCTTCCAGAGGGCCTGGACCGCGGCCATGTGGCTATACGGCCCGAGCACGCCGCCGACGCCGGGCAAACGGCGGACCTCGGCCTCGAAACGGCCCAGGGCCTCCAACCGTGCGGGATCGAGCAGCGCACCCGGTGACTTGAAATGAAGATGGGCGAGCAGCAGGTGGGTGCCGAACAGGCGCTCGTTCGCCCGGTTCGTGGCGAGCCGGAACGGGCTGTTCGGCGAGAAGCCGTCCACCCAGCTGTCTTGAATCGACAGGCGGGTGGTCCCCAGTCCCAGCGCGACCGTGGCGAGCAGCAACGCGCCGAGCGTGGCGCGCGGCCGGGCGAGAAACGGCGAGGCGGCGCGGGCGAGGCCGCCGCTCCGCCCGGTGCGTCCGGCACCATGGCCGGGGTGCGCGAGGGCCGAGGGGGAGAGCAGGGCGAGGATCGCCGGCACCAGGGTGAGCGAGCCGGCCAGGCAGAAGAGCACGCCGAGCCCGGCGAAGAAGCCGAAGGCGCGCACCGGCGCGAGGGGAGAGAAGCCGAACGAGAAGAAGCCGAACGCCGTGGTGAGCGCGCTCCAAAGCACCGGCCGGCCGACCTCGGAGAACGCCTGCCGCAAGGCCTCCGGCGGGGGCAGGTCGAGCGCGCCGGGGCGTGCGAGCGTCCGCTGGTAATGCCAGAGGATGTGGATCTCCGAGGCGAGGCCCACGGTCACCAGGATCACCGGCAGCACCGCGGTCGTGAGGTAGATGGGCGAGCCGAGCCAGCCCATCAGTCCGAACGTCCAGACCAGGCAGCAGACGATCTTGAGCGCCGCGACCGCGAGGGCGGCCCACCGGCGGGTCCCGAGCCAGACGACCAGGCCGATCACCATGAGCGACAGCGGCAGCAGCAGCGACAGGTCGGCCAGGATGTGCTCGCCGAGCAGCGATTCGGCGGCCGGCGGACCGACGACGTCGATCCGGTCGGTGGCGTTCTCGAACGGCCGGACGGCGGCCACCACCCGACGGACCAGCGCGGCGCGGTCGTAAGGGTGGAGGGGATCGACCGGCGGCATGCCGAGCAGGATGGTGGTCGCCCGGCGGTCCGCGGAGATCAACGTGCCGTCGATCACCCCCCTCGCCGCGTGAAGATCCTGAGCGAGCAGGGCGGCGAGCTCCGGCGTATCGGGCAGCGGATCGAGAAACGGACGAAACCGCAGGCTCCCGGTATAAACCCGATTGCGGTGCTCGGTAGCGAGGCTCACCACGTCGTCCGGCCGAACCGGTGGCAAGCGGGAGAGGAGATCGCTGATCTCGCGGACGGACGAAAGGGTACGGAGGTTCAAGACGCCTTGGCGGTCGCGGCTCTCGATCAGAATCACCAGCGGGTCGCGCAAGTGGAAATGCGCGCGCGCTTCGAGGTCGAACACGACGGCCGGTTCGCGCGCCGGAACCAGGGCGTGCCCGTCCGTGCGCAGCTCCAGGCGGGCGAGGCCCGGAAGGGCGGCCAGGGTGATCAACGCGTACAGCGCGAGCACGCCCTTGGGCGCGTCGAAGGGTAAGGCGGCGAGCCTACGGGTCGGCCGGAGCATGATTTCGGCAGCGCGCGAAAAGCATTCGAATTGTAGCTGAAGGTCCTCGCCGAAACGCGCCTTGAGGCGCGCGGATCCCATCGAACCGCTTCCCCGTATGCGACAATAGGGGCACCGATTCCTCTTTTTCGGAGCAAGGGGTTGCCATGGGGTTTCTGCTGGCCGTGATCTTGAGTTTCGTGCCGGCATTCGCCTGCGCCGCGTTCGTCTACTGGCTGGACCGCTACGAAAAAGAGCCGCGGTTGCTGCTCGGCGCGGTGTTCTTCTGGGGCGCCGTGGTCGCGGTGATCGGCGCACTCGTGGCGCAGCTGATCCTCGCCGGGGCGGTCACCGCGGCGACCGGCTCGGAAAGAGCGGCCGACGTGGCCGGCTCGACGCTGTTCGCGCCGATCACCGAGGAGAGCCTCAAAGGGATCGCCATCCTCGGGGTCTTCCTGATCCTGCGCCGCGAGTTCGACTCGGTGCTCGACGGCATCGTCTACGCCGCGGTCGTGGCGCTCGGCTTCGCCGCCACCGAGAACGTCTTCTATCTCTATGGGGAATTCACCGAGCACGGGATGGACGGCCTGCTCACCCTGTTCGTCGTGCGGGTGGTCTTAGGGATCTGGAACCATCCGTTCTATACCGCGTGGATGGGCATCGGCCTCGCGCTCTCCCGTTTGAGCCCCAGGGCTTGGGTCCGCTGGCTCGCGTCGCCGCTCGGCTGGGCGGCGGCCTTGGGGTTCCATTCGCTGCACAACACGCTCGCGACGTTCGCGGAACAGACGCCCGGCCTGGGGCTGCTGATGTTCCTCGTCGATTGGTTCGGCTGGCTCGCGATCTGCATTCTTATTTTCGTCTCGATTCGCCGGGAGGGGCGCCTGTTGGGCACCCACCTCGCCGAGGAGGTGGGTCTCGGCCGGCTCACCGACGCCCAATATCGGACGGCGACCTCCAGCTGGGCGCAGACCGGTGCCCGGATTCGCACCCTGGTCGGCGCCGGCCGCCGGCCGACCCGAAGGTTCTACCAGGTCTGCGGCGAGCTGGCGCACAAAAAAGCCCAGCTCGCCCGGCTCGGCGACGAGGGGCGCAACACCGCCCTGGTCGAGAAGCTGCGCGCCGAGCTGGCCGGCCTGTCGGGGCAAGCGATCTGTTGAGCCGTAGTCGTCTTCTTGTTGAGTACAGGATCGTAGTTCACCAACGCAGGATCTAAAGGGGAGAACATGGAAGTAACGATCAAGCATCAGCCCGCGTTCGCGCTCGCCGTGGTCAAATTGGCCGGCAACGAAGAGATCAAAGTGGAACCGGGCGCGATGGTCAGCCACACCGACGGTCTGACCACCGAGACGAAGGCGCAAGGGGGCTTCCTCGGCGGCCTCAAGCGAATGGTGGCGGGCGAGAGCTTCTTTCAAAATACCTGGAAGGCGCCCGCGGACGGCGGCGAAATCACGCTGGCGGCCGACCTGCCCGGAGATCTGATCACGCTCAAGATCTCGGGCAACGAATTCCTTCTCCGCAGCGGCGCTTACGTCGCGAGCGAAATGGGCGTCGCGATGGACGCCAGCTGGGGCGGGGCGAAAGGCTTCTTCGGCGGCGGCGGCCTGGTGCTGCTCAAGGTGAGCGGCCAGGGCCAGGTGCTGGCGTGCGCCTATGGCGCCATCGAGGAGAGGACGCTCGCCGCAGGACAGTCCTATGTGGTGGACACCGGGCACATCGTCGGCATGGACGCGACCGTGCAGTTCGCGGTGCAAGGCTCCGGCGGCTGGAAATCCACGATCCTCGGCGGCGAAGGGCTGGTCTGCCGCCTGACCGGCCCGGGCCGCGTGCTGATGCAGAGCCGCTCGGAAGAAGCTTTCCTGGGCTGGTTGCTGCCGAAGATTCCCACCAAGTCGAGCTAGCCGGCCAAGGCCGGGACGGCAGCGCGTCGTTCGCGTGGGGCGGTCGCCGGAGCCGGATCACCGGTTTTCCGGTCCGCCCCGCGAGTGCTGCCGTCGCGGTCACGCCTTTTTCCGTCCGCGACAGCGCGTCTCGGGCTCCGACCACCGGTTCGCCGGGCCACGGCGGTGGTGATTCCGTCCAGCTCACCACTGCTCTGGGCCGGCGCACCGGTGTTCTGGCTCGTATCACCACTGCTCTGGGCCAGCGCACTGGTGTTCTGGCTCGTATCACCACCGCGCTGGGCCAGCGCACCGGTGTTTTGGCCCGTATCACCACTGCCCTGGGCCAGCGCACCGGTGTTCTGGCTCGTATCACCACTGCCCTGAGCCAGCGCACCGGTGTTCTGGCCCGTATCACCACTGCGCTGGGCCAGGGCACCGGTGTTCTGGCCCCTATCACCACTGCCCTGGGCCAGCGCACTGGTGTTCCGGCTCGTATCACCACTGCCCTGAGCCAGCGCACCGGTGTTTCGGCCCGTACCGCCACTGCCCTGAGGCGTCTCTAAGCGTGCGGCATTGCGCGTCTGCATTGCGACATCTGATCCGGCACGGGGAATGCAATGTTTTCTTGCGTCCGCCGCCGATTCGGCGGTGGATTCCGGGGATGTAAAGGTTTCGTAAAGGCATCTCCGGCCCGGCATTTCACGGCATTCGACCGTGAGGATCAAGAAGGAGCATGTCATGCGCAAGATGTTGGCTGCATTCACCCTCGCCTTGGCGGTGGGGGCCTTGGCTTTGCCCGCCCTGGCTCAGAAAACGAAGAAGGAAATGACCCCGGTAGACGCCATCCGCGCCAAGCTGCTGCGATTGCCGTATTACGGGGTGTTCGATTTCCTCGCGTTCAGTTACGAGGACGGCACGGTGACCTTGAAGGGATACGCCTATCAGCCGGCGTTGAAAATCGCCGCGGAGCATGCGGTGAAGCAGGTGGCCGGCGTTTCGAACGTTGTGGACGAGATCGAAGTCTCGCCGGTTTCGATCAACGACGACGAGTTGAGGTGGAAGCTGTACTACACGCTCTATTCCGATCCGTTCCTGTCGCGCTACGCGCCGGGGGGCGGGCTGTTGTGGGGCCACCGCCACCGGGTGCCGTTCGGGTTCTTCCGGTCGCCGATCTTCGCCGGCCTCGAACCCCTCGGCGAGTATCCGATCGCGATCATCGTCAAGAACGGTCAGGTCACCTTGATGGGCGTGGTGGACCACGAGGCGGACAAGAACGTGGCCGCCCTCAAGGCGAGGAGCGTGTTCGGGGTGTTCGGAGTCGACAACGAGTTGGAGGTCGATCCGGATCATTAGGGGTTAGTCGTAGCCGAACTCGCGCAGCTTTCGCTGGATCGTCCGCAGGCCGATCCCCAGCACCTGGGCGGCGCGGGTTCGGTTGCCGCCGCAAGCTTCGAGCGTCGCGAGGATGGACTTCTTTTCCACCTCGAACAGCGTGGGGAGCGATCCGGGCCGGGCGAGCGGGGTAGCGTTCGGTCCGGCGGCGGGCTCGGCGATGGATCCGACGATGGGGCTCGAAGGCCCGCGCAGGATGGCGGCCGGCAGATCTTCGAGGTCGATGCGCCCTCTGGAGTTGAGCACGACCAGCGACTCGACGACGTTTTTCAGCTCGCGGACGTTGCCCGGCCAGTCGTAGCACTCCAGGGCGTCGAGCGCCTCGGGGGAGATCTCGCAGGACGGCCGTCCCGCGGCCACGGCGAGCGTCTCCAGGAAGGACGAAATCAGCAGTCGGATGTCGCCTCGACGGTTGACCAGCGCCGGCAGCTCGATGCGGATCACTGCGAGGCGGTAGTAGAGGTCGGCGCGAAAGCGGCCCTCTTTGATCATCGCCTCCAGGTCCTGATGGGTGGCCGCGATGATCCGCACGTCGATCGGCGCCTCGCGGGTCGAGCCCACCCGGGTGATCGCCCGCAGCTCCAGGGCGCGGAGGATCTTCGGCTGGAGCGCGAGCGGCAGGTCCCCGACTTCGTCGATGAAGAGCGTTCCGCCCTCGGCCGCCTCGAAGAAGCCGCGGCGGGTGGATTGAGCGCCGGTGAAGGCGCCTTTTTCATGACCGAACAGCTCGCTCTCGACCAGGCTCTCGGACAGGGCGGCGCAGTTGACGGCAAGGAACGGCCCGTTTTTCCGCAGGCTGTTCAAATGAAGCGCGCGCGCCACCAACTCCTTGCCTGTCCCGGACTCGCCGGTGATCAATACCGTCGAAGACGCGGGGGCCGCGAGCTTGATCCGATCCAAGACCGCGCGCATGGCGGGGGAGTTGCCGACCAGGCCGTCGAATCCGTAGCGGTCGTTGAGCTGCCGGCGGAGCAGGTCCAGCTCCAGCCGCATCGCGTGCTTTTCGTAGGCCTCTTTGATCAATTCGACCAGCAGTGCCGAGTTGACCGGTTTCTCGACGAAATGGCTGGCCCCCGCGCGCATCGCCTCGACGGCGCTCTGCACTTCGCCGTGCGCGGTGATCATCAGGCACGGGCAGTTCGGGGCTCGCGCCTTGACCCGCCGGACCAGCTCGATGCCGTCGATGCCGGGGAGCTTGTAGTCGGTGAGCAGGACGGAGAAATCACCTTCGGCCACCTTGGCCTCCGCGGCTTCGGCGTCCGAAACGGCGGTCACCTCGAAGCCGACGTCGCGGAGGTAGCGCGCCAGAGCCCGCCGGCCCGCCTCGTCGTCTTCCACCAGGAGCACATGAATCGGGTGTCGTGTCGTCATGCGGGGCGCTCCAGGAATCGGCGTAGTTCGAGGACGAACCGGCTGCCGCGAGGTTCCACCGGCTCCAGCCGGATGGTTCCTTCCATCGCGGTCACCAGCCGCCGGCAGATGGCCAGGCCCAATCCGGTCCCTTCTTTGCGGCCGGTCGCAAACGGTTGGAACAGGGTGCGCCGCAGCTCGACCGGCACGCCGGGACCGTCGTCCTCGATCTCCACGCGGACGGACTGCTCCGCCGCAGTCACCCGGAGGGTGATCGTGCGGCCCAGGCTACAGGCTTGGGCGGCGTTCTGAATCAGGTTGATCAGAACCTGCCGCAGGGGGCCGGCCGGCAGATGGGCTTCGACCGGATCGGCGGGGACTTCGAGCTTGACGTCGGCCTCGGAGCGGGCAAGCTCCGGCCGCGCGATCTGGAGCGCCGAACGGACGATCGCCGTGACGTCCAGGTCCTCCGGCACGTCGCGGGATTGTCGGGCGTACGAGAGAAACGATCGGACGATGCGGTCGAGCTCCCCGATCTCGTCGGTGATCTCCTGGGTGATCTCGACCATTTCCTTCGATGAGCTCGTCTCCAGCTGGCGGGCGCGCAGGGCCAGCGAGTCCGAGGCGAAATGGATCGCGTTGAGCGGATTGCGCAACTCGTGCGCCAGGCCGGCCGCGAGCAGCCCCAACTCGGCGAGATGCTCCGCCTGGGCGCTACGCCGGATCTCTTCCCCCCTTCGATGAGAGAGCGCCAGGCTCGCGCCGCCGACGGCGATCAGGATCGAAAAGAGGATGCCGGCAAGGCTCGCGAGAATCCGCGACGTGCCGCTCCGCAGCCGCCGGGCGAGCCCCTGCTCCGACAATCCCACGACCACCGCGCCGCAGCGAGGCGTGGTGCCGGCCGCGGCGACCATCTCGACGAAGACGTCGGCGTCGCTTGGGTCTCCAAGCTCGGGCACTCTCGCCCGCTGATCGACTTCGCTCAAGAAATCCTTCGGCGTGCCGCCGCGCCAGAGGCTGCCGAGCGTGCGTTCGTTCGAGCTCCAGACGATTTCGCCGTGCGTGTTCAAAACGTACAGATAGCTGATCTCGGGCGAGGCCGCGAGAGCTTTGACGGCTTTGCGTTCGAAGCGATCCTCGGAGGCGGCCTCCGCGAGCCGGGAGCAGCCACCTTTCAATTCCGCGGCGAGAAGTCCCGCGAGGTTCCTCCCGTCGTTTCGCGCGGTGCGAACCAGCAGCTGTTCGCCGCCGGTGAGGCGCCGCTCTTCGAGCACGATTCCCGCGGCGAGCGCGAGGGTGACCAGCAGCGCCGCTCCGGCGATCAGCCAGATCCGCGTGTCGGAGTGCCGCAAGGAAACGCCGGGGGCTCGGGCGGGCATGAGGGGCGGGAAATCTCCACGACGAGAGGACGCGCAACGGAAGGATGGTAGCAGCGCTCCGGACGCGATGCACTGCGGCACGATGGCGCGCCAAAAGGGTCAGTCGAAGGATCATCGGCCGAGAAAAATCATGGCCGCGAGGGGCGCCGCTTCCCGGCGTCCGCCGCGGGAGCCCTTGGCACAGGCCGTGCTCTTTGAAGGGGTTGCCGCCCTACCGACCGGCACCGGACTTGAGAGAGTCCGAGAACTACAATGACAAGGAGCTTTCCATGTTCAAAAAGGTTACGACTCTCGCCGCCGCCCTTGCACTCGCCGCGATCTCGCTCCCCGGCTTTGCCGCCACCGGCGGGACGACCACCACCAAGGCCACCAAGACGACCACCACGACGACCGTGACGACGAAACCCGGCAAGGCGATCGGCGCGATCTCCTCCCTCGATGCCGCGGCCGGGAGCCTGGTGGTCAAAACGAAGAGCAAGATCGACACCTTCACCGTGCCGGCCACCGCCAAGATCACCTCCCATGGCAAGCCGATCGCGATCGGCGATCTCAAAGTCGGCGAGAAGGTGGAGGTCACCTACACCGCCGAGGGTTCCATCATGACCGCAAACGTCGTCACGCTGCTGGGGCACGCGTAAAGGCGAAATTCGATGAAGCCGGGTGGCCATCTGGTGTAGGGGCGGCGCCCCGTCGCCGCCCTCTTGCCGCTCGACCTACCCGGGCGGCCACGGGGGGCCGTCCCGTACCGAGACCGAAACTCGGAGCTGTTAAACCTCCTCCGCGGTAGAATGTCCTCGATCCATCGCCTGCCGGACGCGGAGCCTCGACGGCCCTCCCGCGTCCGGCGAGCCTTCCCCACCCGATCGAGGAGCCCGATGAAGCCAGCCGATACGTTTCGCCTCACGCCCGGCAAGAGGGTGCTGTTCCTGACCAAGGATCCGGACCTGATCCGCCGCCAATTGGCAGGCGATCTCGATTTGCAGATGGCGGACCTGTCGGTGGACGACCTGCTGGACGACATCAATACCGACGCGATGACCCCGGCGTGGGTCTGCTTTTCCCACCGGCCGGAGGACATCGCGCGCGATGCGTACGCCGGGCTGATCGTGGACGGCAAAAGGCTGTTCGAAAAGGACGCCCTGATCCACGGCAACTTCGAGGTGATCGTCTCGGGCCACCGGAAAGGGGTCGGCAGCTCGCGCGAGACCGCCGTCCAGGCCGAGAAGTGGAGCGGCATCCGGCTGGCGGTGGCCGCCTCGTTCGCTCCGATCCATGCGGGCAACAACATCAACCAGGGCGTGATGATGGGCGATCACGACATGTTGCTGCGATTGCAGGCGGGGGAGGGGATCCCTCTCGACGAGTTCTGCGACGGCCACGATCCGATCACCCAGCTGGTGATCCGCCACGGCGGCCTGTTCCCGTTCTCGAAGGCGCTCGCCGCGGGCGAGATCGACCTGCCGAAGCCGGACACCGGGCCGCGGCCGATGACCATGGCCGAGAAGATCCTGGCTTCGAAGACCTTGGGCGAGGGGGAGAAATACGTGAAGCCGGGCGATGCCGTGGTCGTCCGGGTGGACGGCGGCTATAGCCATGAGTTCACCACCGCCCAGGTCCATTACTTCTTGGAGCAGGAGTACGGCGCCGACTATCAAGTGCAGAACCCGGAGCGCTTCGCGGTGTTCGAGGATCACCTGATCTATGCCGACGAAGTGCCGAAGATGCGCGTCTTCTCGGGCAAGATCGAGACCCTGCGGCAGCTTCAGCGCGAGTTTCAGCGCCATACCGGAGTGCGCGATTTCTCGGCGAAGGACGGCGTTTCCCCCGGGATCTGCCACGAGGTCGCCCGCGAGGAGCTGATCGAGCCGGGCGATTTCATCCAGGCGACCGACAGCCACACCTGCATGGGGGGCGTGAACAATGCGCTCGCCTGGGGAGTGGGGACGACCGAGTACTCGGACCTCGCCCACGCCGGGTTCACCCAGGTGGAGGTGCCGGAGTCGATCCGCTTCGAGCTGACGGGCCGGCTCGTGCCCGGCGTCACGGCGAAAGACGTGATGCTCTACATCCTGCTCCATTACGCGAAGCCCGAGGCGACGCTCAACCGGGTGATGGAGTTCACCGGCCCCGGGGTCGCGGCCCTGTCGATGGACGAGCGGGCGACGCTCACCAACATGGCGACCGAGTGCGCGGCGCGCACCGCGATCGTGATCGCGGATGAAGAGACCTTCCGCTGGATCGCCGAGTGGCGGCCGGGGACCGACGTCGATCGCCTGCGCGCCCAGGCGGTGGCTCCCGATCCGGGGGCCGAATACGCGGGCGGCGTCCACGCGATCGACCTTGGGGCGATCCGGCCGATGGTCGCGCACCCGGGCGATCCCGATCACGGCATCCCGTCCGATCCGACCAACGGCGAGCTGGTCGAAGCCCTCGGCCAAGTGCCGATCGAGATCGCCTACGGCGGCAGCTGCACGGCGGGCAAGATCGACGACCTGGTCTTCTACCATCAGGTGGTGAAGGAAGCGGTAGACGCGGGGCTGAAAGTCGCGCCGGGGGTCAAATTCCTCATCCAATGCGGCTCGATGGCGGTGGAGGAGTTCGTCCACGAGCACGGCCTCGACAAGGCGTTCGAGCAGGCGGGCGTGACCCTGATCCGCCCCGGCTGCGGCGCCTGCATCGGCTGCGGCCCAGGCGTCTCGGACACCGCCGACCAGGTGACCATCTCGGCGATCAATCGCAACTACAAAGGACGCTCCGGCCCCGGCAAGCTCTGGCTGGCCTCGCCGCTCACGGTCGCGGCCTCGGCGTTTACCGGCCGGATCACGGCGTACACGCCGGGGATGTTCAGCGCGGATCTCCTTCCGCCGACTCGCTAGGCATGACCTCTCTCCTGCCCGAATTTGACTCCGACTGGTGGACCGCAGATGCAGTCAATCTTCGCCTTCGTCCTGTTCGTCGTGTTCGGACCGTAGGGGGAGTTCAAGGTCCTACGTTTCCGGCGGCAAGACCAATCCGACGCTCGTAGCAGGGTGCTTCCAAAGCCCAAAAAAGAACCGGATCATCACCAAGGCGGGAGGATTGAACCCCCGCAGCTGGCGCGAGGGATCTTCGAGATCGTCCACGAACTGGGCGTCTAGGGTGGGCGGGACGGTAGGCGTGGTCGAAGGGGAGGACGTATTAGCCTGTTTTCTTGATCGAAGTGGGCCAGAAGATGGCGAACATGGACACCGGGGAGCCGATCAGCGCGAACGCCTACCTCTGCGCCCGGCCGGTCGCCCAGGCGCTCGATGAGCAGGCGCTGTTCATCTCTGCGGCCGGGTGAGTGACCCCGCCTTGGCGCTCGGGCAGTTGATCCACGAATTTGGCTGAGCCGTGACGATCGGGATTGTCTCGCCGCGGGAACGATCTCCGGCCACAGCCTCGAATGCGGCGCCCAGTGCATGGGCGGTAATTTCAGCCGTTTCTGGAAGATCCTCGACCTCTGGAACGTTGGACTATCCCTAGCCGAAGCCTCCGCAGACAGCACGTTCGTCGTCACCGAGCACCCGAAGACGGGCGGCATGGTAACCACCGAGACGGTCGGCGAGCAGCTGGTCTACGAAGTGGAGAACCCTTGGGAATACCTCACGCCCGGACCCCGAATCGCAAAATATTTTGCATCCCGAGCGGCGATTGCGGAGAAGTTTTTGCCCGGGCAAGAGATTTTTGGCAATAGCTTTTGCTCGATTTGTCGGGCTACTTTCTTTTCGCCGAACCCGGGCGTAGCGTTAACTCAGCGAGCGCAGCCAACAGTTCCAGAAGCGGCCTCCGCCCTATTGGGGGGTAGGAGCGATCGCGCTCGTTCTTAGGAGGATTTTTGCTATGCGTCATGGATTTCGTTGGGTCGCAGCGCTGTTGGACATAAGCGTCCGGCCCGAAGGTCTTCACCTCCACTTGGCGGTGAGGAGCGAAAGCCACGCCGTCCACGATTGCTCGGGCGCCAGCATTGCCGGAGGCCGAGCCGCAGCAGGTCGTTGCCTACGTGGAAGAGGCATGAAGTTACTTCTGTGCGATATCTCCCACGCCCGGTCGGGAGACAAGGGTGACGCGCGCAACTTCGGCCTGGTGGCCGCGTCGCCCGCGCTCTATGAAGTGACCCGCCATGAGGTGGCCCCCGAGCGGGTGAAGGCTCATTTCGCCCAGGTCGGCCGCGGCGAGGTCGATCGCTACGACGTGCCGAGTTTGAACGCGCTCAACTTCATCCTCCACGACGCCCTGGGTGGCGACACCAAGAGTTTGAAGACCGACGCCCCGGGTCTCCTAAGGATGGAGATCGAAGTCCCCACGGCGGCGGTACTGGCTTAAGCCGGAACGAGGTGCCCATGCTCGATCCTCAAAGCGTGTTTCTGAATGTTCCGTTCGATCGACGGTATGCGCCGCTTTTCGTGGCGACGATCTCGGGCCTCACGGCGATGGGGCTCAAACCGCGGTGCGTTCTGGAGATTCCGAGTGCCGGCGCAAACCGCCTCGAGAGGATCTACTCGCTGCTCTCTGGTTGCGGCGCTTCGATCCACGATCTCAGTCGGGTTTCACTCTCATCGACCGTCCGAGTGCCAAGGTTTAACATGCCATTCGAGCTCGGGATCGCCTACAGCCTCTTCCAGGAAAGAGGGCACCGGTTCTTCGTCCTGGAGGAGAAGCCGAACCGCCTTCAGGTGAGTCTGAGCGACCTCAACGGTCATGACCCGCTGGTCCATGGGGGGAGCCAGAAAGGGATTTTGCGCGTTCTCTTGGACGGCTTCGGTGAGGCTGCTGCGAACCCATCTCTCGATTCGTTGATTTCCCGGACGAAACACTTGTCGCGGATTCGCATGGGCCTGGAACAAGCCCATGGAGTCCAGTCACCTTTTTACCCGAGCCTCTTCAGACAGCTCGTTTCCTCGGCCCTGGACCTGCCGAGATCTTAAAAGGAGAGTCGCTATTTCGATGGGAGACTAGGTAGATAGCCCAGATCCTTGAGCACCTGACGAGCTTCGGCGACGTCCTGCTCGGAGATCTTCAAAGTTCTGCGAATCTCTTCAGGGCTTGCCGGATGGACGATGTAGCGCCTGATCGGCGCGCCTCGACCCCGCCGAGGCTTCGGCTGAGCAGTCATGACCTAACTCTAGGCTAGGAGGTATTCGAGAGCAAGGACCTCATGATGCAGGTCCGGTGGGACAACTCTTCCCGTCGTGGTAGCGTCCGCCCAATGAGCCCCCGTCAACGTTCCGGCGCGATCGTCTGCCCCTCGTGCGGCCGGCTGGTCGAAGTCTCGGAGCCGAAGTGCCCCTACTGCGGCCGGGCTCGGCCGGGGCTGTTCGGCTTCGTCGGCTTGTTGCAGCGGCTGGGCGACGACCTCGGGTTCTCGGCGATCGTCGTCGGCTCGTGCATCATCGCTTATGGGCTGATGCTCTGGTTCGATCCGAGCGGCATACAAAATGGCGGGTTGCTCGGATTCCTTTCTCCGAGCACGCAGGCGATGTTCGTCTTCGGGGCCAGCGGCTCGGTGCCGATGTTCGAGGCCGGCCGTTGGTGGACCCCGTTTTCGGCTGGGCTGCTTCACGGCGGCCTCCTGCATCTGTTCTTCAACATGATGTCGTTGAGAAACCTGGCGCCCGGAGTCGCTCACCTGTATGGGCCGGGCCGGATGGTGATGATCTTTACCGGCTCTTCGGTTCTCGGCTTTCTGGCAAGCTCCGGAGTCAACCTGCTTCACATCCCGATCCCCGGTCTCCAAGGGGGGCAGCTGACGCTTGGCGCCTCGGCCGGGATCTGCGGCCTGCTCGGCGCGCTGATCTATTACGGCCGACGCACCGGCAACCGCTACATCAAGAGCCAGACCTGGAACTGGATTCTGCCCCTGCTCGCGTTCGGCTTCTTCATGCGAGGCATCGACAACTGGGCGCATATCGGCGGGTTTGCCGGCGGCTGGCTGCTTGCAATGTGGCTGGACCCTTTGCGCGAAGAGCGCCCCGACCACGTTTTGGTGGCGATCGTCTGTCTGGTTGCAAGCCTAGGGGCGGTCGTCGTATCCGTGGTCACGGCGATCCTCTGATCCCCGGGGCGGCGGCCGGTTCCGGCCTCGGCTGATCCGCCGTTGCCGTCCGGGTGTAAAATACCCTCCTTCGCCTCAGCTCGCTGTCCCGACGAATCCGCGCCGAAGCTCGGCCCGGCGATCGTTGCTCAACTCTCAAGGAGAATGCCATGTCTTTGTGTCCCCGCAATTTGTGGATTCCGGTGCTCCTCCTCTCCGTCTCGATTCCCGCGGGCGCCCAGGCCACCCGCACCTGGATCTCGGGGGTAGGCGACGACGCCAACCCGTGCAGCCGCACGGCGCCGTGCAAGACGTTCGCCGGAGCGATCAGCAAGACGGCTGCGGGAGGCGAGATCAACGTCCTCGATCCGGGCGGCTTCGGCGGCGTCACGATCACCAAGTCGATCTCGATCATCTCCGAGGGGTTCGAGGCCGGGGTCCTGGTCTCCGGCACCAGCGGAATCATCGTCAACGCGGGTTCCGGCGACGTTTACCTGCGCGGCCTGGACCTCGAAGGGCTGGGCACCGGCTTGAACGGCATCACCTTCATTTCCGGAAATTCGCTGACGGTCGAGAAGTGCACGATCCAGAACTTCAACCAGAGGGGGATCGACTTTCAGCCGGGGGCCAAAGCCAAGCTCACGGTGATCGACACCACGATTCGGAACATGAACAACTCGACCAACGGCGGGGCCATCTGGGTCCGCCCGTCGGGCGGGCTTGCGACCGTGGTGCTCGAGCACGTCCGGATGGATCGCAACCTGTTCGGTCTGCGCGTGGAGGACAGCTCGCGCGCCGTCGTGAACGACAGCATCGCGACCAACAGCGCGAGCGAAGGCTTCGGCGCGATCGGCACGACCTCGGGTCCGACCCTGTTTCTGACCCGCACGGTGTCTTCCTTCAACGGGACGGGACTGCGGTCGGAAGGGCTGGCTACGGCGCGGATCAGCAACTCGGTCTTCTCCGGCAATTCGAGCGGCCTCACGACCGCGAGCGGCGGGACGCTGATCTCCTACGGCACCAACGAGAACGACGGTACCGGCGCGCCGACCATGTCGGTGGCGAGGCAGTAGCCGACGAGGAAGCGCCGGATCGGATGAAACGAAAACTCGAGCCGGGGAGACTATAGAATCTGTCAGTCGGTTCCGAGGGTTCAAACGCTGTTCCCGCGTGGTTTTTCCGCGCGATTTCGAAAAAGGAGATTGTGATGGACATCCGATCCTCCCGCCTCTTGCTCGCACTTCTGGCCTTTCTTCTCGTCCCCTCGTTGTCCTTCGCGCAGGCGACCCGCACCTGGGTTTCCGGCGTCGGAGACGACGCGAATCCGTGCAGCCGCACCGCCCCGTGCAAAACCTTCGCGGGCGCCATCTCGAAGACCGCGGCCAAGGGCGAGATCAACGTCCTCGATCCGGGCGGCTTCGGCGGAGTGACGATCACCAAGTCGATCTCGATCGTCTCCGACCACATCGAGGCCGGCGTTCTGGTCTCCGGCACCAACGCGATCATCGTCAATGCCGGCGCGACGGACGTGGTCGTCCTGCGCGGCCTCGACATCGAGGGGTTGGGCACGGGGCTGAACGGCGTTCGTTTCCTGGCCGGCGGCGCGCTCCACGTCGAGCGCTGCTCGTTCCGGGGCTTCGCTCAGAAGGCCATCGACTTCGAGCCCTCCGGCTCCTCCAACCTTTTCGTTCTCGACTCCGTGATGATCGACAACGCGGCCCCGTCGGTCGGCGGCGCGATCTTCATCAAGCCGAGCGGCACCGGCTCGGCGATCGGCTCGATCGACAACACGCGGATGGTTCGCAACCACTTCGGCGTTCACGTCGAGGGAGCGGCGAACATCACGGTCAGCAACAGCGTCGCGTCGGCGAACTCGACCTCAGGGTTCGAGGCGCTCAACACCAACGCCGCCATCGGCCTGATGGTCACCAACAGCACCGCAACCTCCAACGGCATCGCCGGCGTCCGTTCCGACGGACTCGGCACCATCGTGCGGGTCACCGACACGACGCTTTTCGGCAACGCCAACGGCCTCCAGACCGCCAACGGAGGCCAGATCATCTCGGGCGGCGACATCCGCAACCTGGGCAATACGACCGGCGGCACGCCGAATTCGGCCGTCGCCCCGCAGTAGCCACCCACCCCAATTTGCCGCGGGCATGCCGGAAGGGTTCCTCCGGCATCGCCCGCGGTTTTCGTCGTGACCTCCTCCAGTTCGTCCGGTTGGCGTGAGCGTCCAGGTCCGATAACCTTGGCGCCACGTCCGGCGAAGTCCTCGCCGCCGTTTCGACCTATCGAAGGAGTACGCATGACCGCGACGCTCGCGCTCGACCTTTCCGCTCCGGACGTCGCCCAGGAAGGGGTCGGGTCCCTGGCGTTCCACCTCGTCGGCTCGGAGATTTTGCGCATCGCCGGGGAGGTCCGGGCGCTGCGCGAGAGCGGCGCGCCGATCTGCGACTTGACGGTCGGCGATTTCTCGCCGCTGCAGTTCCGGATTCCCCAGGCGCTCGAAGACGCGGTCTGCCGGGCCTACGCCGCGGGCGAGACCAACTATCCGCCGTCGGACGGCATTCCGGCCCTGCGCCGGGCGGTGGCGGCGTTTTACGAACAGCGGCTCGGGCTGTCCTACCCGATCGACGGGATCGGCATCGCGTCGGGCGCGCGGCCGGTGCTCTGGTCGAGCTTTCAGACGGTGGTCGAGCCGGGCGACAAAGTGGTCTATCCGATCCCGTCGTGGAACAACAACCACTACTGCCACCTGACCGGGGCTCAGGGGGTGGCCGTGCCGACGGCGCCGGAGGCCGGTTTCCTGCCCACCGCCGCGGATCTCGATGCCCACCTCAAAGGCGCCCGCCTGCTGGTGCTCAACAGCCCGCTGAATCCCGCGGGCACCGGTTTCCATCGCGAGGCGCTGGGCGAGATCGCCGAGCGGGTGGTCGCCGAAAACCGGCGGCGCGGCGCGTCGGAGCGGCCGCTGTTCCTGCTGTTCGATCAGATCTATTGGCTGCTCGCGTCGGCGTCGGCGCCGCACTTCACCCCGGTCGATCTGGTCCCTGAGGTTTCGCGCTACACGATCTTCGTCGACGGCATCAGCAAGGCGTTTGCCGCGACCGGCCTACGCGTCGGCTGGGCGGTCGGACCTCCTTACCTGATGTCGCGCATGCGCGATCTGATCGGCCATATCGGTGCCTGGGCGCCGCGGCCGGAGCAGGTGGCGACGGCGGAGATGTTCGCCGACCCGGCGGCGGTCGCGCCGCTGGTCGAGCCGATCCGGTCGGGCGCGCTCGCGCGCTTGGAGGCGCTTTACGCCGGGTTGTCGGGGCTCGGCCGCGAAGGGTATCCGGTGGCCGCGCTGCCGCCGGCCGGCGCGATCTATCTGTCGGCGAAGTTCGACCTGCTCGACCGGCTGGGCAGCGATACGGGGATCCGCCGCTTCCTGCTCGAAAAGGCCGGCCTCGCGGCGGTGCCGTTCCGCGCCTTCGGCTATCCCCACGACTCCGGCTGGTTCCGCCTGTCGATCGGCGCGGTGTCGATTGCGGCGATCGAAGAGGCGATGCCGCGCCTCCAGGCGGCCTTTGCGGAGCTCGGATGACGAGGGAGGGGTTCCTCTCGTGGTGACCTTGGCCTCGCCCCGATCGTTGCTCGTGCCTTCCGAAGACGCGACGAAACGCTCGTTGGCGCTGCTCCGATCGACGCTCGAATCGACCGCGGACGGCCTGTTGGTGGTCGATCGGGAAGGCCGGATCGTCGCCCAC
>DATMZU010000019.1:0-9603 GCA_035607435.1 Thermoanaerobaculia bacterium | reverse complement strand
CCGGGCGTAGAGACCGATGGAGGAACCTCTTGTCCACCGTTCGCCAAGCCTCGATCGTTGCCCTTCTTGCTCTCGCCGGATTCAGCGTTTCCCCAGCCCGCGCCCATGAGCTGGGGGCGATCCGCGTCCAGGGCAGCTTCGAGAAAACCGGAACGTACCGGTTCGAGATCTCGGCCGACGCCACCCATCCGGTGCCAGCGACTCCTGCCGGCGGTCAAGGCCGGGCGACAGAGGTCCGCGGGATCGAAGTGGCGAAAGATCCGGGGGTTGCGGCTTGGCTGCGTGCGGTGGCCGGGGCCGCGGTCGTCTCTTTCGACGGTCGGCCGGCGCCGTCCGACATCTCGGTCACGCTTCCTCCCGCCGATCCGAACGATCCTTTCGCGACCGCACCACGGCCGATTCTGCTGTTTGCGGGGAAGATCCCGGCCAGCGCGCGGAAGGCGAGCTTCCGGGTCGATTTGCCGATCGGTGAGTTTCCCGTTTCGTTCCTGAATCCGGGAGAGTCCGAAGCGGTCTATCGGTGGCAGCAGCCGGGAGCGGAGAGCGAGCCTTTCGCCTTGGCGGGAGATGTCGTTCCGCCTACCCGCGGCGAGGTGATTCGGCGGTATCTGGTCCTAGGATTTACCCACATCCTACCCAAGGGGCTCGACCACATCCTGTTTGTGCTCGGGTTGTTCCTGCTGTCGCTCCGGCTTCGGCCCCTGCTCGCACAGATCACCGCTTTCACTGTCGCCCACACCCTGTCACTCGCGCTCGCTATGCTCGGCTTGGTACATCTGTCGCCGCGGATCGTCGAGCCGCTGATCGCCGTATCGATCGTCTACGTCGCGGTCGAGAACGTCTTCGCCAGGGAACTCAAAAAATCGCGCGTCGCCCTGGTCTTCGCCTTCGGCCTGCTCCATGGGCTCGGCTTCGCGGGGGTCCTCTCCGAGCTGGGCCTGCCGCGCTCCGAGTTCGTGCCCGCGCTGCTCTCCTTCAACGTCGGGGTCGAGATCGGGCAGCTCACGGTGATCGCGGCGGCGTTTCTCGTGGTCGGAGCGTTCCGGAAGCGTTCCTGGTACATCACGCGGGTCGCCGTGCCGGCCTCGGTCGCCATCGCCGCGGTCGGATTGTATTGGGCGGTCACGCGGGCGTTGGGGTTGGGGTAGCGGGTAGGTCCGGCGGGCATCCAGGGCGGCCACGGGGGGCCGCCCCTACATCACGATGGGTGAGTTCGCGCCTTCGAGAAGGGCGTGTTCTCGTAGGGGCGGCCCCCCGTGGCCGCCCTCGCCGACCTCAATCTTGGTGCTCGGGCAACGGCCCGCCGCGCCGCAGATAGGCGATGAAATGCCCCAGGTGGCGGGAGGTCTCTTCCTTCCCCATCGCGGCCACCAAGTCGAACAACGGCGGGCCGCCGTTCGCTCCGGAAAGGGCGGTGCGGACCGGGTGGATCAGCACGCTCGGCTTGATCGCGCGCTCCTCGGCAACGGCGCGGAGGGCGGCTTCGAGGGGGTCCTTCTCGAACGATTCCACCTCGGCGAACCGGTCGCGCAGAGCGGCGAGGTGGACCGGCAACTCGGGATCGGCGAGGAACTTCTTGCTCGCCTCCGCGTCGTAGGGGATCTCATCGCGGAAGTAGGGAATCACCGACTGGACCAGCTCGCGCAACGTCCGGGCTCGGCTGCGGTGCAGCTCCAACACGGTCGAAAGCCGCGCGGGGTCGGCGCCGGTCAAGCCCGCCTCGGCGAGGAACGAATCGAGGTGCGGCCGGATCTGGTCGAGGGTCGAGGTCTGCATGTACTGGCCGTTCATCCAGAGCAGTTTTTCGCGATCGAACACGGCGGCTGAAGCGGTCAGGCGATCGACGTCGAAGATCTGGCCCATCTCCTCGCGGGAGACGATCTCGCGATCGTCGCCCGGGCTCCAGCCGAGGAGCGCCATGTAGTTGTAGAGCGCCTCCGGCAGGACCCCCTCGGCGCGGAACTCCTCGACCGAGGTGGCGCCGAAACGCTTGGACAGGCGCTTCTTGTCCGGCCCCAGGATCAGCGGCAGGTGCGCGAAGGTCGGCACGGCGGCGCCAAACGCCTGGAATAGCGGCACGTGCTTCGGCGTGTTCGACAGGTGATCCTCGCCGCGGATGACGTGCGAGATCGTCATGTCGATGTCGTCGCAGACGACCGACATGTGGTACGTCGGCGATCCGTCCGAGCGGAGCAGGATGAAATCGTCGATCGCCTCGGGCGGAAAGTCCATGTTGCCGCGGACCAGGTCGAAGAAGGTGATGTTCGCATCCGGCGCGCGGAAGCGGACGACGAAGGACTGCCCCGCTTCCATCCGCCGGGCGATTTCGTCGGCGGCCAGATGGGCGCAGGTGCGCGGGTAGCGGAAGCTTCCCCCTTGTTTCTGCGCCTCGGCGCGCTGCGCCTCCAGTTCCTCGGAGGTGCAGAAGCAGCGGTACGCCTTGTCGGCGGCCAGCAATTCCGCCGCGCGCTCGGCGTGGCGCGGCAGGCGCTCGCTCTGGAGGAACGGCCCCTCGTCCCAGCGAATCCCGATCCACGACAGGGCGTCCTGAATCTGGCGGGTCATCGCCTCGTCGGAGCGCGCCTTATCGGTGTCCTCGATGCGGAGCACGAACACGCCCCCGCAATGCAGGCGCAGCAACTCGTTGTAGATCGCGGTGCGGACGCCGCCGACGTGGAGAAATCCGGTGGGCGACGGGGCGAAGCGGACCCGGACGGGACCCGTGACTACGGTGGCCATATTGCGGTCCTCGGGAGGGAGAAGAAATGGCGGTGAGGGAGGGATTCGAACCCTCGGTCCAGGCATTCACCCGGACAACTGCTTAGCAGGCAGCCCTGTTCAGCCACTCCAGCACCTCACCGCGGGGCCCTGCAAGGCCGCGAATTGTATGGCGGCGGGGGGTAGGGAGTCAAAAAAGGCCCGGCCCGGATATCCTTACCCGGCCTCTGGCTTATGCCGAGGCCACCGTCCCTACCCGAGCTCCCGAGAGGATCGACCCCATGTCCGACCCGAAGACCACCGACCAGCTGGCGATCAATACCATCCGTTTCCTCTCCGTCGACATGGTCGAGAAGGCCGACTCGGGGCATCCGGGGACGCCAATGGCGCTCGCTCCTCTGGCGTATTGGATCTGGACCCGGCACCTGCGCCATTCGCCCGACGAGCCGACCTGGCCGAACCGCGACCGTTTCGTGCTTTCCTGCGGCCACGCCTCGGCGCTGATCTACTCGCTGCTCCATCTCGCCGGCTACGATCTGCCGATCTCGGAATTGGAGCGCTTCCGCCAGCTCGGCTCGAAGACTCCGGGCCACCCGGAGTACGGCCACACCCAAGGGTTGGAGACGACCACCGGTCCGCTCGGCCAGGGGATCTCGAACGCGGTGGGCATCGCGATGGCCGAGCAGCTCTCGGGCAACGAGTTCAATCGCGACGGTTTCCCGGTGGTCGATTTCCGCACCTGGGTGATCGCATCGGACGGTGACATGAGTGAAGGGGTCGCGTCCGAGGCGAGTTCTCTCGGAGGCCATCAAGGGCTCGGCAAGCTGGTCGTCTTTTGGGACGACAACAAGATCTCGATCGACGGCCCGACCTCGTTGTCGTTCTCCGAAGACGTGGTCGCCCGCTATGCCGCCTACGGCTGGCACACCCAGCGGGTGGAGGACGGCAACGATCTCGAAGCGATCGAGGCAGCCATACAAGCGGCTCTCGCCGAAAACGAGCGGCCTTCCTTCATCGCGGTGCGGACGGTGATCGGCTTCGGCGCGCCGCATAAGGCGGGCAGCCACGACGCCCACGGGGCACCCCTGGGAGCGGAAGAGACGAAAGGCGCCAAGCGCGCGCTCGGCTGGCCCGAGGACGCGAAGTTTCTGGTGCCGGACGAGGCCCGCGAGCCTTTTTCCGCGGCGCGCGAAAACGGCAAGAAGCAGGCCTCCGAGTGGCGCGAGCTGTTCGGCAACTACGCGGTCGCCCATCCCGAGGCGGCCAAGGATTTCTCGTCCCGGCTCGCCGGGAACCTTCCCGACGGTTGGGAAGAGGCGCTGCCGAAGTTCGCGACGACGGATGCGGCCATCGCCACCCGCTCGGCTTCGGGCAAGGTGCTCGCGGCGATCGCTCCGAAGCTCCCGCAGTTGATCGGAGGGTCGGCTGACCTGACGCCGTCGAACAACACGCAGGTCAAAGGGTGGGGCGATTTCGAGGCGGGGAACCGCTCCGGCCGCTACCTCCGTTTCGGCGTCCGCGAGCACGGCATGGGCGCGATTCTGAACGGCATTGTGCTCTCCAAGCAGTGGATCCCCTACGGGGGCACGTTCCTGATCTTCTCGGAATACATGCGCCCGCCGATCCGGCTCGCCTCCCTGATGGGGATCGGCCCGATTTTCGTCTACACCCACGACTCGATCTTCTTGGGCGAAGACGGCCCGACCCATCAGCCGATCGAGCAGCTCGCTTCGCTGCGCAGCATCCCGGGCCTCACGGTCCTGCGCCCAGCCGATGCGAACGAAACCGCCGAGGCCTGGCGCTTCGCGATCAAACACCGCTCCGGGCCCACCGTGATCGCGCTTACGCGCCAAAACCTACCGATCCTCGAAGGGACGGTCGCCCACGCGGTGGAGGGCTTTCCGCACGGCGGTTACGTCGTGGCCGACGCGCCGGAGGGCCAGACCCTCGCGGCGATTCTGCTCGCGACCGGCTCGGAGGTCTCCCTCTGCGTCGAAACCCACCGCGCCCTCGCGGCGGAAGGAATCGCCACTCGCGTCGTCAGCCTCCCTTCCTGGGAGCTGTTCGCCGCCCAGACGCAGGAGTACCGCGACCTGATCCTGCCCCCTGCCGTCACCAAGCGCCTGGCGGTCGAAGCCGCGAGCCCGTTCGGCTGGCACCGCTGGGTGGGAGACGCGGGCGATATCCTTGGGATCGAAGGCTTCGGCTCGTCGGCCCCCTACAAGGCTCTTGCCGAAAAGTACGGCTTCACGGTCGAGAACGTGGCGGCGCGGGTGAGGAAGCTGATCGGATAGCTCCCCTCCGAGAGGGGCCACTTGGCTCCCGACCCTCGCCGCTCCAAAGAACCTTTACGGCGCCAGCACCCTTAGCTTCTCGGGCGAAATCGACAGGGTGAGCTCTCGGCACCCCCCGAAAGCGTCCCCGTCGATCTGCGCGCAGGTGCCTTGGGGGAGCTTGATTCGGATCTCTCCCTCGACGGGCACGATCCGGACGTCACGGCGGGTGACGTGTTTTCCGAGGGTGAGAGCCAGGGCGAAGGCGAGAGTCGCCGCTCGGGTCTTGCCATGGAAGAGGACCAATTCCAGCCGGCCGTCGTCAGAACGGGCAGCGGGGGCTATCGAGTAACTGCCGCCGTAGAGGTGAATATTGCAGGCGGCGACCAGGGAGGCGGTGTAGTGCTGCCCCCCGGCTTCGATTTTGATTTCCGGATAGCCGTAACGCCACCAGGCGGCTAGACCTTGGAGGCCGATTCCGATGCGGCCGAGGGTGCGTTTCCAGCGCGGGTCCAGGGTTTCGAGCAGCCAGGCGTCGAGACCGCAGGAGACCATCATGAGGAACGGGTGATTCCCTTCCGGGATCGAACAGAGGCCGACGTCGAGCGGAATCGTACGAAAGCCCCCCATGACCCGCGCGGCGGCGAGCGGTTCGAGCGGCATACGTAAGGATCGGGCGAGCACGTTGGTCGTGCCCCCCGGGAGAATGCCAAGCGTGGTGGGGCTGTCGAGCAGGCCGGCCGCGGCTTCTCGGACCGTTCCGTCTCCTCCGAAGGCGAAAACCACCTCGTCCCCCGCAGCAGCCCGCTCGCGGGCGAGGCGGGTGGCGTCGCCCGGTCCGGCCGTGGGGAAAGCCTGGGCAGTGAATCCCGAGGTTCCGAGCGCTTTGAGGAGGGCCGGTACGCGTTGGCCCAGCTTGTGCCGGCCGGCGGCGGGGTTGTAGATCAGGCTGGCTGGGCGCACGCTAGAACAGCATCCGCTCGCCCGGGGGGGCCGTGAAGCCGAGATGCTCGTAGGCGCGGCGGGTGGCGACCCGGCCTCTCGGAGTGCGCTGGAGGAATCCTTCCTGGATCAGGTAGGGCTCGTAAAAGTCCTCGATCGTTCCGGAGTCTTCGCCCACCGCGGCGGCCAGCGCTTTGAGCCCGGCGGGTCCTCCGTCGTAGTGCTCGATCAGGGTGTTCAGGATCTTCCGGTCGAGATCGTCGAAGCCGTATTGGTCCACTTCGAGCAGGGTGAGCGCGTTCTGCGCGACCTCGTTGTCGATGCCGCCGGTCCCCAGGACTTCGGCGAAATCTCGGACCCGGCGGAGCAGGCGGTTCGCCACGCGCGGGGTGCCGCGGCTGCGACGGGCGATTTCGTTCGCTCCCTCGTCGTCGATCGGGATATTCAGCAGCCGGGCGGAGCGGTGGATGATCCGCGCCAGCTCTTCCGGGCGGTAGAAGTCGAGCCGATGGACGATGCCGAACCGGGCGCGCAGAGGCGAGCTGATCATGCCGGCGCGGGTGGTGGCCCCCACCAGGGTGAAACGCGGCAGCTCGATCTTCACCGTCCGCGCGGCCGGCCCTTGGCCGATCACCAGGTCGAGGTTGTAGTCCTCCAACGCCGGATAGAGGATCTCTTCGACCGTCGGCCCCAGGCGGTGAATCTCATCCACGAACAGCACTTCGCCAGGCTCCAGGTTGGTGAGGATTGCCGCGAGATCGCCCGCCCGCTCCAGGACCGGGCCGGAGGTGGTCCGTAGCGGCGCCCCCATCTCGGTCGCGATGATGTGCGCGAGCGTCGTCTTGCCGAGCCCGGGAGGACCGAACAGCAGGACATGGTCGAGCGATTCGCCGCGCCCCCGGGCCGCGCGGATGAACACGCGCAGGTTTTCGAGGATCTTCACCTGGCCGACGTACTCCTCCAGGCTTTGCGGCCGGAGGGTCGCCTCGACTCCCAGGTCTTCGGTGCTCGGATCGCCCGAGACGAGTTTGCCGTTGAGCATAGAGGGATCATTGTAGCTTGCCATCCTCCCGCCGTTCCGCGAAACTTGCCGGTCCTATGCGCGGACGCCCGCTGGACCTCGAGAAGCAATTGAACCCGGAGCAGATCGCCGCGGTTACCCATGGCGAGGGGCCGCAGCTGGTGCTCGCGGGGGCCGGATCGGGGAAAACCCGGGTGATCACCCATCGGATCGCCTGGCTCGCCGATGAGCGGGGGGTCGATCCGTCGCAGATCGTCGCCATGACGTTCACCAACAAGGCGGCCGGCGAGATGAAGGAGCGGGTGGGAGATCTGTTGGGGATGCACCCGCTCCCCACGTTCGTGGGCACGTTCCACCGCTATGCGCTGGTCCTGCTCCGCCGCTACGGCGAGCGGGTGAACCTGCGGCGCGACTTTTCGATCCTCGACACGCAGGACCAGCAGAGCCTGATCAAGCAGGCGCTCGCCACGGAGGGTTTGTCGGAGAAGGCGTTTGCGCCGCGCGCCGTGCTCGCCGAGATCAGCTCGGCCAAGAACCGGCTGCTCGATCCGGCGGGCTACGAGAAGACCGCCGAGAACTTCTTCCAGCGCAAGGTCGCCCAGCTCTATCGGCGGTACCAGGGGCTGCTCCAGCAGGCGGGCGGAGTCGATTTCGACGACATGCTCTCGCTCTCGGTCCGGCTGCTGGTGCGCGAAGAGGAGATTCGAGAGAGGATTCGGGCGCGCACCCGCTATCTGCTGGTCGACGAGTACCAGGACACGAACCACGCCCAGCTTCGCCTGGTGCAGGAGCTGATCGGCGAGAACGGCAACTTGACCGCCGTGGGCGACGAGGACCAGGGAATCTACCGCTGGCGCGGCGCGGACATCGACAACATCCTGGAGTTCGAGAAGACCTTTCCGGGCGCGGCGATCCGCAAGCTGGAGCGCAACTATCGCTCGACCCAGACGATCCTTGACATCTCGGGCGCTTTGGTCGCCCACAACGTCCACCGGCGGGGCAAGAAGCTCTGGACCGAGGCGGGGCCGGGGGCGAAGGTCGAGCTGTACAAGGCGTCGGACGAGACGGACGAGGCGCGCTGGACGGTGGGCAAGCTTCAGAAGCTGCGCGAACAGATGCGCTGGCAGGACCTCGCGGTCCTGGTGCGGACGAACGCCCAGACCCGCGCGATCGAAGAAGAGCTACTCAAGCGGGAGATCCCCTACACGCTGGTCGGCGGCACGCGCTTCTACGAGCGGACCGAGATCAAAGACTTGGTCGCCTATCTGAAGGTGCTGCGCAACCCGCACGACAGCCTGTCGCTCGCCCGGATCTTCAACCAGCCGCCGCGCGGCCTGGGGAAGACCACGCAAGGAATGCTCGAACAGCGTTCCGCGGAGCTGGGCCAGCCGTTGTGGAACGTGATCGCGCTCGATGATCTCGGCAGCCTCCCGGCGCGGAGCGCCACGGCCGTGGGCAAATTCCGCGATCTGATCCGTGGCCTGCAAAAGGCGGCGGCCGAGCTGCCGCTTCCCGCGCTGCTCGACCGGCTGCTCGCCGCGACCGGCTATCTCGATCTCTACGGTCGCGGCGACGACGAGGACAAGGCGCGCCTGGAAAACATCCAGGAATTCCTCTCCGCGGCGCAGGAGTTCACCGAGGCGAACAGCTACAACGCCGCGACCGACGAGGACCTGATGACCGCGTTCCTCGACCACGTCTCGCTGGTCGCCGACCTCGACGGCTGGGAAGGGGAAAAAGGCGTCTCGCTGATGACCCTCCACAGCGCGAAGGGGCTCGAATTCCGCGCCGTGGTGGTCTCCGGGCTCGAAGACGGGCTGCTGCCCCATTTCAACTCCCAAGGCGCGCGCGAGAACCTGGAAGAGGAGCGCCGGTTGCTCTACGTCGGGATGACCCGGGCTAAAGAGCGGCTCTACCTCACGAGCTGCCGGCGGCGGCGGATCGCGGGGCGCTATCAGGATCAGCTCGAATCTCTGTTCCTGGGCGAGCTGCCGGAGGAGCTGCTGATCGTCACGCGCAGCCCCGAGCTGGCCGGCTATGAGCGCTTCTCACCGCAGTTCTCGCAACAGAACGCGGGGATCTATTCGTTCTTCGGCCAAACCCCGGCCTCGGGAGGATCGATCGCACCGGCCGCCCCGGAGCCGCGCTACGGTTCGCCGCAGACCCCCGAAACAAGGCGCTCGACCGAGGGCTACGGCCGCCCGGCGAGTCCGCCCCCGATGTCGGCCAGACCGGCAACCCGTCCGGGCTCGCCCGCCGCACCCTCGGCCCCTTCCGGCTACCGCGAGCGGACGCTCGAACCCGATCCGGACGTCATGCCGCGCCGGCCGGTAAAGCGCGGCAGCCGCGTCCGCCACCCGACCCTCGGTCAGGGGGTGGTGCTCGAAATGGACGGCCAGGGGGACGACGCCAAGATCACCGTCTTCTTCGACAAGGCGGGCAAGCGCAAACTGGTGGCGAAGTTCGCCAACCTCGAAATGCTGTAGCCCGGCGGATTCGGGACCGATCTCCCTACTCGATCAGCCCTTCCAGAGGGGAGGAGGCGTTGGCGTAGAGCTTCTTGGGGATTCGGCCGGCGTTGGCCGCGAGCCAGCCGGCTTCGACGCCGAGCTTCATCGCGAGCGCCATCCGGACCGGATCTTGCGCCTC
>DATMZU010000007.1:0-14840 GCA_035607435.1 Thermoanaerobaculia bacterium | reverse complement strand
GGCGACTTCGTCGTCGTCCAGCGGCGCGAGCGGGCCGAGCCGGGAGAAATGGTCGTCGCCCTGATCCACGACGAGGCGACGCTCAAGCGCTTCTACCCGGAAGGCGACGTCGTCCGCCTGCAGCCGGCCCACCCGACCATGGCGCCGATCCGAGTCCCGGCCGCGGACGTCCGGGTGCGCGGCATCGTGGTCGGGCTGATGCGGCGGTTCTAGGAGAGAAGCTCGGTGGGCGAATCGGCCATTTTGGGTAGGGGCGGCGCCCCGTCGCCGCCCTCGAACGGCTCGGCCTACCGGGCGGCCACGGGGGGCCGCCCCTACTAGAAAGAGCCTGCCGGAGATGGAAAACACCTCCTTCTCGATCTTTCCGACCACGCTCGGCTGGGTCCTCGCGGTCGCCCGGAACGGCGAGCTGATCTGCCTGGAAAACCGGGTCTCCCGAGACGACTGCGAAAGCGCCCAAGCCCGGCGTTGGGCCGATGCGGCAAACGACCCCGAAGCGCCGCCGCTCCCGGAAACCCGAAAACAGCTCAACGAATACCTGGCCGGCACAAGGCGAGACTTCGACCTGCCGCTCGGCGTGCTTTCCCCCGGCTCCGGAGGCACCGACTTCCAACGCTCCGTCTGGGCCGAGCTGCTGCGCATCCCGTTCGGAGCCACCACCACCTACGGCGAGATCGCCCGCACCCTGGGAGTCCCCGGAGGAGCCCGCGCGGTCGGCATGGCGAACCACGACAACCCCATCGGGGTCGTGATCCCCTGCCATCGGGTGATCGGAGCCAACGGTTCGCTCACCGGCTACGCCGGAGGGCTTCCGATGAAGCAACGTCTACTGGAGCTGGAAGGGGCGTTGCCGGGCCGGTTGGATTTCGGGGAGTAGGTTCGCTCTACAGCCCTCACCCCCGGCCCCTCTCCCCAAGGGAAAGGGGAGCAAAGCACCGACATCTTTGCTGTTCTCCCCTCTCCCTTGGGGAGAGGGGCCGGGGGTGAGGGCTGATCGGGCCAATGACTTCGCCGCCCGGAATATCGGTCAGCTCTGCCCCGAGACTCCGCAGGGCCCCGCGAAACAGGGTTTCTCAATGACAACCCTCTTTTCGTGGAAGACGAGACGAGAAATGCAATCCGGGGAAGCCCAGGGGCGTCCGGCGGAGAAAGCGCAACGTGCGCCACGCTCGGTTTTCTGGCTGCGGCGAAGCGTTTTCTGAGCGCGCGGAACCCTTTTCTCGCCGCCGAATTCGCTTCGCGGAACAAAAGTGGACGTTCTGAGCCAGCCGAGCGGTTTCGCCGATCAGAAAATCGAATTCGGCACTCAGCGAAGGGGTTTTCTGATTCAGAAAAGGCCTCGCGCCAATCAGAACATGGCTTTGCCGGTCGCGAATCGACGTTCTGAGTCAGAAAAGGGAATTCGGCAGTGAGAAAAGGGCTCGCCGGAGTCAGCGAAGGGTTCTCGGCGATCAGAAAAACGCTCCGCGCACCCAGAAAAGCGATCTCGGCGACCAGCTTTCCGGGCTCGGCGGCCGGAAATTCGGTTGCGTCCTCCCCTCTCCCTTTGGGAGAGGGCCGGGGTGAGGGCTGCTTACCCGTTCGCCTTGCGCCGGACAAGGAACTCGGGCACCTCCTGGTTGCGGATGAAGTCGGAACGCAGGAAATCGACCGAAACCAACAGCACCGCCACTTTGGCCCGCGTGATCGCCCCTTCGATCTCAGGCAGCCAATCGGTGGTGACAGGGATGCGACTGTGGTCCCAAACGTCGAGCAGGCCCTCGCGCTCCAGGACCTCCAGATGGTGGACGAGCCGATCCTTCCACTCGCGGTCGTGGCGGCTGTAACTCACGAAGACCGTGGGTTTTGACATGTGAGGCAATTCTACTCGGAGGAGAGGGGAGGGAGCCGCTGCTGCTACCTAATTCCGAGCCAGAGGTAGCGTAGAGTAGACAGAACCGTGGAGGTACCATGGACGCCGGCATCGAAGACAGCAGGATCAAGGATCTCGTCAAGACGGCCATGATCGAAGTGCTTGAAGAGCGCAGAGATCTTGTATTGGGTCTCGTGGAAGAAGCTCTGGAGGACATGGGCATGGTGCATGCGATCCGTGAAGGAGAGCAGAGTCCGCTGGTCAGTCGAGAAGAGGTGTTCCGGATCCTCGAGAAGTGAAAACCGGTTTCCGTGAGACCTTCACCAAGGACCTGCGACACCTTCGCCAGCCGGAGATTCGGGCTCGCGTCAAGCAGGTCATCGAAGCGATCGAGCGCGCCGCTGGACTCGCGGAGATCCCTCAACTCAGAAAACTTCAGGCCCCCGGAGCCTTCTATCGCATCCGAATGGGCGACTACCGCCTGGGCCTGATAGTCGAAGGCGACCAAGCGACGTTGGTGAGGATCCTCCACCGGCGGGAGATCTACAGGTTCTTCCCATAGCGGGTTTCTCACCCCGCCAGCCGCGCGCGAATTGCTTCTACCCGCGCCGCATGCTTCTCGGCATCCTGGTGCCCGAACTCCCGCTCGAAATCGACCCGAATCTGCGTCAGCTCGACCGCCCGAGCGAACTCGCCCAGCGTCTCGTACGCGAGCCCCAGATTCCACGAAGCGATCCCCTCGCCGCGCCGATCGCCGATCTCGCGGGCGATTGCGAGGTAATGCTCTTGATACTCGATCGCGCGCCGTGTTTCACCAAGGTCGGCGTAGGTGCTGCCGAGGTTTCCGGAAGCGATTCCCTCACCGCGCCGATCACCTATTTCATGAGCGATGGCGAGGTACTGCTCGTGATACTTGATCGCGTGCTGTGTTTCACCGAGGTTGGCATAGGCGCAGCCTAGGTTTCCGAGGGCAGTTCCCTCGCCGCGCCGATCGCCGATCTCTTGGGCAATGGCGAGGTAATGCTCGTGATACTCGATCGCGCGCTGAGTTTCGCCGAGGTTGGCATAAGCGCTGCCGAGGTTTCCGAGAACGGTTCCCTCGCCACGCCGATCGCCAATTTCGCGGAGGACTGCGAGACACTGCTCGTAGGTCTCGATCGCGCGCCGTGTTTCTCCCAGGTTTCTATAGACGTTGCCGAGGTTTCCAAGGGTGATTCCCTCGTCGCTTCGATCACCGATTTCGCGAAGGATTGCGAGACACTGCTCGTAGGTCTCAATCGCACGCCGTGTTTCGCCTAGGCTTGCATAGGCGATGCCGAGGGTTCCCAGGTGTCTCCCTTCCGCCGCACGATCGCTCGTCTGTCGCGCCCCCTCCCGCCCCGCTTCGAGCCAGGCGATCCACTGTCGAGGGGTTAGGCGGAGGTCGAGCACGTACCATCCCACCTCCGGGTACTCGCTCGCGAGCCGCGCGGCTTCCTCCCATTCGTGGAACTTTTCAGCCGCCCACGCCTGTCCGGCCGCGATCTGATGCCGCTCGCGATCGAACAGCGCAAGGCCCGCCAGAATGTGCTCGTTACCCTGTTGATAGAGGCGATCCGCTTCCTCAAGCACCCCACAGTAGTGCTCGGCATGCCGCAGCTCACCCTGCGCTCTTTGTTCCTCCGTCAGCCTCGACGCCACAAACGCCCGGGCGAGGTCGTGGAGCTTGTACCGGCCACTTTTACCTTCGAGCAAACTCCCGCGAACGAAGGCGCCAAGCGTTTCATCCGTCTCGTCCTCATCCAGCCCCCACAGAGCACCCGCGGCCGGGGCGTCGAAATCTCCGGCGAAGACGGCGAGGTGGCAGTAGCGCCGTTGAAAGGCAGCAGTAAGGAGGGAAACCCCGATCCCGAGCACCTTCTCGCCCATCGTTGCCAGTTCTTTTCCCCTACCCAGACGCTTTTCAAACGCCTCGACCGAGAGATCTGGTCGTTCCACGAGTGTGCCCGCCGCGATTCGCAGCGCAAAGGGGAGGAACCCGCACAGCCGCGCGATCTCGACCGCTCGCCCACCGATCTGCGGCGCGATCGCGAGCAGCAGTTCGCAGGCATCCTTCTCGGGCAGCAGTTCCAAATCCCGCACGGCAAGCCCGGGGAGGGTGAACTTCTGCCGCGAGGTCACCAGCAGCGCGCACGCCGCGGGCGGCAGGAGCGGCGCCACCTGATCGGGTCCCGAGGCGTTGTCCATCAATAGGAGCACCCGTTTGCACGCCAGAATGTCTCGATAAACCACCGCGAGCTGAGGCCCTTCTGGCAGTTTCGCCTCAGGGTCGAACGAGCGCACCACATGGGCCATCGCCTCGGAGGTCGAAAGCGGTCGTTCGCTCACCCCCTGAAGATCCAGAAAGATCTGCGCGTCGGGGAAATCCGCCGCCATCTCCTGCGCGAGCACCAGAGCGAGAGCCGTCTTTCCCACGCCCCCTTGGCCCTGGAGGCCGCAGATCGTGGCGCCGCCTTTCTTCACGGAGGCGCGTAGCGCCGCGAGATCCTCCGTGCGGCCGACGAAATCAGCGGGTGGGGCGGGGAGTTGATGGAGAAGCGCGGTCGTCGTTGATTTGGGCGAGACCATCGCCGAGGCTGCAGGAGCCGCTTCCGCCAAGCGGAGGATCTCGCGGGCGATCTCAACCAGCTCGCGCTCGGCGCGGCTTCCTCGGAAGTCCGTCAGAACTTTGCCGTCACGTGGCCTGGCTTGGATCGAAGCGAGCGCCTCGACCTGATCCCAAGTACAGGGTCGGACGATCACGGGGAAGACGTGCAGCCCTTCGTTCCGACGCCGCGCGAGGAACTCCGGCACTTCCTTCTTGCGGATAAAGTCCGACCCGAGAAAATCGACGGAAACCAGCAGCACCGCGACCCGGGCTCGCGCGATCGCGCCTTCGATCTCGGGCAGCCAATCGGAGCTGACAGGAATGCGACTGTCGTCCCAAACGTCGAGCAGACCCTCGCGCTCCAGGACCTCCAGATGCTGGACGAGCCGGTCCTTCCACTCGCGATCGTGGCGGCTGTAGCTCACGAAAACCGTGGGTTTCGACATGTGAGGCAATTCTACTCGGTGGCGGAGCGCGAATCGGTGAAGCGGCGGCGCAGGCCGGCTTTCCGCGGCGGAATCTCCGGTTTCGCTGCCGGGAGCCGCTTTCGCTGGCCGCGAGCGGTGTTTCGCGGGTGAATCTCCGATTTCGGGACGGCTGATCCGATTCTGGGACCGCTGATCCGATCCTGGGACGGATATTCCGATTCTGGGACGGTAGGTCCGATTCTGGGACGGTAGATCCGATTCCGGGACGGATATTCCGGTCCTGGGACCGTAGGTCCGATCCTGGGACGGTTATTCCGGTTCTGGGACGGATAGCCGCTATCCGCAGCGTATAGCGGCTATCCGGCGTGGAACGCCGCTTTCCGCCGCGGAAAGACGATCGCCGATCCGGGAAGCCGCCAGCGACGGTCGGGGAGCGCTTTCCGGCGGCGAAAGCGCGGGTTGCCGGGAGCGAACCTCCGGCGGGGGCGCGATCGTCTCCTCGCGAGGGTCACCTCGCCATCCGTACGTGTACAATGAGCCGCTTTTTCAAGAGACCGGCACGGAACCCCGTATGGAACTCGACAAGCTGCTGCGCATCATGACCGATCGGAAGGCCTCCGATCTGCATTTGAAGCCGACCCGGCCGCCGCTGCTGCGGATCTCCGGCCGGCTGATGGCTCTCGACATGCAGCCGCTGCGGCCGGACGAGATCAACGAGATGGTGCTGTCGATCCTGAACCCGACCCAGAAGGCGCGGCTCGATGCGAGCATGTCGGTCGATCTCGGCTACGGCGTCCATGGGCTGGCGCGGTTCCGCGGCAATATCTACATGCAGCGCGGCACCTACGCCGCGGCGTTCCGGCGGGTGCCGTTCGACATCCGCAACATCCAGGACCTGGAGCTGCCGAAAGTCCTGCTCGACTTCACCGACATGCCGATGGGGCTGGTCCTCGTCACCGGGCCGACCGGCTCGGGCAAATCGACCACGCTCGCCGCGCTGATCAAGCACATCACCGGCCGGCGGCCGGTCCACGTGATCACGATCGAAGATCCGATGGAGTTCCTGTTCACCGACGACGTCGCGACCATCTCGCAGCGCGAGGTGGGGACCGACACGGTCGGTTTCAAGGAAGCCCTGCGGAACGCCATGCGCCAGGACCCCGACGTGATCATGGTCGGCGAAATGCGCGATCCCGAGACGGTCTCGACCGTCATCACCGCCGCCGAGACGGGCCATCTGGTGTTCTCGACGCTGCATACCAACAGCGCCACCCAGACCGTCGATCGCATCCTCGACACCTTCCCGCCCGACCAGCAGGGGCAGGTGCGGGTACAGCTCGCCCAGGTGCTCAAAGGGGTCGTCTCGATGAAGCTGGTCGAGCGCCAGGACGGCGCGGGGCTGGTCGCGGCGCTCGAAATCATGCGGTCGTCGCCGAAGATCTCCAAGATGATCGAAAAGGGCGAGACCAGCGATCTGCTCGAAGAGGTCGAGTCCTCCGTCGGCTACTACCGCATGCAGTCGATGAACCAGTCGCTGCTCGCCCTGCTGGTCCACGGCACGATCACCTACCCCGAGGCGATGCGCGAGTCGTCCGACCCCGAAGACCTGCAATTGAAAATGCGCAAGATGTTCCCCAACATCGAAGTGAGGGAAGGTGAAATGAGCCCCACCACGTCCGATTTCGCCGAGATCTTGGAGCTGCAACAGTTCCGCAAGCTGTACGAGGAGCAGGAAGAAAAAACCAAGATGAAGCTGGCCGAAAAGGATGAGGAGATCGGGGATCTCCATGCCGCCATGCGCCAGCGGGACGACGTGATCGAGGACGGGCGCCAGCGCTACGCCGAGTCGCTCAAGGAGCAGGAGCGGCTGAAGGGCGATTACGGCCGTCTGCGGCAGGAAGCGCAGGAGAAGATCGACAAGCTGATGGAGCGGATCAAGGAGCTCAACCAGAAGCTGGTCGGCAACCCGCGGTAGGGAGGCGGCTACGCCCTGCGGGACCGGAGCCGGCCGCCGGTGCCGCTCGTGCCGGGTTCGGAAACCCGGGGTTTGCGGGCGATCGTGAGCGGCGACGCCTCTTTGTGCGGGGCGCTGACGAAGATTTTGCGGGCCATCGCGGTCGCGGCGCACCGGTGGCCGATCTCGTTCGGATGAAAGCTGTCCTCTTGAATGCGCCGGTGCGCGTTCTGGCGGCAACGCTGCATCGTCGAGAGAAGATCCAACACCTCGAAGCCGTTTCTCTCCGCGTCGCGAGCGGCCGAGGCGTGCTCCTTTTGATACTCGTATCCGGTCGTCAGGTTCACGAAGTAAGGAAAGATCGCGACCAGCACGCGGAAGTGGTGCTCGTGGGCGAGGGAGCGCAGGGTCGCGAAAGAAGGCGCCACCGTGTCGCCCGAGATCGCCGCGAGAGCCCGCGCCGACTCGACCGATTCCGCGGCGTCGGCTTGAGTCGCGTGGTGCGCGAGGATTCGGAAGAACAGGAAGCGATAGAGAGCGCTTTCGACCAGGTAGGGGTTCGCGCGGCGCGCGGCGCGGGCCGGACCGATGCGCGCCTCCGAGAGCAGCGTCTCCATGATGTTGCCGTCGAGCCGTTCCCGGTCGCTCAAGGTGTAGGCGACGAGCACCAGGTCGGGCGAGAACCGCAATCCTTTCTCGGCCAGGGTCTCCACCTCCTGCTGGGTGTTGTAGCCGGTTACCGAGAGGTTGATCACCTCCGCGTTCACGCCCCGCCGCTGAAGCCTCGCTTCGAGAAGCGCGGGAAACGTATCCTCGTATCGCGGAACCTTGAGCCCCTGGCCCACGCTGTCGCCGAGCACCAGGATGCGGAAGACCCCGAGCGGTTTCGCCACCTCGTGCTCCCGGTCGCGAAACCCGAGCCGGTTCGCCTTCCCGGCGAAGCCGACCAGATCGTTCGTGACTTCGGAGGTGGAGAAAGCCGGGATCGGCTCGAAGCCGATCTTCGGATTGCGCGCCAGTTGATAGCGGCCGATCCGTACCCAGCCCACCTCGGGCGCCGCGCCCAGCAGGCGCACCAGCCCCTCCGCTGCGAGCAGCGCGATGCAGAATGCGACAAAGGTGAGCGCGAGTTTCCGCATAAAGTGCCGATGAAAAGGTCTCGATCTTTAGATTAACTCGACCGAAAGGCCGATGGGAACCTCAAGGTGCAAACGGAGTGCCGGTGGTGATGAACGAGCGCACCAGACGCTCCGCCTCGGCGGCCGATCGCACTTCGCCGCTGACCTGCGCCTTGCGCAGGACGGCGAGCAACCGCCCCAGCTCCGGCCCGGCGGGAACGCCGGTGATCTCGCGTACCGCCTCGCTCGACAGGAGGCGCGGCGGATCGAAAATCTCCGTTCCAGCGCGCTCCGCGAGCTCCGCCAGCGACCGGGCGTCTTGGATCGACGTCGCGCCGCGCGCCCCGAGGTAGGCGAGAGCCGCGGGCCAGAGCTGCGCCCCGAGGCGATGGAGAAACAGGCGCCGATCGGGTTCGGACTCCGGCGGCGCGGCGAGCGCCAGAAGATAGCCGATCGCCTGGGCCTCGGCTTTCGAGAGATAGCCTCGATCGACGAACCGCGCGAGCGCGCTTTCGGCACCTCCGCCGTGCTCGCGCAGCTCGGCGAACAGCAGGGCCCAACGCCCGGCGGTCCGGGCGGCCTCGTCGGTGTCCCGCGCCCAGGGCTCCTCGGAGATCCGCTCGTACGCATCCAGCCGGTCGATCACCCGGCCGCTCGGCACGATCTCCCCCAGGGCGTAGGTCCAGAGACCGGGGTAGAGGCCGATCTCGGCGAGGATCTTCACCCCGACCGCCGCGCGGGAGGAACCGACGATGCGGCCCAGCTCGTCGCGGATGCGCTCTCCGGCGACGGTGGGCAGGGCGAACGCGCTCACCCGGGCGAGCAGCAACGTCTCCTGCACCGGAACGAAACCGGGCAGCTGGACCGCCAGCCGGGCGAGCCGGAGCAGGCGCAGGGGATCGCCCGCGAAGCTCTTCGGCGTCACCGCGCGCAGCAGGCGGCGATTCAGATCGGCGAGGCCGCCGAACGGATCGACCGTCTCGTGGGTGGCGAGGTCGTAGGCGATCGCGTTGATCGTCAGATCGCGGCGCGCGAGATCCTCTTGGAGCGACATGCCGGAGCGATCCCAGATGTCGAGCTCCAGATCGTCCGCCACCAGCCGGAAGGCCGGAAACTCCTTGCCGCCGAGCGGCACGAAACGGGCCGGCAGCCGGGCGGCGAGCCGCCGCGCGATCCCCTCGCCGCCGCCCTCCACGACGGCGTCGAGATCGTGAACCTCCCGGCCGAGCGCCGCGTCGCGGACCGCCCCGCCGACCAGGTGGCAGGGGGTTCTTCCGGCGATCTCGGCGAGCTGGGAGACGGCGGGAAGGGCGAGCAGGGCGAGCAAGGAAGACGAAAAATCCATCGACGGCATGGCACGATCATGCCGCAACTCGGAGACCCTGTGGACCGCGGTCTCGCGTCGCTGCCAGGATTCGGCTAAGATTTCACTCGAAGGCCATGGCGCTAACTATCGAAGAAGTCAGGAAGATTGCCTCTCTCGCCCGGCTCCGGTTCGCACCGGAGGAAGATGGGCGTTTCGCCGCGCAGCTCGGCCAGATCGTCGATTATATCGACCAGCTCCAGGCGTTTGCCGGCAGCGACGAGCCGGATCGCTCGGCCGGGCTACCGGAGGGGGCGGACACGATCGTCCCCGGCCTGCCGCGCGAGCGGTTTCTCGCCAACGCTCCGGAAGAGCGCGACGGATTCCTGGTCGTGGCCGAGGTCAAAGCCTCGGAGGCGGAGGGCTCGTGAGCGCTCCCGCCGCGGCGCCGCTCCGGGATCTCTCGGTCGAAGAGACCGCGCGGCGCGTCGCGGCGGGCGAGACGACCGCGGCCGAGGTGCTGGAGGCCGCCCTTTCCCGCACGGCGGAGGTCGAGCCCGAGATCGGCGCCTACCTCGAAATCTGGGCCGACGAGGCGCGCGAACGCGCCGCGCGGATCGACGCCCGGATTGCGGCGGGCGAATCGGTCGGACCGCTCGCCGGAGTGCCGATCGCGCTCAAGGACAACCTGAGCCTCGAAGGGCACGCCGTCACCTGCGCCTCGAAGATTCTCGAAGGGTACGTCGCCCCCTACACGGCGACCGCGGTCGAGAGGCTGCTCGCGGCGGGGGCCGTGCCGGTCGGCCGGACGAACATGGACGAGTTCGCGATGGGCTCGTCGTGCGAAAACTCCAGCGTCCAGCTCACCCGCAATCCGTGGGACCTGTCGCGCGTGCCCGGCGGATCGAGCGGCGGCCCGGCCGCGGCGGTGGCCGCCGGGAGCGTGCCGCTCTCGTTCGGTTCCGACACGGGCGGCTCGATCCGCCAGCCGGCCGCGCTGTCGGGCATCGTCGGCTTCAAGCCGACCTACGGGCGGGTCTCGCGCTACGGCCTCGTCGCGTTCGCCTCTTCGACCGATCAGATCGGACCGCTGGCCCGGAACGTTCGGGATGCCGCGCTCGGCTACGCCGTGATCGCCGGGCCGGACGCCCGCGATTCGACCTGCGCGGATCGGCCGGTCGAAGATCCGCTCGCCGGCATCGAAGACGGGATTCGGGGCTTGAAAGTGGGCTCGTTCAAGGAGGTCGATGCCTCGGGCCTCGCCCCCGCCAACGCCCGCTGCTGGCACGAGTCGCTCGAACGGCTGGCGGGCGCCGGGGCCGAGATCGTCGAAGTCTCGGTGTCGAGCCTCGAAGCCGCGATCGCGGTTTACTACGTGATCGCCACCTCGGAGGCGAGCGCCAACCTCGCCCGCTTCGACGGCATCCGCTACGGCCGCCGGGCGAGCGGGGCGAACAGCCTCGGCGCCACCTACGTCCAAAGCCGCAGCGAGGGGTTCGGCGCGGAGGTGAAGCGGCGGATCATGCTCGGCACCTTCGCGCTCTCCTCCGGCTATTACGACGCCTACTACGGCCGCGCCCGCGCCGTGCTCGAAACCATGCGCCGCGAGCTGGACGCGGCGTTTACGAAGTGCGATCTGCTGGTTTCGCCCACCAGCCCGACGGGGGCGTTCCGGATCGGCGAACGCGCCGCCGATCCGCTCGCCATGTATCTGTCCGACATCTACACCACCCCGGCGAGCCTGGTCGGCCTGCCGGCGCTCGCGCTCCCCGCCGGGTTCGACGACGAGGGGTTGCCGCTGTCGCTCCAGATCACCGGCCGGCCGTTTGCCGAGCCGGAAGTCTTCCGCGCCGGCCGCGCGTTCGAAGCGGCGGGCGATTGGCGCGTCGCCCCGACGTTTAAGAATCGTCCGAATCCGGGCGGAGGCGTGTCGTCGCCATGAACGTCTCGGGTCCGCGCGCGGGCTCCCGTCGTCCTCTGGCCGCCGCGCTTGCCGCCGCGCTCCTGCTGCAAATCCCGGCGCCGCTCGCCTCGGCCGGCTCCGAACGCCCGAAGATCATCGTCAACGGCAAACCGGTGCCGGCCTCGGCGAGCGTTCCGAACTCCCGGATGCTTCGCGTGCCGCTCGACGACGGGGCGTACGTCCGCCTCGGCGAAGACCAGAGCGTGGTGATCGAGGCGATGCCGAAAGCGGGCGAGGGCATGATCGGGTTCGCCCGTCGGCTGTCCGGCGATCCCCTCACCGCGGAAAAAATCTCCGACAGCAACGGCGGCCGGCGCGAACTGCTCTCGGGCACGCTCTATCGCGTGTCGATCGACCTGCTGACCCCCAAGATGCGCCTGCGCGCCCTGCGCGCCCTCTTTCCCGAAGACCGGTTCGAGCCGGACAGCTGGCAGCACAAGGTGCGCGGCGTGGGTCCCCTCGGCCGCGAAAGCCTTTGGCACATCGCGACCTGGTTCACCGGCAACGGCGAGAACTTCCGTGCCATCCGCGAGCTGAACGAGCTGCCCGACGACGAGCTGGGCCGCGGCACCACGGTCGCGATTCCCGCGGAGCTGCTGCTGCCCGACCTCCGCTCGGCCTTGCCCAAGGGGGACGGCGGATTCCGGCTCGACTACGGCAAGGACGCCTACGGCGATTTCGCCATCTACCGCCTGCGCCCGGGCGAGGCGCTCTATTCCGGAGTCGTCGTCCGCTTCACGGGCCGCATCCACGCCCAGGACGTGAACGCGCTCGCGGCGGAATTGGCGAAGCGGAACGGCATCCCGGACGTCACCGACATCCCCGTCGGCTACCGGGTGAAGATCCCGCTCGATCTGTTGCAGCCCGAGTTTCTGCCCCCCGGCGACCCGCGCCGCGTGGCCTACGAAACGGAAGTCGCCGAGAGCGAGAAGTTCACCAACCCGGTCCTCGCCCAGGGGCTCGAAGGGATCACCGTGATCCTCGATCCGGGCCACGGCGGCAAAGACGCGGGGGCGTCGATGGGGGGCGTCTGGGAAAGCCTCTACGTCTACGACATCGTGATGCGCACCAAGCGCCGGCTGGAGACGCGGACGGCGGCGCACGTCCTGGTCACCACCCGCGACGGCGCGGCCTTCAAGATTCAGGACGCCGACGTGCTGCCGTTCTCGCGCGGCCACGCGGTCCTGACCACCCCGCCCTATCCGATCGTCGATCCGGCCTTCGGCGTCAATCTGCGCTGGTACCTGGTCAACAGCATCTTCCGCCAGCTTACGCAACGCGTCGCGAGCACCAAAAGCGGTTCGGGCACGCTCAAAGGCAACGACGAAGACAAAGTGGTCTTCCTCTCGGTCCACGCCGATTCGCTCCACCCCTCGCTCCGCGGCGCGATGGCCTACATCCCCGCGGCCTCCTTGGGAGAAGACACCTACGGCAAATCCGGATCGGCCTACGCCGCGTTCCGCGAGGTGCAGGAAAACCCCTACGTCAGCCTGCCGCGCGATCGGCGCACCATGTCCGAAGGCCTCTCGCGCCAGCTCGCCGAAAAGGTGATCGGCGCCATCGCCGCCAAAAACCTGCCGGTCCACCCCTTCAAACCCGTGCGCGAAAAAGTCATCCGCGACCAACGCGAATGGGTCCCCGCCGTCCTCCGCTACAACGCCGTCCCCGCCAAGCTCCTGCTCGAAGTCTGCAACCTCGGAAACGACCTCGACCGCAGTCTGATCCAAACCCGCGCCTACCGAGAAGACATCGCCACCGCGATCGTCCAAGGCCTGCTCGACTACTACGGCAAGAACTCGGCGGGCGGGGGGAGCGTGCAAGTGGCGAAGAGCGCGAAGTAGGGGAGGCGAGGCGAAGAGGCGTAGGGATAGGTTCAAGTAACCGGCGCCGCGCACCCTGAGGCAAGCCGCCCGCTGCTCAGGGCCGAAGGCCCGGCTTCATACCAGCCCAGGCCAACGGCCTGGGTTCCGGGGTCCATCGATCACCGGAAGGGCTGAAGGCCCGTTCCATCGGTCTTTGCGCCGCCTCAATCTCATGCGCCATCGCAACCCCGCGAGTGAATGAATTCACTCGCTATGTTACGACGTCCCTGGCGGGACGTGGATTCGTGGGCCTTGGAACGGGTTTGCCTCGAACTGATGGGGCGGACCTTCGGCCCTCCCGGTGGTTTCTCGGTGCCGTTTCCTGGGGCGTTGCCCCAGGCTGGTTTGAAGCGCGCCTTTGGCGCTCAGAGGGGCGGCTTTTCTGGTCTGACCTACGCGGGGAGGCGCAGCGGCTCCAGCTGTTCGATCTGGGCCGCCGCCTCGCTGTGCAGTTCCCGGGTTTCCCCGAATTCCGGAAGGGCTGAAGGCCCGTGCAATCTCGTGCGCCACGTTCGTGCCATCGCAACCCCGCGAGTGAATGAATTCACTCGCTATGTTACGACGTCCCTGGCGGGACGTGGGTTCGTGGGCCTTTGACCGGGTTTGCCTCGAACCGATGGGGCGGACCTTCGGCCCTCCCGGTGGTTTCTCGTTGCCGTTTCCTGGGGCGTTGCCCCAGGCTGGTTTGGGGCGCGCCTTTGGCGCTCAGGGGGGCGAATTTCCCGACCGCTCGTGGCCTGGCTCTCGCTTTTGCTACGCTTCCCCCACCACTCGGGATACCCTCGCCTCGTGACCCGCTCTCGATCCACCGGATTCCATTCCCTGCTCGTCGCTTCGGGGATTCTGTTGTCGCGGATCGCGGGGCTGGTGCGGGAGCAGGTGTTTGCCCATTTTCTTGGGACGTCGCCGGCTGCAGGGGCTTTCAAGGCGGCGTTGCGGATTCCCAACCTGCTCCAGAATCTGCTGGGCGAGGGGGTGCTTTCGGCTTCGTTCATTCCGGTCTACGCGCGGCTTCAGGCGGAGGGGAAGACCGAGCTGGCGGGCCGGGTGGCCGGGGTGGTGGGGGCTTTGCTCGCGCTGCTGGTCGGTGTGCTTTCGGCTCTTGGGGCAGTGGCGACCCCTTGGATGGTCGATCTGGTGGCTCCGGGGTTTACCGGGCACGCTCGGGCTCTGACGATCGACATCGTGCGGATTCTGTTCCCCGGCACGGGGCTGTTGGTTCTCTCCGCCTGGTGCTTGGGGATCTTGAACAGCCACCGGAAATTCTTCCTCTCCTATGTCGCCCCGGTGGTGTGGAACGCGGCGATGATCGCGACTCTTTTGATTTTCGGCGGCCGACGGAGCGGGGGAGAGCTGGCGGTGCTGCTCGCTTGGGGCATGGTGGTGGGGGCGTTGCTCCAGCTTCTACTCCAGCTGCCGTTCGTGTTCCGGCACGATCGCGAGATCCGCTTTGCGCTCACCACGAGCTTGGCTCCCGTGCGGACGGTGTTCAAGAACCTCGGGCCGGTGGCGGCCGGGCGCGGCGTGGTGCAGCTTTCGGCGTACGTGGACAGCATGCTCGCGAGCTTTTTGGGTACCGCGGCGGTGGCAGGGTTGGGCTTTGCCCAGGCGATCTATCTGCTGCCGATCAGCCTGTTCGGCATGTCGATCGCGGCGGCGGAGCTGCCGAACATGTCGGGGGTGGCGGGCAACGACGAGGAGGTCGCGGCGACGCTGCGCGGGAAGCTTCAGACG
>DATMZU010000587.1:0-7081 GCA_035607435.1 Thermoanaerobaculia bacterium | reverse complement strand
GGTGGTGCTCCACGGCGTGTCGCTGTCGATCGGTTCGACCGATCCGCTCGATCGCGACTACCTGCGGAAATTGAAGGCCCTGGCCGCGGAGGTGAAGGCGGCCTGGGTCTCCGATCATCTCTGCTGGACGGGGGTGTTGGGCAAGAACACCCACGACCTGCTGCCGGTGCCGTTCACCGAGGCGACGCTGCGTCACGTCGTCGAGCGGATCAAGATCGTCCAGGACATCCTCGAACGCCCCCTGGTGCTCGAAAATCCCAGCTCGTACGTGACGTTCGCCCACTCGACGATGGAGGAGTGGGAGTTCATCGGCCGGATGGCCGAAGAGGCCGATTGCGGCCTGCTGCTCGACGTCAACAACGTCTACGTATCGAGCTTCAACCACGATCTGGAACCCGAGGAGTTCGTCCGCTCCCTGCCGCACGAGCGGATCGTCCAGTTCCATCTCGCCGGGCACAGCGACTACGGCACCCATCTGATCGACACCCACGACCACCCGGTGATCGATGCGGTTTGGGATCTTTACCGCTTGGCGCATCAGCTGACGGGCGGGGTCTCGACGCTGCTCGAATGGGACGCCCACATTCCGCCGTTCGACGTGGTCCACGCCGAGGTGCTCAAGGCGAAGCGGTTCACCGAGCCCCCGGCGGACTTCGCGGAAGCCGAAACGCCGGCCGATTCCAGGCGAGAGCCCTGGCGGGATGCGCCCTTCGCCGCTCGGACGGGCGAAGAGCCAGCCCCTCATCCGCTCCACCACATCCGGCCGAGTGTCGTATGAGCTGGGCATGAGCCGGGGAGATTCCGAGCCGCCGCCGGAAGAGCCGGCGCTCGACGTCGTCCAAAGCTGGTTCCAGGCGGTGATCAGCCATCCCGAAGGGGTGGCGGGCGGCCTTTCGGGCGACGAGGCACAGCGCCTGATCGGTCTCGGCCGCGACGAGCTGGAGAAAATCGTCCGCCGGTCGCGCACGATGACCGCGAGCGAGCGGATCGGAATCTACGCTCATGCCTACTACGCCCGGCTGCTCGAATGCCTTGGCGAATGCTTTCCCATCCTCCGTCGGGTGCTGGGGCCGGAGTTGTTCGAGCCGATCGCGTTCGAGTACCTTCAGCGCTACCCGTCCAAGAGCTACACGCTCGACCGCCTCGGCGACCGGTTCGCCCAGTTCCTCGAAGAAGATCGCGCGCCAGACGCGGGCGAGGCGCCGGCATGGCCCGAGATGCTCTCCGACCTCGCGCGGTTCGAGCATGCCATCGCCCGGGTGTTCGACGGCCCGGGGCTCGAAGGGGAACCGCCGTTTTCCGCCGAAGGTCTCCAGTCGCTGGGGGCCGAGGGCTTTGCCGCCGCGCGCCTGATTCCGTCTCCTTCGCTTCGGCTGCTCACGCTCCGCTTTCCGCTCAATGATCTCTACACCGCCGCGCGGCAGGTGGCGGACGACGACGAGCTGGACTTCCCGGCCCCCGGCGTCGAGTACGTGGCGCTCTGTCGCCGGGATTTCGTGGTGCGGCGCCATCCGCTTTCGCCGCTCGAACACGCGCTGCTCGATGCGATCGTCGCCGGTGCGACCGTGGGGGAGGCGCTCGCGCAGGCCACGGAGATCTCCTTCGAGGGCGCGGATCTCGCTCTTGAGATCGAGCGGTCGTTCGCCGCTTGGACCGCCGCGGGTTTCTTCCGCGGCGTCTTGAGGCAGGAAGGGGCCGAATCTCATTCCTAGGGTAGGATGAGCCCGCCGATCCCAATTCATCTCGCAGGCCCCCCGGCAGGGTCCAGGAGGGCCGATGAGACCCGTTCACGAATCCGTAGCCGTCACTCTCTGTATCGTCTTCGCGCTGTTGGCAGTGGGCGAACCCTCCGCGGAGGCCGCCCTGGCTGCGCCTGTGCGAAAGGCGCGGTTTGGCGAAGCGGTGTACTACCTCGATCACAAGGTCGTGGCCCTTCCCGCGTTTACCCTCCGCTACCTGGATTGGGGCTCGATCGATCTCGGCCCGACGGTGGTGGCCGTTCGATATCAGGCGTTCGAAGTGGTCGGTGCCGAAGGACCGAAGGAGCTTCGCGCGAACCTTGGTGACGGCGACTTGGGTCCGACGAGCTTCGAGGTCGACGGGAAGCCCTACATCATCGAGGTTGATTTCAACGATTTTCATCCCGGCATCACATCCGGTGACTTCACCGTCTGGCCGGCTGCGGAATTCGAGAGGTTGCAAAAGGAACAAGCAGGTTCGGCGAATCCTTAAGTCGACGCGCCGTCCGGCGTCGCACCCTCGGGAGGGGGCATGATCGAACAGGGTTTGATTCTTCTCGGTGCAGGAATCTACGGTTTCCTCGCCACGGCGCACCTGATCTACACCTTCTTCTCGAACAAGTTTGACGCCCGCGATCCGAGGGTCAACGAGGCGATGAAGGCAACCTCTCCGGTCCTCACGCGCCGGCTTACGATGTGGAATGCCTGGATCGGCTTCAACGGCAGCCACAGCCTGGGCGGAATGCTGCTCTCCGCGATCTACCTGCTGCTGGGCTTCCGCCACATGGATCTGCTGCGCAGCTCGCCGAGCTTCCTGATTCTGGCGATCGTCTTCAGCCTTGGCTATCTCGCGCTCGGCCTGCGCTATTGGTTTCGTACCCCGACCACCGGGATCGCGGTCGCGACCGCTTGTTTTATTGCGGCGGCGGTGAAGATCTGGGTTTAAGGCGTTGCCAGCCGCACGCCTTTGTGAACCGCCACCGGTGATCCCACCGCGAGAAAGGCCGAAGCGGGAGGGGCGGCGAGAATCGGCCCGAAGTCGGGACCGTAGAGAAGCTCGCCCGGTCCCGTGAAGCTCGCCCGGTGGGCCGTCCAGACGTTCCAGGAAGGATGCTCGACCTGGTATTCGAGCGTGCCGCCGTCGCGTTGCCGGGTATATCCCCAATAGTGCTCGGTAATGAACTCGGCCTCTGAATCCCGGACGAGCGGTTGGGCCGGCCCCTGAGCCTCCGCGGCGAGCGCGAAAGATTTCCCTCGGTAGCGCCAGCCGTAGGTCGCGGAGCCTCCCGCATCCGGCGTTAGACGGATGTCGTGGGTCATCGGAACCGCAAGGTAAGGCTCGTTGTACACCCAGCGCGCGAGCGTTGCGATCGCCCAACGGGGGACCAGCTCGCGGATGAACACGACGGCGCGGCGCCAGACGCCGTCATCGCCTTTTCGCCGAACGTAGAAGCGCAGGTTCACCTCGTCGAAATCGCGGTGCCCGGGGATCGGAATCCCGAGCAGCCGCGTGTCGAGGAAGCGAAATCCGACCAGACTCATCAGGCAGCGATCGTCCCAACGATCCAGCTCGGTTCCGGCCGGCACGAGAGGCCGCAATCGCGCCGAGTCCACCTCGTAGTTGAGCAGAACGAGGCGTTCCCAACGGGCGGTGAGAAACGGGCGGCGGGACATCGCGGGAACGCCGGAAGAGAGCCGCGGGGCCTTACTTCTCGGCCGCGGCTTTCAGGTTCGCGAGCCCGGTCTCGAAGTCTTTGCCGACCATCTTGTCCATGCTCATGAAGACCTGCATGATCTTGGAGATGAAAGGATTCTTGCCGTCCATCGCCCAGGTCACTTTCGTCGAATCGCCCTGTCCTTCGAGCTTGAATTCGATCTGATTGGTCGCATCGAACGGCTTGATGAAGTGGAGCTGGATGGCGACCCGGGACGGCGCGGTGGCGTCGGTGATCTCCATGGTCCCTTCGCCGACCTCGCTGTTGCCTTTCCACGCATACTTGGCGCCTTGGCCTTCAGGTGCGCCGCTGTAGGTGCGGGTCAAGGCCGGATCCAGCTTTTCCCAGGGCGACCAGGCGGTCCAGTTGTGGAAGTCGTTGATCAGGGGAAAGATCTTCTCGGGCGGCGCCTGGATGGTCGTCTGGCGCTCCAGGTGGAACGTGTCGGGCTTCGTCGCGGCGATCACGAGCAGGAGGGCGAGCAGGACGACGATGACGATGGCGATAATCTTGAGCATGGGGCTCTCCGGGTGAGGTTCAGGCTGCGGTGAAAGAGTCGAGCGAGAGGATCGCTCTCATTCAACTCTTAGACAAACGACGGGGTGCGAAATCGACACCCCGTTCCGAACGTGGGCTCAAAACCGGAGACTCAAGCTCTAATGGAACCCTGCCTGTTGCCGGCGATCTGCGCATCGAGACTCCAGGGGCCTCCGCCTTCCGCGGCGATGTACAGGAAGATGAAGCAAAGGAGGACGGCAGGCGCGCCGCCGTTCTGCGCCGGCCAGGTGCCGTTCGGCGCGTGGAACTGCCAATAGGCGACGGCCATGACGCCAGAGGCGAGGAAAGCGGCGGGCCGCGTGAAGAGACCCAAGAGAATCAACAGGCCACAAAGCGTCTCGAGGATTCCGCCGATCCCCATCTGAGACGCCAGAGGCGGGGTACCGCCGCCGCCAGGCATGCCTCCGAACCAACCGAAGAGAATGATGGTTCCCGCCTGGAAGAACAACCAGCCCGATACGACGCGCAGCAGGAAATAGGAAATCTGGATCGCCCGGTTTCTGTCCATTCGAGTCCCCTCCCGACGAGCGCACCGTCCATTCGGCGCGCCGCCCCCATTTTATTGAAGTTGTCGCTCCTTGACGCGCCGACTTATAACTTCGCGACGTATTCGTCGAGCCTCGAGAGATGCTGCTTGCCCCCTTCGACGGAGCCGATCTCTCGATCGTCAGGTTGTGCACCGCGGCGGTCTCGAACATCGACCGCATCGTCACCCGAGTCTTGGCGCGCTCCGCTTCGAACGTCACGGCCGGTTGGAATTGCGGAGCCGAAACGCCTAGGCCGAACGCCGCGCTTTGGTACTTCCGGTAGATCGGCGGGTCAGATCTGCGGACAACTTCGCGAACTCAACTACCGAACGCAGAGCAGCATTTACAGCCGCGGAATCGGGGAACGCCTGCGCCAAATCTGGCTCGACGAGGACGAGGTTCGAGCCCTCTTTCCTGATTCGGTTCGCGTAACGCCCCCGCTCCGCTTTTGAGAAATCGAAATCATATTCAGGTCGGAGGTCGTCGGCGGCGTCTTCTGTCCTAGGCTTCATACCGCTTCCTCTCTTTCGTCGTTGCTTCCCGGGCACTGACGATCCTGATTGTACCTTCCCTTTCAGTGTAAGACACCACCAGAAGTTTTCCGTCGGCTCCTAGGCCGTAGGTGATGAACCTGGCTTCGCCGAAAGAGTGGTCGGGGTCGGGAAACGTGGCCGAGAGATCGTCATCAAAAGCTCCTGCAGCCTCCTCGAAGGATACGTCATGCTTCCGAAGGTTTGCGGCCGCCTTGCTTGGATCCCACTCGAACCTCATTCGGGCGCTCCTCGCGCGCTTATTCTGTGACGCCGTCTACGCCGTAGCCCGCTGCGGCTCCGGTTGCAACGCTTCGATCTGCACCGAGACCAGCTTCGAGACGCCTTTTTCTTCCATGGTGACGCCGTAGAGGTTCGAGGCGATCTCCATCGTGAGCTTGTTGTGGGTGATCACGATGAACTGGGTATCCTGCTTCGACATCTGGTGCAGGAGGTCGGCGAAGCGGGAGGTGTTGATGTCGTCGAGCGGCGCGTCCACTTCGTCGAGGATGCAGAACGGCGAAGGCTTCGAGCGGAACAGCGCGAACAGGAGGGCGATCGCGGTGAGCGCTTTTTCGCCGCCGGAGAGCAGCATCAGGGTTTGAAGCCGCTTTCCCGGCGGGCGGGCGACGATTTCGATGCCGCTTTCGAGGGGATCGTCCTCGTCGAGCAGGCGCATCTCGGCTTCGCCGCCGCGGAACAGGTGTTGGAACACCTCGCCGAACGCCTGGTTGACGACCACGAACGTCTCGCGGAACCGCTCGGCGGAGGTCTGGTTGATCTCTTTGATCGTCTGGCGCAGGCTCTCGACCGATTTGACCACGTCCGCGCGCTGGACGGTGAGGAAGTTGAAGCGCTCCTCCTGCTCGTCGTGCTCCTGAAGCGCGAGCACGTTGACGGGACCCAACCGATCGAGCGTCGCCTTGCAGCGCGACAGCTCGACGTCCAGCTCGGCGAGCGCGCCGGACGGCACGGGGGCGGGATCGGGCAGCTCGCGCTCGAACTCCTGGCGGTGGGTCTCGCCCAGGTGCTGCACGTCGTGCTCCAGCCCGACCTTTTGGATGCGCAGCTCCTCGACTTCGGAGCGCACCGTGTCGCGCTGCTCGCGGAAAGCCAAGATCCGCTCTTCGAGGCCGCGGAGCCCCTGGCGATGGTCGTCGAGCGCGGCTTGATCGGCGAGCACCTGCTCTTCGACCACGACTCGCTCTTCGAGCGCCGCCTGCAACTCGATCTCGGCGCGCGCGACCTCCTCTTCGATCTGCGCCCGGCGTTCGGCGAGCTTGTCGCTCTCCTCGGTCCAGGCGGCGATCTGGCGGCGGCCGGTTTCCAGCTCGCCCGAGAGGCGGGCGATCTCGCGGTTCAGCGATTCGAGCCGCTCTTCGAGCAGGTCGAGCCGGCCGCGGCGGCCGGCGCTTTCGGCGCGCAGGCTCTCTCGGGCGCCTTTGGCGGCGTCCAGCTCCGCCTGCGCGCGATCGAAGCGCTCGGCGAGGCCGGCTTGTTTCTCTTCGGCCAGACCGAGCTCGTTCGCCAGCTCGCGTCCTTTCACCCCCACCTTGTCCAGATCGGCGGCGATCGTCGCCCGCTCGCCCCCTAGCTTTTCGCCCTCGGCCGCCAGGCGCTTTTCGCGTTGCGCGGCGTCCTCGGCGCGGGCTCGGCCGACCGCCACCTCTTGACGGAGCTGGCCCACTTCGGTTTGCAGGCGGTTCGAATCCTTCGCCATCTGGGAGCGGGAGGCGAGCAGCCGCTCCAGTTCGGAGAGCGCGAGGCCGAGGCGCGCTTCGAGGTCGGGAATGGCGCGCCCCAGTTCGGCGAGGTCGCGTTCCCGTTCGAGCACGCCGGGGGTCGCCCGTTCGCCTTCGACGCGTAGCGTGCCGTTTTCGATCCACAGCCCTTCGCGGCAGAGGAACGCAACGCCGGAGTGCTTCGCGGCGAGGCGGCGGGCGTCCTCCGGGCTCTTGACCAGAAACGCGGGGGGGAGTGCCGCGGCGAGATCCTCGGGGAAGCCGAGCGCT
>DATMZU010000578.1:0-5008 GCA_035607435.1 Thermoanaerobaculia bacterium | reverse complement strand
TCAAACGCTCCCGGCGCCCGCCGTTCGGATTCCAGCTCGATGAGCCGCTGGCGCAGTTTGTCCAGCTCGACGCCGGGAAATTTGATCTCGCGCTCGATGCCTCTAGCCTTCATGGTGCTCCGGATCTTCTACCGCACTTCTCCGACCCGATCCAAAAGCCTCGCGATGGCCCGGATGCCGTTGTAGAAGTGGCTGATGTTGAACTTCTCGTTCGGGGAGTGGAGCGCGTCGTCGTTGAGCCCGAAACCGAGCAGCAGGACCGGGACGCGAAGTACGTCGGAGAAGGTCGCGACGATCGGAATCGATCCCCCTTCGCGCACGCGCACCGGGCGCTTGCCCCAGACGTCTTCCATCGCCGCCATCGCCGCTTCGACGAACGGACCTTCGGTCGAGACGCCGACCGCCTGCCCGCCGTGGAGATACTCGACCTCGACCTTCACGCCGTGAGGCGCGATCGAGCGGACGTAGTCTTCGAAGAGGCGGGCGATCTTTTCCGGGTTCTGATCGGGAACCAGGCGCATCGAGACCTTCGCCCCGCACCACGAGGGAAGAACGGTCTTCGCCCCCTTGGCCTGATAGCCGCCGTACAGCCCATGCACGTCGCAGGTCGGGCGCGCCCAGGTCCGCTCGCGCACCGTGTAGCCCTGCTCGCCCCAGGTTTCGGTCAGCCCCAGCTCCGCGCAGTATTCCTTTTCATCGAACGGCAGCTGCGCGAACTCCTCGCGCTCCCAAGCTTCGAGCGGCCGCACGTCGTCGTAGAAGCCCGGGATCTGGATCTTGCCGGTCTCGCGATCCTGCAGCTGGGCAATGATGTGTCCCAGAGCGTTCAAGGGGTTCGCGACGCCGCCGCCGTAGGTGCCGGAGTGGAGATCGCGCGCCGGACCCGTGACCTTGATCTCCATGTAGGCGAGGCCCTTCAAGCCGTACACCAGAGACGGCTGGCCGGGCGCGTACATCGAGGAATCGGAGATCACCAGGCAGTCGCACGCGAGCCTTTTTCCGCCGTCCTCGCGGACGTAGCGGTCGATCGATTCGCCGCCGGACTCCTCCTCGCCTTCGACGAGGAACTTGACGTTGACCGGCAGGCTGCCCCGCTCCTTGAGCATCGCCGCGACGCCCTTCACATGGGCGAACGACTGGCCCTTGTCGTCGGTGGCGCCGCGGGCGTAGAGCTTGTCGCCCTCGACCGTGGGCTCGAACGGCGGGTTCTTCCACTCGGAGAGCGGATCGGCCGGCTGCACGTCGTAGTGCCCATAAAAGAGCACCGTCGGCTTGCCCGGCGCCCCGAGCCATTCGGCGTAGACGAGAGGATGGCCCTGGGTGGCGATCTTCTCGACGGTCAGTCCCGCTTCGCGGAGCTTTCCGACCAGGAAGTCGGCGGCGCGGGAAACCTCTGCCGCGTATTCCGGATCGGTCGAGATCGAAGGGATCCGGATGTAGTCCTTCAGCTCTTCGAGGTAGGTCTCTTTCTCGGCATCGATGCGGGCGAGGACGTCGGTCGATTCAAGGGCCATCAGAAGGCGCTCCTAGGTCGTCAGGTCGAATTTGAGTCTATCTACTTTTCGTCGTCGAACGAGCGGCCCGTCTTCTGCCAATCGGCCAGGAAGCGATCGAGGCCGAGATCGGTGAGCGGGTGCTTGTAGAGCTGCTCCAACACCTTGAACGGGATCGTCACGACGTCCGCGCCGAGCTGCGCCGCCTGCACGACGTGGATCGGGTGGCGGGCGGAGGCGACCAGCACCTGGGTCGCGAACTCGTAGTTCTGGTAGATCCCGACGATGTCCTCGATCAGCTTCATGCCCTCTTCGCCGACGTCGTCGAGGCGCCCGACGAACGGCGAGATGTACGTGGCGCCCGCCTTGGCGGCAACCAGCGCCTGCGCCGCCGAGAAGCAGAGCGTCACGTTGGTCTGGGTCCCTTCGCCGGTGAGCGTTCGGACCAGCTTCAGGCCTTGCGGATTGAGGGGAACCTTCACCACCACGTTCTCGGCGAGCGCGGCCAGGCGGTGCGCCTGATCGAGCATCTCGTCGTAGGTGAGGGCCAGGACCTCGCCGGAAACCGGTCCGGGTACGAGGTTCGCGATTTCTTTCACCGTCGGCAGGTAGGGCTTGCCCTGCTTGGCGATCAGAGAGGGATTGGTGGTGACGCCGTCGATCATTCCCCAATCGAGGGCGGTTTTGATCTCTTCGATGTCGGCCGTATCGAGGAAGAACTGCATATTGGTCGAGCCTCCGCGCGATGGGTCTGCGCCGTTGCGCCGGAGGAGCCACGGCAAGGCGCCGCGCTCCTCCGGGTTGACCCTAGTTTATAGGCTCTTCCGGTTCGGGGCCGGTTTCTCCCTCCAACAGCTCGTCGAGTGCGGTGATCGCCTTGATTTCGCCGACGTCGCCGGCTCCTGCATCGGCAATCTCTCCCGGGTCGCCCCCGCCGGGCGTTTCCGTGATCTCTCCGGCATCGGCGCCGTCGGCCAGCTTCGCCACGGCGACGATTCGATCTTCGCCTTCGAGATCCATCAGCTTGACGCCCTGGGTGGAACGTCCGATGACCCGGATGCCTTCGACGTTCAGGCGGATGATCTTGCCTTCCTGGGTAATCAGCATCAGGCCGTCGCCGGGAACCACTTGGCGGACGCCCGCGACCGGGCCGGTCTTCTCGCTCACCTTCAGGTTGATGATGCCGTAGCCGAGCCGGCCCTGAAGACGATATTCGACCAGCGGCGTCCGCTTGCCGTAACCGCCTTCCGTGACGGTGAGAATCTCGCCTTCGGGTTCGAGCGACTCCATGGTGACGACGCGATCGCCCTCGCGCAAGCGAATGCCGTTCACGCCATAGGCGCTGCGCCCCATCGAGCGGACCTCGCCCTCCGGGAAGCGGATCGAGAGGCCGTTTGCCGTGGCGATCAGGATCTCGCGGCTGCCGTCGGTGACGCGGACGGTGAGCAGGCGGTCGCCCTCGTCGATTTGAATCGCGATGATGCCGGCCGCGCGCTGATTAGCATAAGCCGAGAGCGGCGTCTTCTTGATCGTGCCGCGCTCGGTGGCGAAGACGAGAAACCGGTCGGCGGCGAACTCGCGCACGGCGACCGTGGTCGCCACCTTCTCGTGCTTTTCCAGCTCGAGCAGGTTGACGATCGCTTTGCCCTTGGTGTTCGGACCCGCCTCGGGAATCTCGTGGACTTTGATCCAATACATCCGGCCGCTCTCGGTGAAGACCAGCACCGAGCTGTGCGCCGAGGCGACGTAGAGATGCTCAACGAAGTCGTCATCCTTGGTCGCCATCCCCATCCGGCCCTTGCCGCCCCGATTCTGGGCGCGATAGAGCGCGAGCGGCGAGCGCTTGACGTAGCCCGTCCGGGTGACCGTGATCACCATGTCCTCGTCGGCGATCATGTCTTCGATCGAGATCTCGTGGGTGGCGGGGATGATCTCGGTGCGCCGCTTGTCGCCGTACTTTTCGCGCAGCTCGCGAACCTCGCGGCGGATCTCTTCGAGCACCAGCGGGTCGGACGCGAGGATCGCGCGCAGCCGTTCGATCGTCTCGAGCAGCGCGTGGTACTCGTCGAGCACCTTCTGCCGTTCGAGGCCGGTCAGCCGCTGCAACCGCATTTCGAGGATCGCTTCGGTCTGGAGGAGCGACAGGGCAAAGCCCGCCATCAGCCGCTCTTTCGCCTCCGCGGGCGTCTGGCTCGCGCGGATCGTCGCGATCACCTCGTCGAGGTGGTCGAGCGCCTTCAAGATCCCTTCGAGGATGTGGGCGCGCTCTTCGGCCTTGCGGAGATCGAACCGGGTGCGCCGGATGATCACCGTCTTCCTATGGTTGAGGAAGTGGAAGAGCAGCTCTTTGAGCGTCAGGACCTTCGGCTGGTTGTCCACGATCGCGAGCAGGATGATGCCGAACGTCGTCTGCATCTGCGTCAGCTTGTAGAGCTGATTGAGGATGATCTCGGGCACCTCGCCGCGTTTGCAATCGACGACGATGCGGATCCCGTCGCGGTCCGACTCGTCGCGAAGGTCGGCGATCCCTTCGATCTTCTTTTCGCGCACCAGCTCGGCGATCCGCTCGATCAGGCGCGCCTTGTTGACCTGATAGGGAAGCTCGTTGACGATGATCGACTGCCGGTCGCCTTTGGCCTGGGTTTCGAAGCCGGCCCTCGCCCGCACTTGGATGATCCCCCGGCCGGTGGTGTAGGCCTGGCGAATCCCTTCGAGGCCGTGAATGAACGCGGCGGTCGGAAAGTCCGGACCGGGCAGCGCGGTCATCAGCGTCTCGACCGTCACGTCGGGGTCGTCCATCAGCAGCTCGAGCGCGTTGATCACCTCGGTCAGGTTGTGCGGCGGAATGTTCGTCGCCATGCCGACCGCGATGCCGGAGGTGCCGTTGATCAGAAGGTTCGGCACCTTGGCCGGCAGAACGACGGGCTCGACCTCCGAGCCGTCGTAGTTCGCCTGCCAATCGACGGTCTCCTTGTCGATGTCGTCCTTCAACATCTCTTCCGCGAGACGGGTCAGGCGAACTTCGGTGTAACGCATCGCCGCCGGGTTGTCGCCGTCGATCGAGCCGAAGTTGCCCTGGCCGTCCACCAAGCGATAGCGCATGGAAAAATCCTGCGCCATGCGCACGACGGTGTCGTAGATCGCGGTGTCGCCATGGGGGTGAAACTTACCCATGACGTCGCCGACGATGCGCGCCGACTTCTTGTAGGGCTTGCCGGCGGTATTGCCGCTCTCCCACATCCCGTAGAGCACGCGGCGATGGACCGGTTTCAATCCGTCGCGCACGTCGGGCAGGGCACGGCCGATGATCACGCTCATCGCGTAATCCAAATAGCTGCGCTTCATCTCCTCTTCGATATCGACCGGCACGGGCCGCTCGAAGGGAAGGATCGGGGTGTCTTCGCTCATGGAGTCCTTAAAGGTCGTCTTGGGTCACGAAACGGGGCTCAAACGTCCAGATTCCGCACGTTCAGCGCGTTGTTTTCGATGAACAGGCGGCGTGGCTCGACCTGGTC
>DATMZU010000575.1:0-16876 GCA_035607435.1 Thermoanaerobaculia bacterium | reverse complement strand
CTCTGATCCATCGCATCGGTCTCCCGCCAGGGCATCGTCGCGGCCCTCCTTGGACCCCAACTCTGCCCCAACCTGTTACCGATGTCTTGAGGTCGAGGTGTTACCTATGTCCTGAGGCCGGACACCCCCGTGGCCGCCCTTTGACCGCAGGTCGTGCCCCATCGAGGGCGGCGACGGGGCGCCGCCCCTACGCCAGACCGAGAGAGATCCCCCCACGTCCTTGCGCCCTCCAACCCTGAACCTCAACCGCCGACCGCAATGTGAGCGACGCTCGACGCAGCGCTACAGTGTCGAGATCAAACCCGTTCGAGCCGCACCAGCAGGCTCACCTTGCGGAGCGAACGGTGGAGCGGTCCTGGCAAAACGCGCAGGACGAAGCGGCCGAGCGGACCGATCGGCGGCCGGCGGTCGAGGCGCTCACCCTCTTCGATTGAGGAGCGGACCTCCGCGGGGCGCCAGCCGAACGGCGCGAAGAAACGCTCGCCCTCGGCGGGCGCGAAGCGGAACGGCGCCTGGGTCAGATGTCGCCCCCAGGAGCGTTTTGCCATCCGTAGCGCGAATAGCGAGATCAGGTCGAGCGCCCAATGGCGGAGCGTTCCGGCGGCATGGAGGTCGGAGGCGAGCGCCGCGACCTCCTCGTCCCTGAGGTAGGTGACCAGCCCCTCGCTCAAAACGAAGACTTCGCGCCGGCCGGCCGCAACGCGCTCGAACAGCCGCCGACGCGCTTCCCGATCGGCGAGATCGACCGCGATCCGCTCGATCCGGCAGACCGGCCGCTCGTTGGCAAGCAGGGACTCCTTCTCGGCGACAAGCGGCGGCAGGTCGGCCTCGAACCAGGGCAGGTCGGCGGGCAGCGGAAGCCGGTACGGCCGGGTGTCGAAACCGGCCGCAAGATTAAGCACCGCGTCCGCGCCCCGCAAGATCGCTTCGAGGATCATCTCGTCGAACACCGCCGTGCGAACGACCATCGACCAGCCCGCGTCCGTACCGCGAGGCAGAGCGCGAACGATCTCCCGCCCGCGCTCCCCGGCCAGCCGATCCGCCAGCGGATCGCGGAAGATTGCATCCGGGCGCGCCGTCTCATCGGCGCGGTAGGTCGCAACCCACCGCGCGGTGTCGGAGACGTTGCGAATCAAGGGCTCGGGCATCGATCCACCCCCTACCGCAAGATTACACGGATTCGTCGGGACGAGCGGGGGACGCGCCGCGAAGGATCGCCGTTAGCTCGGCTCAAGGCTGAGTGTTAGCATGTGTCCACCCTTCAGAGTCCCAGGAGAACGGCGATGCGGAATTCGATCTTGGCGATGAGTCTGGCCCTGACCCTCGTAACCGGACAGCTCGGTGCGGCAACCCCGAAGCCCGATGTCGGCCCTGGGCGTATCGCCTGGTTCGACATCTCAACGACCGACCTCCCGAAGTCGAAAGAGTTCTACGGCAAGCTTTTCGACTGGCGTTTCACGCCGCTTCAGGGAACCGATCTGGCGGTCGAGATCGTCGCGGGCGGCACGGCGATCGGGACGTTGCGTGTCGCGGAGGGCAAGATCGGTGCGTTCAACGGCGTCGTCTACGTCCAGGTAACCGACATCCAGGCCAGCAGCCAGAAGGCGACTCAGTTGGGAGGAACCGTCGTGTCCGGGTTTCCCTTCAACCTGGACGACGACAGGGGAGCGATCTCCCTGATCGTAGATCCCGCAGGCCACCCGATCGGCATGTACTCCAGGACCCCGCTCCCTCCCGCGACGACTCCGGCTCCGTGAGGATCCGCGCCTCACCTGCGTGGTTGCTGGAGGCATTGGTTACCTTTCCTGGAAAAGGCGCTCATCCGGGCGCCGGTCTGCTGGGGTGTCATCTACGGTGGCAGGAGGAACCTCCGGAAAGCCACCGCCAGTCCTCCGTGTTGCGGTCCGGTAGCCTCGCTTGGCATATGATCTGGAGATTCGAGGAGGAACTATCGTGACCCAACTGCTAGAGAAGGCGCTTTCGGAGGTTGCGAAGCTGGATGAGCCGGAACAGGACGCGCTGGCATCAATCCTTCTCGACGAGATCGTCTCGGAACAGCGTTGGACGCGGGCGTTCGCAGAATCTCAGGATGTCCTGTCGAATCTGGCCGATGAGGCGCTCGCGGAGCACGCGGCCGGACGCACTCGGCCGCTCTGAGCTCTGTGGAGTCGAAGACCACGGAGAGGTTTCGTTCGCTCCTTGCCGCCGCGTCCAAATCGACGCAAGCCAAGGTGCGAGCTTCCTACCGTCTTTGGTCGGAAGATCCACATCATCCTTCACTTCGATTCAAGAAAGTTCACGCTACTCGGCCCATCTACTCCGTTCGAATCGATCTAGACTGGCGTGCCGTTGGTGTCCTTGAGGAAGGAACCATGTTTTGGTTTTGGGTCGGCCCCCACCGCGAGTACGAGAAGCTCCTCGTCCAATTTTAGTCAAGACATAAGTGCTTCCTGTTGGAACCTGCTTCCCGTCGGGTGGCGACCGGATGACCGGACGTTCCTCGCGCCCATGTGTCGAATTCGACGGAGCCGGAATCGAACTTGTCGGACTGGAATTCCGCGTCTCGAAGGGTCGGTTAACCCGCGGAGAGCGCACTGATCGTGACGTCGTATCCGTCCGGATCCCGGAGCAAGAACTTCTCTGTTTGAGTGTTTGGATTCACATGCGGCTTCTCTTAGTGCCGAGCGACGAGAGCGAGCGCTCTCTTCAGAGTTATCTCAAGATCGCTGAAGCGGACGAACAAAAGTAGCCCGTTGCGAGGTGGAATCTCGTCCAGGATTGCTATACTACAACCAGTAGATAATGTATCAGCCGTCCGCAGGCGACCACGACGAAGCTGTCTCCTCAGAACTCATAGTTCTCTTTATCTCCTCCGCTATCTGTACAGCATCCCTTCCCGCCTCGATTCTTCTGTAAGGAGTGAGAAGGGCTGGGACATCACAATCACCTAAAAGAACCGGTATAACTCTAATCCGCCCCGTTGAGATCGCCTCATGAAGTGCATGATGCATCTCCGCCCTTACCCATGGCGATGAAATGGATGAAGAGGACAGAAAAACTACCACCGCAGTTGCTCTGGAAAGGCCTTCCTCAATTCTCTCTATAATTCGGTCACCGGGCAGTACGTCCAAATCATCGAACCATGTTTCGAGGGCCAAATTATGCAGTATAGCTGCAACCTCTCTCACCACTAGCCTATCCTCGTGGCTGTAGCTCAGAAAGCAGATTGGGGGAGCAGGCGCAGGCGCTGCCTTATCACCAACTCCACGTCTAAATCGCATGGCAACACTCGATATCTTACTATGAAATTGAGTGGTACCTTGGTGCCGGGCTATAATTCGCCGCAAGCAGGAAGTTAGGTCATCTCTAAGCGGCAAGATGAACTCCACCTCCCCCTTATTAGTAAGGGCGACCGCGCAAGGAAGTTGGTCAACGGGGACACCGAGTTTTGCCGCAATGGTATAGGACTCATTTTTATTGTATGGAAGTGAGTCTGACCAACCAAGGAGCCGCCAAGCCGCATAATGCACTTCCGGAAGAATTTTTCGCCAGTAAGAGGTGGAGTCTAATACGCTCGGCCTTTCGATAATAGCTATGTCACATATATTACCCGACGCTTTGTCGATTGCATCCATGTGAGTCCTTACGTAGGAGGCAACATGTGGGTCTTCGTCTGTGTATAGGAGAACCACTATGGGTAGGGTACCAGAACGATCCCGCGGCCTCTTGTTCGGGCTAACTAACTCCCCTTCCTCGGTCACCGTCCTTATTAGCGTGAACAGATCCTTACAATTTCTCATAGACATAACGCAGAGGCTAGGAGGAGGGATGAAGGATCTTACTGTTTTTTCAATGATGTCATCCAGTGCATGGCGAACAAGTACTAGGGCTTCACCGTCAATAATTTGAGATCCCAGAATGGTCTTCTGATTGTCGCATTCCTCCAAAGTACCAAAGTGACACTTGGCAACCTGCGCGCTAGGGGTTGCGGCGACTCTCTGGCGGACAGCATCAAGTATGGCTTTCACCCCGTCGTGTTCGTGGTCCCTATGACGCACATGGGATGCGACACGCCCTATCCACTCAAGCCGGGGTTGTATGAGATCATGAACCTCCTGATCTGTATAGTGGCGAGGAGGTTCTCCTACCGCCTGTCCGATAACCTCATAAAGCTGCATTGAATCCGGGACAAAAACCTTCCTGATCGGAGCATTGAAACTTATACAAGAATCACGACAACGTAGGTACGCTACACCCTCCCATCCCTTAGGGTCATCATACTCGCTGTAACTGAGAGCCTGAAGCCATTGGCGATAATCCTTTTCGTCAATTACATAGACTGTATGCATGAGCCCTCCTTACATGCTCATCAGCCACCTATTACCCATCGCATAACCTTGCCGCTAACCAGTGCAGTTCCGCCAAATCGTCGGCGCTGTTAGGCGCGGATAGCGATTCGATTGCACCTTGATTTTAAGTCTTATCGCGACGTAAAGCAATTGTTGTTCCCTCCGCGTCAAAGGCGACGGGAGAGTGGAAGTGCTGTCGGCTAATGCGCCGCCGGCACGAGTATCGCCATGGCCTCGGCGATACAGACTGCTGAGGCGAAGGCCGCCTAGGGCTTGGTCGAAATCGGCCGGCAGCTTAAAGTGGCCATTGGCGGCATTCAGAGGCCGTCGCCTAGCTCGCTGCATGTCACCTCCACGGCACCACCAGCTTGCCAGAAATCCGTCGCTTCCCGTGCCGTCGCTTCCTGCGTGATCGTATCCATCGTGCGGCAACAGGAACCGCGCCGGTCTGGACCGTAGTCGTTCCAAAGCGTTCACTGTAGATCGGCGTGAGCGCGGATGAATCTCTGGAGAGCCCGACGGGCCGACCGCCGTCTTAGACCAACCTCCACCTGATCACCAAAGCCACAAGAGCCGGCACGCCAAACAAAAGCAGCAGGATCGGCAGCTCCTCACGCGTCGAGTACCCAGCCTTCATCACGCCGACCCACAAATTGAACGCCGTGAGCGCGAGCCACAGAAGAAGGAAAGCCGCTGTCGCCCAAGTGGTCGAGCCAGGGTAGTTCTGGGAGAACAGTCGAGCGAGAATCAACGCCGCCGCTAGGAGCAGAAAGCCGGCGAGGAGGAAGAGTCCGGTGCGCATAGGCTGCCTCATTGAGGAGGGTTCTTGGGAACCTTGCTCTTCGACTATAGGTCCTTCCCATCCGCCAGCTCCTGCACCTTGCCCCAATCCGTCACCTTTTCGGAGAACGGCCAGGTTCTGCCGATGACTCGGAACCATCCGAGGTCCCGGAGCACGACTCCGAGGAGCATTCCGAGAAAGACGTAGAAAACCACCCAGAACTTCAGGTTGGCGAACACGGCGAGCCCGAGGATCATGATGGCGAAGAGGAGAAGGTAGCGCTTGGCGTTACGGCGCAACAGGACAGGGATCGAGAAGCCGCGATCGCGGGTCTCGAGCATACGTTTCGCCAGGAGCTGATCGCTGGGTCGTTTCATGGCTCGCACAGAAAGAGTGTGGAAAGAATACCACCGCTTTCAACCGCCGATCCCGCACTGGATCAGGCCGGCCCGCTGGAATCGGCTGATCATCCCCGCGCCGCTTGATTCGCCCCCTGGTTCCCGTCTAGCCTCCTCGGGACACCCGCGAGCCCATTTCGTCGAGAGTCCGCCGGTCCGAGCCGGCGTTTCCGGAGCGAAGAGGAATCCTCATGCCGACCAAGAGCTATGCCCTGGAAGCCGACGGGCCGAAGCGACTGACCGCAAGCTGGACGGGAAAGTACGAGCAGCTTCACCTGACGCTCGATGGCAAAGAGGTTCTCTATGTTCCCTCCACCGTGGAGCTGGAGGTGGGGCGCAGTACGACCCTTCCCGACGGGCGGCCGTTGCGCGCGCAGCTGATGCGGTCGTTCCGGTCGCGGGAGCTGTACTTGGACATCGACGGCAAGCACCTTCCGGGGTCGGCCGGCGAGCCGCTCACCCGGATCTGGAACGTCGTGGGCCTCATCTATTTCATCGGCGGCCTGAGCTTTCTCGTCGGTCTCGCCGCGGAGATTTTTTCGATCGGTTCGCTGCTAAGCGCCGGTCTCGGCTGGGGCGCCTGCCTGGTCGGATTGATCTTCGGCGCCCTGGGCTTCTGGCTGCAGAAACGCCACTCCCCGATCGCGCTCTCGCTGGTGATCGGCTTGATCGCTCTCGACATGTTGACGACGATCTACTCGTACTTCCAAATCGGCCCCCACGGCGGGGCGGGCTCCCTCCTGGTCAAGACCTTCTTTCTCATCGCCCTGGGGCGCGGCTATGGCGCGATTCGCGACCACAAGGCGCTTCAGCCGGCGGTCTGAAGCGGGGAAGATCGTTCGCTCCTGCCAACTTCCGTTGCCTCTCGGTTTTCGCTGCGCCGCGTGTTAGCGTTTCCGCTGTAGACCCCAGTTCGAGACCCACTCTCCGGCGTCGCTTCCGCGGCGTCCGGCGTGGAACGTCCTGCGCGGCGCAGGGAGGAGAACGGCATGAGCGAGAACGGCGAAAGCGGCATGGGGGGCGGGCCCTTTACCCGTCGGCGGTTTCTCGAAATGGTCGGCGTCGTGGGAGGCACCTCGGCGGTGTACGAAACGATGGTCGCCTTCGGGGTGATGCCGACCCCTGCCGCCGCGGCTCCCTTGGCGCTGGGCGCGGAAGAGTGCAAGGGAAAAACCGTGCTCATTCTGGGGGCCGGCGTCGCCGGGCTCACGGCGGCGTACCGGTTGAGGAAAGCAGGTTGCTCGGTGGTCGTGCTGGAGGCGTCGGACCGGATCGGCGGCCGGAACTTCACGGTCACCAGCGACCCGGTGGAGAAGCGCAACGTGATCCGCCAGATCGGCCGCGCGGATCAAACTTGCCGCTACGACCGGGGCCTTTATTTCGAGGCCGGCTGCGGACGCATCCCGTACCACCACACCGCCCTGCTGGCCCTCTGCGCCGAGCTGGGCGTGACTCTCGAGACCTACATCATGGAGACGCGGGCGAACCGGTTCCAGACCGACATCGCGTTCGATCGCGCCTCGATCGCGAACCGGCGGATTGCCAACGACACCCGCGGCTACGTCTCCCAGCTGCTCGACAAGGCGGTCGGTCAAGGGTCCTTGAACAGCGAGATCCCGAGCGAGAAAGAGCGCCAGGAGCTGCGCGACCTGCTCGTCGCGTTCGGCAAAATCGACAAGGTCACGCGCCAATACAACGGCTCGCCGCGGATCGGCTACGTCAAGGAGCCGGGCGTCGTAACCCCCGGAATTCTCGACCAGAGACTTGATCGCTCCCAATTGTTCGGTTCGCGATTCTGGGATCACCGCTTTTACCAGCCGGAGGATTACGAGTGGCAGACGACGCTGTTCCAGCCGGTCGGCGGCATGCGGAAGATCGTGGACGCCCTGGCCACGGCGGTCGGGGGCGATTCGACCATCCTGCGCGGAGCGATCGTCACGCGCATCCAGAACGGCGCCACGGGGGTCGCGGTCCGCACCGCGGACGGTAGGAACTTCAAGGGCGATTACTGCATCAGCACGATCCCGCTGCGCCTGTTGACCAAAGCGCTCGACAAATCGACGTTCGAGCCCGCGTACGTCGAAGCGGTGGGCACCGTGCCGCTCGCCAATACCTGCAAAGTCGGCTGGCAGGCCGAGCGGCGTTTCTGGGAGGATCTCGACGGCGACCGCCTGTTCGGCGGCATCAGCTGGATCGACCATCCGGTGACGCAGGTCTGGTATCCCTCGTCGGGCTTCTTTTCGAAGGGGCGCGCGGTGCTGACCGGCACCTACAACTACGACTCTTCGATCAAGAAAACCGCCGAGATCTTTGGCAACCTGTCGCTCGACGAGCGGCTGGAAGAGGCGCTCCGGGGCGGCGAGCGATTGCATCCCCGATTCCGCGAGTTCGTGCCGAAGTCCGGCGGTCTGTCGATCGCCTGGCAACAGGTGCCGTTCCTGGAAGGCGGCTGGGCCGATTGGGATCGCAACAACGAGGCCCACAAGAAAGCCTACGCGCGCCTGCTTTTCCCCGATCAGCGCTTCTACGTGGCGGGCGACCAGATGTCCTACCTGCCCGGCTGGCAGGAGGGCGCCGTCCTCTCCGCGGACCACGTGATCGCCCAGATGTCCGAACGCAAGGCGAAGGCCCCGATGGCGGCCGAGCTTCAGGCGATCGAGTACGCGCCGTCCGCGGCTTCGGTGACCGGCGCCGAATAGGCAGCCGGCCGGCCAAGGAAAGGACCTGAGGGACGGCAGGGACCTCAAGGACTTTGAGTCCTTGCGGACCTTGCGGTCCTTTGGGTCCTTTTTGCGCCAGGTCGATTCCGATTCCGGCTTCTCACGCACCTGCCCTGAGGAGACCCGCGAGATGCGATAAGTCGAGTGGGGGGTTGCTTGATCCCGCATCCATTCGGCGCTATCGTCCGAAGGAGATGAAGTTTCCTTTTTCGGCACTTCATCGCATCAATCCGACACCACTTTCCTCCTTGATCCTGTAACTCGCTCCCGAGTTGGGGATTTGAGGCCCAAGGGAATCGTTCGAGAACATGTCCGCATCCTTTGCGAGTCCGGCAGCCGACCGTCCGAAATCCGAGCGCCTGCGCTTGGCGATCGAGGTTTTCTTCGCCCGGACCACACGGCGCGGGCACCCGGAAGGAGAGTGGCGGGATGGCCTCTGGTACCCCTCGCGCGAAGAGCGCCAGGCCTGCTGCGTAGGCATCGAGCCGACCCTCCAGAACCGCCAGGCGCTCGAGAGCCACTGCCGCACTCAAGCCCACGTGGCCGCCCTGTACGATGTTGCGGTCGGCGAGCTGAAGGCTGCAGTGCGCGACGATCGCAAGCAGGGCTCGCCGATCGCCCAGCGCGTCGCCTCGACCTTCGTGGGACCCCCGTCGCGGAGCACCGAGACCTTCGCCGAGCTGCGCCAAAAGGGAAGAGACGAGGCCTTCGAGAAGCTGCGGGCGGTCCTCGCTCAAGGGCTCCCCTTGTTCGAACGCCTGCGGACCTTCCCGGAGTCCGAGGACCCGAATGCGATGGAGCCCCTCCTCGAAACCGCCTCCGAAAGCGCCGAGCGCCTGCTCGCCACGATCAACTCCGCGCGCCGGCAAGAGGCGTTCATGGCCTGCGCGGGCGCCTTCCTGGAGACGCTCAAGACGACCTTGGAGCAGCCGAAGGGCAAGAAACGCCGAGCCGAGCCGTCCGGAAAGGAGGTCCAAGCCTAAGTTTCGGCAGATAAATACTGCCAAATGTCTTGACATGCGCTGTGCGATTTCAAATAATCGCCGTCAAATGTGCGATAAGAACGTCGCCTCCACCCTAAAACGCCCCGCCGGTCCGTCGCTCGAAGACGCCGAAGAATCACCGCGCGTCGCTCCAACCTCTCCCGAGCCCCCCACGGAGCCCCAGCGAGCCTCCTTGGAGCCGGCCGTCCAGGCCCAGCCTCCGCCACCACCAGCCGCACCGGTCAAGCGCCGATGGAGGGCACCGCGCGCGGAAGACTGGGAGCGGCGCGAGGGCTTGCGTACCACCCTTCTCCTCCACCTTCCCACTCTCCGGGAACGAGCAACCTTCCGCCGGATGGGCCAGGTTCTCTACGACGCCTCGCTCGCCCGAAGTGAAGAGACGAGCGAATCCCCCCGCGACTTCGCTTTTCGCCAAGCGGAGGCGCTGCTCTCCGAGCTGAGGTTTCTCGAGGGCTTCGCGGACGACGTCGCCGAGCTTCACGACCAGGATGACGAGAAGGCCATCGCCCGGCTTGGGCGCTACGTTAGCAGGGTGGGACAACGGCTTTCGCGCCTCGCCGACGACCTGGCGCAGAAGCTCGAAGCGGAAGCGGACCTCCGTTGATCGACTCATCGACCCCATTTAGCGGCCTCCGGTGCGTTAAAAGCTGTCACCGGAGGCGCGCTTGGCACCAAACTTCTGACACGGTACACTTCGCCTCATGACCGACACCCCCGAAGGCGACCCGGTCGAACCCGTCCTCCGTCTCCTCTCGCGCCTGGTCCACGAAGCAGGATTTTCGGCCCGAGCGCTCGACCGCGAGCTGGGCTATTCGCGCGGCCAATCGAACGCGATCCTCGCCGGCCAGCAGCAGCTCCGCTATCGGAACATCCTGGAGATCCTCGGCGCGCTCGGCATCGAGCCGAAGGACTTTTTCGCGCTCCTGTACTGGGATGCCTCGGAGCCGCTCCCTCCGTCGCTGGAAGCGATCTACCGCCGCCAGGCGGGATTACCGAAAGCGGACAAGAGCCGCCCGTCGAAGTTCCCGAAGGAGCCGGAGCCTGTCGAGGAGCCGAACGAGGAGAAGGCGAAAGCCAACCCCGCGCTCGCGCAGCTGCTCGCTCTGGTCCAATCGATGATCGACGAGGGGATCGACCAGCGCCTGCGCACTTTGGTCGAGTCCGCGAAAAAGCAGTAGCCGGCTACTTCTTCCGCCCCGCGATCGGCTCCAAGCGGCCAGCCGCTTCTTCGATCAGAGTCAACGTGGCCGCCTCGCGCGCCGCGGCTTCGTGGAGCAAGGTAAGAGCGGCAAGCGCCTCGGGCGCGATGTGCAGGGCGCGGAACGTCGCGAGCATCTGTTCCACCGCGGCGAAGATTTCGTGATGCCGTCCCTGCGCCAGCCAGACCACCGCAAGGTCGAGGGTGACCAGCGCCTCATGAAACGGAAGCTCGCGCTCGCGATAAGCGCCGCGAAGCTTGCCGAAGATGGCCTCGGCGGAAAACCAAGAGCGTCGCTTCGCTGCGATCTTTCCCTCGAGCCACTGGGCCTTCAGGAGGTCGAGCGGACCGCCGAGATTTTCATACAGAGGCCGAGCTCGTTTGAGTAGCCGCGCAGCGCCCTCAGGAGCGCCTAGATCCGAGCAAGTGCCGATCAGGTTGTGCAACGCGGCCAACGCCAGCTCCGGCTCCTGGGCGTGGTCGAGCAGGGAAAAACCTCGCGAAAGAAAGCGGGATGCGTTGTACGACTCGTGTCGATAGATATCGACGAGACCCCGCCTAACGAGCGTTCTGCCGGCAGCGTGGCAGTCACTCCGCTCCAAGTAGCTCTGGGTGAGGTCTTCGAGAAGTGCCGCGGCTTCTTCATAGCGCCGACTGGAGATCAAAAAAGCGGCGTAGTCCTCCGCCCGATGCGAACCGCGATCGGCGGCGATCAGCTCGTCCGTCAGCTCGGCCACCGCAAGCGCGGCGCGGGCGAATGCCTTCTCGGCTTCAGCCAAGTCGCCCGCAATTCGCATAGCGTTGGCGACCTCAACACCACAATCGGCCTGAAGCTGGGCAAGTGAGCCGAGAGGAAAATCGGTCGGATCGAGGCTCCGGGCGAGCGTTTCGGCCATCAACGCCACCAGCTTCGCCAGCTCGGCGTCGATCCTGCGGAAGCCGCGGGCCTCAGCGAGGAAAGCCTCGGCCCGCGCCCAGGTGAGTTGGGGGGTGTTAGTGGCGATTGGAAACCCTGCCAGCTCACACCCGGCCTGGACGCGTGCCGCCTCGAGGTTCCGGGCAGCTTTGGCCACCGACAGGCCGGCGCGCCGCATCGGCATCTCGTAAGCGTCGGCGCCTGCCGGATGGGGAGCAAACCCGGCGAGCACCGCGACCGCGCGGCGGCAGGCCCTGCAAGTTAGCAGGTGGCGGCCGACTTCGCGCTGCGGTTCGGCCTCTAGCTCGCCGCGCATCCAGTCGCGCCAAGTGGCGGATTCCGGGTGCTTTTCCATTGCAGGAATTCTCCTCGCCGCTCCCCAATCCTCTCTCGGGTTTCCGTCATCGGATTGTCGCACATCGTGGTCCTTTGGGCGCGCGAGGGCGTAACAGTGCCCCTCCCCTCAAGGCCGATAGGACGCGTCGGTCGGGCGTGGCGGGGGTGTCACTAACCCGCTCGGATCGATCCCCCAGCCCTCCTCCGCCCAGACCGCGGACGCCTCACCCCGCGCTTCGGGCGCAGGCCGGCCGCCCGGGATGATCCCCGCCCCCTCTTCTGCCCAGAGCAGACGCAGCCCAACCCAAAGATCGTCGAGCCAACCGGCCGCTGCCGGACGGGGAGCAAGAACGGGCGTCAGGAGCGTAAGGATCAGGGCGATCGGCAGAGCGCGGTGCCTGGGTGTCCATTTCGACAACAGGCGTGAGGTGGAGCGAGAGGCTTGAGACATAAGGCTCCCTTGCGGTCCCGCGGGTCGATTCCGGGCAGCCAGGATGACCCCCGCGCCCGCGGGGGCAACGCTTCGGGGCGTTGCACGAGCCTCAAGTGTCGCAAGGTTTCGCTTCCGCGTCTCGGACCGATCGATGCGGAGACCGCGAGAGGATCTCGACTCTGTTGTCGTATCTGACAACTTCGAAGAGCCCATATCGGAGAAAGATGAAAAAGAAAAGCCGCCGGCCTGCTCTACTTTCTCCTTCGACGACCGGTAATTGGGGTTTCGCTCTTGACCTTCGCTTCCGATCGTCAGATTATCCAGGCCATATGCAGCCAAACACAGCCGAATGCCTGCCTGTCACAGGCTACCCCCAAGGGGGCCGGCTGTGTGCGATTTCCTATGGGAATTCGCCGGTTGGAGCGCGTCGAGAAATTTTGGGCGAATCTTCCGCGCGCGCGCTCCTCGGAGGCCATTCAATGCTCATTGTCGTTGGCGGGTTGACCGTGGAGGGGCACATCCTGGTTGAAGATCAGGTCGGTCACGACCTCGAGATCCTGAAGCGCGCTGTAAAGCTGGCTGCGAATCGGTTCCGCGACGCGAATCTCATCGACGATTTTCGTCGCCCGGCCGAGGGCTTCGGAGATCCGGCGAAGCCTTCCCTGGGGGAGATGTCGCCGTGCGCTTCGAGTCGCCACCAGGATCGATTTCGGGATTCTCGACGACCCTTCCGAGTCTCGGCGCTCGCAACGGTCCGTCGCGGACCGGCGGAGGAACTCGGACACGGTGGTCTCATCAGCCTCCGAAACCTCACCGATCCATTTCAAAAGCCAGTCGGGCAAGACGACCTTGACGACTTTGGCCAAGAGCCACCTCCTGGAGGACCCGGGCCCCACGGGTCGCAGTGGACCCTGTGTGGAATCGCCAGGCAATGCCGAGAGGCCTAATGGCGCCGCATTACGCTCATTAATGCCTCTTCCAGGATATTGCGCCACTTATTTGCGGAAGTCAAGAGTCCAAATAGGCGGAAATATCTCCTTCATGGTAATCCAACCGAAAAACGGGTGGAGCCGGAAGCTCCACCCGAGCAAGTCATGAAGAGAGATCGGCGGGCGCGCCGTGCGCGCAAGAAGGCGGCGCGCACGGCGCGCCCTTCGAAGGGTTACGCCGGAGGCGAAGGCTTCGGCGGAACCGTCTCTTTCCGGCTGCGGCGATTCGGGTTCTCCCAACGCACTCCGATGGTTTCGAGAATCGGATTGTCGAAACCGAGCTGCCCCCTAGCGATCGCCGAGATGCGACGTACCGTCCGGCGTGCCTCGCGCGAAAGTTCACGGCGCTGCCGTACGGCGTCGAACTGCTTGCCGCGCATCGTCAGAATGCTGTCGTGCGCCGCGCGAAGAGCCTCGACTTTCAGCTTCAGCTCCGCGAACGGCGCCTCCGCCCCGGGAATACCGGGAAGGATCTCCTGGATGTTGTTGACGAGGCTTTGCCACACGTCGACCTGATCCGAAAACGAACTGACGAACCTCATGATGTTTCTCCTTGGGGTATGAAGGGGCGCCGAAAGGACGCCCCTCGCAAACAACGACCGGTGCGCCGGACCGGAGCACCAGAGGTCCGCGACCTCTCCCCTCGTGCTCCGAAACGGCCCACCGGTATCCAACGTCTGCGCACCGCTTTCCACCGGGTCGAGAACGATCGGCCCGGGCGAAAGCCGCGTGCTTTGGTGCGGTACGGCGATCAGTTCGGCCGGCTGAGGACGCGTGCCAGCTCGAGATCCTGCGCGCTGAACGATCCGCCGTGCGACCAGAGCGAGACCGTCACCATGTCGCCCCGGTACGTGAAGCCGGGACCGCGTCCACCGAACGCGGACTCGGTGCGCTCGGTCGATTTGATGACGTGGCGCAGAAACGCCAACGACTCGTTGCGGGTCTCGAAGTGGAACTTGCGCTGGATTCGCCGAGCGTCGCGGGAGGCCTGCCAGCCCGGCATCTCCTCCAGCCAGATCTGAATCCGTTCGGCTTTGAGCGACGACGGCACGGCGGGCGAGGACTGGATCGACGACGAAGAAACGTGTGCACTCATGACGAGAACCCCCTAGGTTCTTGTCCGACCGGAGAATTCCGGACGGACGGGCACAACCCATCGCGAGGAACGCGTCGCGCCCGCTTCGAGAAACGGAAGCCGAAAGGTGCGGCACGAGCGCCTGGGGCGCAGGGGCGGTTTCGGGGAGCGGAGGGTTCGTGTTCATCGCGAAACGAACCCTACGGCGGGCAAAAAATCGGTTCTAGGCAAAAAGATGGCCGTTTTTTGGCCCTCTTTTCGGGTTGCAACGAAATCGGTTTTCGTGTACCCGACACCCTGCTTCGGACCCGATGGATGCCCTGTGGTGGTTGACGAACTGGAGGCGCCCCAGCGGCGACGGACCCGTTTCTCTCGCGAGCACGAGCGGGCGTCGATGCGCCACAACCCTCTACCTCAAGGGTCAGGATCGGCGCTTGGCGAGCACCAAACGCCGGCCGGCGAAGGCGCTCGAGGGGCTTGCGAGCGCACCACCCCACGTTTCGGCCTTGCCGAAGCACCTTTGCGACGCATCGAGGAACTTCGCGATTGCCCCGGCCCCTGGACGAGGACCACCGAGGGGTGCGCGGCAACAAACAACCGGTCGGCGGGCGCTACGCACCGGTGGGGGAACGCGCAGCACCGGTGGGTGAAAACGCAGCACGGGTGAGCGAGCGCGGGGCACCGGGGAGCGGACGCTGGGCACCGGTTCGCGAACACCGAGCACCGGTGAGCGAACGCGCAGCACTGGTGAGCGAGCGCAGAGCACCAGTGCATAAACGCCGAGCACCAGTGCATAGACGCGGAACACCGGTGCATAAACGCCGCAAGGCGGTGCGCAAGCTCGGCGAGGCGCGCGTTCGTGTTCATCAAGCTCCGCCTAGCGTCCGCCCGGCGGGTCGGTGCGTTCGCGAACCGCTTCGTCGCGCCGCAACACCCGGTTCCGGCAGCCGCGATGGAGTCTGTCGCTGTCGCGCCGCGGTGTTCGCCTTCGATCCAGTAGTCCCGGGTTGTCGCGAAGCAGGTAGGAGCGATCGAACGGCGGTGCTCCGGTTCGCCTCCCAAGTCTCCGGGCGCCGCACCGGCCCTATCGGATCGGCCCGGCTGGGGCGTGGTGAACGCATTCGAGGCTAAGGCGTGAGAAAGATTCTGCGACCGTTGCGATCCACCGCATCCTTCGAGCCAGGCGTTCGGCCACCGCTCTTGCGATCGTGGTGGGCGCGAAGGATTAGGGCGCGGTGAAGTTCTACGAAAAGTTCGGGGGGCAGGCGCTTCCGCTTCGACCCGGGCGGACTTACGGCCACGTAGGCGGGGTGTTCCAGGATAGCTTTAGGCCACTACGCCGTTGGTTCTCCGCTTGAGCGAGAGGCACTCTTGCGCACCAACTCAATGAGAGCCTGAATTATCTTGTTGCGGGCGTTCGAGTATTGGGCGTGCCTTCTGTACTTTGGCGCGAGCACATCCAATGCATAGCTCAACTGCGCCGCAGCCGTAAGCGGGGAGACCATTTTTTTTAATTCGCTTTCGTAAGCCTTAAATGCTTTAGCGTAGCCAACTAACTCGGGCAGCGTGATCTTGTTCTTGAGTATCTCGTCAAACAAATCCTGCGTCATTACGTCGTGAGGCTCGCTTGTAGGATAGAAAAAGACCAGGAGTTCTTTCAGAGTGTCTAGATTCAATTCGAGCGTGGTGTCAAACTTGCCCTCCTTGGCGGCTTTCAGCGCAATTTCCTTTCGATATTCGCCGACATCCTCTACCAAGCTCTGAAACTGGTCATCTGCCTCCTCTACCTTGGCTGAAAGAAGGAATAGTTTTCGCTCAAGATCGCGGGGTACTTGCACGCTTGATTTGTATTGAAGCTTATGTTCGATTTCCGCCCATGCATGCATCAGAACTGTGCGGAGCTGAACCTCAACGATAATATTCTCAAGGCCTCTATAGTTTGGGGTCTTGGCCCAGGACTTGGGTGTTCGCAGCAGCAAGTGGTGCGATCGATATCCAAATTCGTTCGCCTTCAGTAAATCTGACTTATCTGCGCTCTCAATTACGTCAAACTCTTTGGCCAAGAGTGCCTGTGCAGCGATGACATCCTTTGGGAAGTAGAGAATCACTCTAACTCCGACAAAATCCGTCGACTGCTTGAACGGAGCGTCGTAGTTTTTTCGATCTATCTTCTCCTTGAATGACTCGAATGTCTTTACCCGGGCCAGTACCGTCAAGACGGGAATGTCGGCGCCTGCGACAAGAAGCTCTATCGCCTCTCTAATGTTCTTGGATGCTCGGATGTAAGTTGGGAGTCTCTTGTCGTACTCGACACGGAGTGCGGTAGGTTCCATAGTCTTCTTCGCTTTATAGAGGCTAGGATAAGGTCCATCCGTCGGGGTCGTGTGCGTGAAGCAAGTACGTGGGCCGTCTGGATCTCGGGGTTTAGCGCGAGTTCTTCTCGGGGACTGCCAGGCCTTTCCCGATCCGTCGAACGCTGCATCAATTGGCCGGCGCCCCGTCGTGATTCTCATAGTCAGAGGGGTCCTTCTGGGGAGGAGCCGACAGCGGAAGTTCCTGCTGGCGATTAGAAGCCTCTGGATACGCAGGGCCTGTTTCAGGTTTGGACGATTCCTGGGCTGGTCCCTTTTCAACTAAGGAGAGACTCTTCTCCGGAACGAGATAGGCCAACCGGCCA
>DATMZU010000572.1:0-9846 GCA_035607435.1 Thermoanaerobaculia bacterium | reverse complement strand
ATCGGAGTCATTCCCGCCGTCTGCATCGCTTCCATCTCGGCGTAGATCGACGGGCTGTGGAGGGTCAGGGGATTGCCTGCGTCGGTGCCCATGGCGATCGTGATCCCGGCCGCGGCCACCTTCGTTAGATTCTCCGCTCCGATCCGTTCCCGCTCGGCGTTGCGCTCGCCGCGGACGCGGATCTGTTCGGCGGTTCGCCCGGCCGCCACCTTCGCGGTCTCGGCAACCCGGGCGCGGGTGACCGGATCGACGCAGCCGTTCGGATCGTCGATCTCGGGGGCTTTCCCCGCGAGCGCCCCTTCGAACATTCGCTGATAGCCGGCGCCGACGGTGAGCGTCGGGACGTAGACCACGTTCTTCTCTTTCGCGAGCCGGAGGAACTCCTCATCGACGGGTAAGTCCGTGACGCTATGGACCAAAACCGCCACCCCGTCGCGGAGCGACTCTTTCGCCTCTTTCAATCCGGTGGCATGGGCGATCAGGGGGAGCTTCTTGAGGGCGGCTTCTTCGGCCGCGGCGCGGACGACCGCCGCCAACTCTTCGAACGGCGTTTCCTCGTCCACGATGAACCAGATCTTCACCGCGCGGCTGCCCCGGGCGGCGAGCCAGCGAACACCTTCGCGGGCCGCGTCGGCGTCTTTCAAGAAGATCATCTGCCGCTCGGCCGGCAGATTCAGCCAATGGTCGATCGTCGTGAGCAACGGCCCCGCCGCGACCACGCGGGGAGCCAGCGTGTCGTCCTCCGCCTTGGCCGGCAGGTCGAGCGTCCAGGGAAATCCACCGACGTCGAACACGGAGGTGACGCCGGAGCAGAGCTGGGAGCGGTAGAAACGCTCGGGGTGGGCCGCGAGGTCGGCGATCGTGTCGGCATAAGTATGGTGGGCGCGCACGTCGAGTGCGTCGGGCCGGGCGTCGGCCCAGCCGGTCTGCGAGAAATGGACGTGGGCGTCGATCAATCCCGGCGTCAGCCACTGCCCCCTAAGGTCGAGCACGTCGATTCCGGCAGGAACCGGGCAGGCCGCTCGGGTTCCGGCGCAATCGATCTTTCCCTCGCGCAGGACGACCACCGAATCGGGAACCGGCGCCGCGCCGGTGCCGTCGATCAGGGTCGCGCCGACGAGCGCCTTGGGGGGAGGCGGCACGCCGGGGAGCGCCTGGAAGGCGGTCGAGACGGCGATCTTCCAACCCGCCGGGGTCGCGAGAAAGAAGCGTTCGGAAAGCCCCGACTGCTCCACCGCGCCGTAGCGCACACGGTAGCGGTAGGTGCCGTAGACGAGACCCGGCCGGACCGGCGTCAAGTGCATGTCTTGGGCTTCGATCGAATCGGGCCACCCGGTCCCCACCCCTTTCGCGAACTCGGCGAAACCGACCGTCAGGCCGTCCGGCCCGGTGCGCGCGAAGCTCTCTTCCGGCAGATAGCAGGAGAGGTAGGCGTCTTTGTCCTTCTTCCGGATCGCTTCGAGGTTCGCCTCGAACACCTTCTTCGCTCCCGCGAGATCGGCCGAAGAGTCGGCCGGGGGCTTTGCGGCGAGCAGGGGTGCCGCGAGAACGAAAGCCAAGGCGGCGAGCTGGGCGCGGCGACCGGAGGTGCGGTTCATGAGGCTCTCCCCAAAGTTTTGGGGGACTCTATCAACCGGCGGAAGTTACCGAGGGGGCGACGAGAGCGGCGGGCTGCGGAGGGGGGTGGCTCCTCGGGAGGGATTTGAACCCCCAACATTTCGGTTAACAGCCGAACGCTCTACCATTGAGCTACCGAGGAAGATCCTGCACGACCGCGGCGCACCAGGGCGCGCCGGAGCGCGGATTCTAGGGGGCGCTCGGAGGGGTTGTCAAATTCGCGGAGGGTTTGAGCCGCGCGTAGAGGTAGTTGTCCACCCGCGTGCCGCGCAGGCGGAAGTAGGAGCGGAGAATCCCCTCGCGGACGAAGCCGGTGCTTTCGAGCACGCGCTGGGAGCCGACGTTGTCGAGCGCGCACCGGGCTTCGAGCCGTTCGATCTGAGTGCTCGCGAACAGATCGTCAACCAACAGGTTGATCGCGCGCTTCATGAAGCCGCGGCGTTGAAACGGAGTCGACAGCGCGTAGCCCACCTCGGCCAGACCGTGCTCCCAATTGCCGATCACCAGGGTGATCCAGCCCGCGGGCTGTTCGCCCACCTGAATCACCCATTGGTATTTGTCGCCCCGCCCTTTGTAGAGGTCCGAGATCCGCTGATGCGCCAGGTCCGAGCGCAGTTGCGAGCTGGGCAGGTCGTTGAGCGGCTGAAAACGCCGGACGGCCGGCTCCGAGCGCCAGAAGCGAAGCAGGTCGGCGTCGCGCGGCGTCGCGGGCCGGAGCGTCACCTCGTCCTCTTGAGGTAGGGGTTCGCTCTTTTCCAGGGGGTGCATGAGGGGACTCGGTCGGCGTTCGGTGGCTTTAGGGTTGGGGGTCAGAGCGGTTCGACGACCGCGAGAAGGCGCTTCTCGCGGCGACGACCCATCCGTGGCAAGACCGAAAGGAGGAACATATACGAGAAGCCCTGGAGGAAGAGATAGAGAAAGGGGATCGACATCCACATGCCGGCGCGGAACGCCCAGAGCGTACAGCCGAGAAAGTAGAGCGCGAAAACCCCTTCGAGCCACCAGAGGCGCGAAGCGCCCGGGCGATAGATCTTGTGCCGCCACTCCTGGCCCGCGCGCTCGATCTGGTATTTCGGAGTGCGGTGGAAGGTGCCGCCATTCTTGAATAGGCCTGAGATCACGGCGCGCGCGTTGTTGAGCGACAGGCCGATGCCCATGCCCAGGAGAGCGGGAAGGTAGCGCGCCTGGCGTCGCCAGTCTCCGGGTGAGCCGCCCTCCGGGCCGGCCGGCAGTACCGCCTGGCTCACCAGGTAAAAAGCGACGACCGAGAGGGTCGCGAACAGAAACAGCGGCAGATCGACCAGCAGCAGGACCGAAACCGGAGACCCGCGGCGGAGGACCATCGCCGGGAAGATCAGCAGCGCGATTCCCACCATCAGGACATAGCTCGCGTTGTTGGTCAGATGGACGAACGCCTCGACCTTCGAACGCAGCGGCAGGCGGGCACGGAGGATCTTTCCCAGGAGCTTGCGACCGGTTTGAATCGACCCCTTCGCCCACCGGTACTGCTGGCTCTTGAATCCTTGAACGTCCACCGGCAGCTCGGACGGCACGTCGACGTCGGGCAGGTAGAGAAATCGCCAGCCGGCCAGCTGCGCCCGGTACGAGAGATCGAGATCCTCGGTCAGCGTGTCGTGCTGCCAGCCGCCCCCGCCGAGGATCGCTTCGCGACGCCAGATGCCCGCCGTGCCGTTGAAGTTGAAGAAACAGCCGGTCCGGTTGCGCGCCGCGTGCTCGATCTGAAAATGGCCGTCGAGCAGAATCGCCTCGACCCGGGTGAGCAGCGAAAACCCTCGGTTGATGTGGCTCCAGCTTCCCTGGACCATGCCGATACGCGGATCGCCAAAATGCGGGACCGTGGCGCGCAAGAAGTTCGGCCGCGGCACGAAGTCGGCGTCGAAGACCGCGAGCAGCTCGCCCCGCGCGGATTCGAGGCCCGCGGCGAGCGCACCGGCCTTGAAACCGATGCGCGCGGTGCGATGAAGATGCCGGATGTCGAGCCCCAGATTCCGCAGCTCTTCGACCTTCTCGGCGACGATCCGGCAGGTCTCGTCGGTCGAGTCGTCGAGCACTTGAATCTCCAGCCGGTCGCGCGGGTAGTCGAGCGCGGCCACGGCGTCGATCAGCCGAGAGGCCACGTACATCTCGTTGTACAGTGGCAATTGCACCGTGACCCACGGCCATTCGGCAGGCGCGGGAGGGCGCCGGGGCGCGCGATTCCGGGTGCGCAGGAATTCGATCACCAACAGCAGCCGGTGGACGCCGTAAAGCGACAGAATCCCGAGGATCAGATAGTAGGACCCGAGGAGGGCCATTGCCCAAGGCTGCCGCATCGTCAGGGGATTCCGATCTCGCCGATTTCGAACCCCGGCCGGCTCACCCGTCCGGACGGAGACACGTCGCGCTCATTCTCGCGGCCCTGCCGCCGGTCGCGACGAGCCTCGCTCTACTCCTGCTGTACGATCTTGCCCGCCATCCGGCTTTCACCCTGCTCGCGCTCGGCCTCGGAGCGGCTGGGCTTACGTTCTCGGTGCGGCTTCTCCAGCGCGCGGCGGAGGCCCCTATTTCGCGCGGCGCGGCGATCCTGCTCGTCGCCGTCTTGATCCGCCTGCTGGTGATCGCGCTGCCGCCCACCCTTTCGGACGACGCCTTTCGCTATCTTTGGGACGGACGGGTGGCCGCCGCCGGTTTCAACCCGTACCGGGAACCTCCCGATTCCCCCACCCTGGCGCCCCTTCGCGATGACCTGTGGCGCCGCCTGCCGCACCGCGAGGTCGCGACGGTCTACCCGCCGCTCGCGCTGTCGGCGTTCAGTATAGCCGCCCGATTTCCGGTTCCGCTGCCGATTTGGAAGCTGCTCGCCACGGCCGCGGATCTGGCGGCCTGCGCCCTCCTGCTCGCGCTCGCCCGGCGTTCCGGCCTGCCCGAGGCTCGCGTCGCCTGGTACGCCTGGAATCCGCTGGTCGTGCTCGAAGTGGCGGGGATGGGGCATGTCGATGCGCTCGGAGCGGCCGCCTGCATCGGGACGGTCTGGGCCCTCACGATCCTGCCGAAACGGCCCGTGGCCGCGGGAACGGCGGCCGCCGCGGGCATTCTCGCCAAGCTCGCGCCGCTCGCCGCCCTGCCGATGTGGGCGCGCCAAAGCCGCAGACCCTGGGTGTTTCTGCTCGCCGCGCTCGGCCTCTCCGGCTTGGCGCTCGCGCCTGTGCTCCACTCGGTCGGCGGCCTGCCCCCCGGTCTCGCCACCTATGGCATCGCCTGGGAGTTCAACGGCCCGCTCTACGAACCGCTCTGGCGCGGGCTCGAGGCGTTGGGAACCGGCCCGGCCGCCCACGCGGCGCTCGACGCGGCGAAGGCGCGCACCGAGTGGTGGACGTTCTGGAACCGCTTCTACCCCTTCGCCTATCCGCGCTTTTTCGCCAAGCTACTGCTCGCCGCGGTGGCGGTCGCCGCGGTCGCCGCCTCTTTCCGCGAGCGCGATCCGATCGTCGGCACCGGCCGCCTGTTCGGCCGGTTGATGCTCACCTCGGCCACTCTCTATCCGTGGTATCTCCTCTGGGTGCTCCCCTGGGCGGCCCTGCGTGAAGAGAAGCGATGGCTGCTGCTCGCGGCGCTCCTGCCGCTCGCCTATGTTTCCGCGCTGTTCGGCGTGGCGCTCTGGCCCTGGGTCTACCTCGCGATCTGGGCGCCGTTCGCGCTTTTCTCCCTGCTGGGGAAACGATGGTCGCCCTCCTGACCCTCTCCTACCGCGGCACGGCCTACGCGGGCTGGCAGCGTCAAGACAACGCCCTCGCCGTCCAGCAGGTGGTCGAAGAGGCGCTCGCCCGCCTGCTCGGTCTGGCGGAGTCGGAGGTTCCGAGGATCGTGGGCGCCAGCCGGACCGACGCCGGGGTTCACGCCCGGGGCCAGAGGGCGCATTTGGATCTCGCGGCTCTCGACCGGCCGGAGTTTCCGCTCCGCGGCCTGGTCCACGGCACGAACCACCACCTGCCGGAAGACATCCGCGTGCTCGCGGCCCAAGAGGTGCCGGAGGGATTCCATGCCCGGAAGTCCGCTCGTTCGAAGCAGTACCTCTATCGCCTCAGTCGCGCGGAGGTCCTCTCGCCGCTCGATTCGCCGTTCGCGGTGAAGGTCTCGCCCGCGATCGACCTCGAACGCCTGAACCAAGCCGCGGCGCACCTGCCTGGCCGCCACGATTTCACCGCCTTCACCCTGGCCGGAGCCGCCCCGGGCGACCGCCATCGCGAAATGTTCGCCGCGGGCTGGGCCGAAGCGGGAGAGGAGCTGCATTTCCGCATTGAAGGCGAAGGATTCCTCCGCGGCATGGTGCGCAGCCTGGTCGGTACGATGATCGAAGTCGGCCTTGGGCGTCGATCCGTCCAGGATTTCGCGGCGCTGCTGCGGGGCGCCGGGCGAGAAGAAGCGGGGCCTACGGCCCCGGCGCAGGGGTTGGTTTTGGAGTGGGTGCGATACGAGCGCTAGCCGAGACCTCGAACCGAAGGACCTTCCCGCTCGGTCCTCCGGTCTTTTCGATCCGCACCAACAACTGCCCTACGCCTTCGGGCCAATCCGTGCTCGGCGCGGTGTAGGTGAGGTAGCTCTCGCCGCCGATCGTGGTCGATTCCTGCACGGCGGTCGTTCCGTTCGGAGCGGTCCAGGTCGCCTTCACCCGCGTGCCGGCAGCCAGATCTCCGGATTCGACCGAGAGCAGGATGGGGGTGCCGGGAGCGAACGATTCTGTCCGATCGGCCGCTTGAATCGAGCCGTCCGGGGAGAAGGCTTTGCCGAGGACGACCTCGCGCTCAGTTTCCGCGTCGAGGAGAGACTGCAGGACCGCTGCTCGGGAGCTGGAAGGCGGAGTCGATTCCGGAACCTCGCAGGCGAAGAGCGGGAGAACGGCGGCGAGGAGAGGAAGAGAGCGGCGGAGCACGCCGGATTCTCCCACGCCACGGCCTCCAAAGACGACAAGTACGCTACCGCCTCTTTACCGCCATACCACGCAATGGTATTCTTCAATCCCAGCCAGGAAGGTTGCCCGGGGCGGGCAGGAGGAATCTATGGTCAGCGTCCATGACGTCGCCGCCTACATCTTGCGGAAGCAGGGCGAGATGACCGCGATGAAGCTGGAAAAGCTGGTCTACTACTCGCAGGCGTGGTCGCTCGTCTGGGACGAAGAGCCGATGTTCGGCGAGCGCATTGAAGCATGGGTCAACGGACCTGTCGTTCCATCCCTCTATCGGCTTCACCGGGGAAAATTCAAGATCGAGGAATGGCCGCAAGGCGACCCGGACACCTTGAATTCCACCCAGCAGGAAACCGTTGATGCGGTCCTTGACTACTATGGAAAAAAGTCCTCGCAATGGCTCAGCGATTTGACTCACCGGGAGGCTCCCTGGTCACAGGCCCGACAGGGTCTTGAACCAGGGGACCCGTGCAAGCGCGAGATTTCTCTCGCTTCCATGGCGGAGTACTACAGCAACCCGTACTGAGTTGGGAAGCCGTGGGAAAGAAACCGCGACACAAGAGGTTCGAAGCCCCCGGCAAATCGCCTACAGCGGCGCGGGAGCCGGTGGCCGGCAAGGTTCCTCGCGCCATTTCCACCACCAGCTATCATCATCTCCACCCCTCGTGGCGGGTTGCCAGCATGGAGCTTTTGGACCCCTTCGGGTGGCACCGGATGAGCGGCGAGAGCCTCCTTGCCGTCCGTGAAAAACTCGCCAGCTTCGAGAGTATGACCTGGAGCGAGATCCTGGTGAAAGGCAAGAAGTTTCACCACTCGATCAGTGTCTCCGACATCACCGTCGAAGCCCAGGATCGCCTCGAAGCCGCGGGACTGGGTCTGGAGGAGGTGGTATCCCTGCGCCTTTCCAATCTCGAACGGGTCTTCGGATACCTGGTCAACGGGGTCTTGGTGCTCCTTTGGTGGGACCCTTCCCACCAAATTTGCCCCAGCCGGGTCTGACAGAGCGGCTACGCCGTCCGCCGAGCGATCAACGTCGACGAGCACAGTTAGGTCGCCGATCGGTCTGGCGAATTCGATTTCCTGGCGCGCGAAATCGATTTTCCGGCTGAGAAATTCGATTTTCTCGTCGGCGAATTCCATTTTGCGGTCGGCGAATTCGATTTCCTGGGTGAGAAATTCGATTTCCCCACCCGCGAAATCGTTCTACTGACTGAGAAATTCGATTTTCCGGTCCGCAAATTCGAATTCCGCACCCGCGAAATCGTTCTACTGGCTGAGAAATTCGATTTTCTGATCCGCGAAATCGAATTCCGCACTCGCGAAATCGAATTTCTCGGCCAGAAAATCGATTTCCGCGGACGTTGCGTACCGGGCGACTTGGAGCGCTCCCGCCATCTACGCGGTCCGCCGGGCGATCTCGGCCTGAATCTGGGGCATCAGGATCGGGCTTGCCGCGAGCAGGCGGGTGAGCTTCGGGCGGGGCCGGTTGAAGCGCTCCTCTTCGGGAGAGCCCCCCACCACGACGCCCCCGGCGGCCAAGATGAGGGCAACGCCTGCCGCAACGTCCCATTCGTGCTTCGGCACCAGAGTCCAGGTTGCGTCGGCAAGGCCGGCGGCGACCAGGCCGAGCTTGTAGGCGACCGAACCGATGGCGCGGATCTCGATCGGCGATTCGCGGAACGGCTCCCATTGACCGCGCCCGACTTCGCTGCGGCTGGCGAGCACGACCGCTCCGGCCAGCTCGGTCCGGGGGGAGAGCCCGGCGGGTTGGCCGTTGAGCGTCACTCCGTGGCCTCGGGCGCCGAGGATCAGCTGATCCGTCGCGGGGTTCAAGATGCCTCCGGCCACCGCCTGGCCGTCTTCGACCAGGCCGACCGAAACCGACCATTCCGGCAGCCCTTGGACGAACTCCTTCGTGCCGTCGAGCGGATCGACCACCCAGACCCTTCGGGCGGAGAGCCGCGCGGGATCGTCGAGCGTTTCTTCGGAGAGCCACCCTTCGCCGTTACGGGGCAGCATCTCTTTGAGCAGGGCATCGACCGCCGTGTCGGCCTCGGTGACCGGATCGCCGCCCGATTTCTTTTGGGCATCGACGGCTCCCGGGGTGAAACGGGCGAGAAGCTCGCGCGCCTTGGCCAAGGCGGCTTCGATCCGCGCGAGCTCCTCTCCGTATCCGCTCATCAGCGCTCTCCGCGGGCGCCGATGTAGCCTTCCTTCTCCAGATAGAGAAGGATCTCCTGCGCCGCCTCGTCCGGCGACAGACCGTCCGTGTCGATCACCATTTCGGCGTCGGTCGGGGCCTCGTACGGGTCGGAGATGCCGGTGAACTCTTTGACGATCCCGGCGCGCGCCTTGGCGTAGAGCCCCTTGCGGTCCCGGCTCTCGCAGACTTCGAGCGAGGTCGCGACGTGGAGCAGCGCGAAGCCGCCGACCGGCGCGATCATTCCCCGGACTTCCTTGCGCACCGCGTCATACGGGGCGATCGGAGCGCAGATCGCGATGCCGCCGTTCTTGGTGATTTCGGACGCGACATAGCCGATGCGCCGGATGTTGATGTCGCGGTGCTCTTTCGAGAAGTTCAGCTCGGAGGAGAGGTGCTTGCGCACCATGTCGCCGTCGAGCAGGGTCACCGGCCGGCCGCCCATTTCGAGCAGTTTGACCAGGAGGGCGTTGGCGATCGTCGATTTGCCCGAGCCCGACAGGCCGGTCATGAAGACGGTGAAGCCCTGTGCCTTCCTCGGCGGATGGGTGCGGCGAAGCTCGGTGGCGACCTCGGGGAAGGTGAACCAGGAGGGGATCTCCAGGCCCTCGGTCAGGCGGCGGCGCAGCTCCGTGCCCGACAGGTCGAGCGCACGCGAACCTTCCGGGATTTTGTCGTCGGGAAAGTAGCTGTCACGGTCCTCGACGTAGACCAGGGCCTGGAACGGCACCATCTCGACGCCGATCTCCGCGGCGTGCTCTTTGAGCAGCTCCTGCGCGTCGTACGGGCCGTAGAACGGCTTGCCGGTCGAATCTTTCCCCGGGCCGGCGTGATCGCGGCCGACGATGAAGTGGGTGCAGCCGTGGTTCTTGCGCACGATCGCGTGGAGCACCGCCTCGCGCGGGCCGCCCATCCGCATCGCCAGGTTGAGCAGGGCGAGCATCGCGGTCTGCTGGGGATAGCGGTCGAAAATCGCCTGGTAGCAGCGGACGCGCGTGTAGTGGTCGAGGTCGCCCGGCTTGGTCATGCCGACGACCGGATGGACCAGCAGGTTCGCCTGCGCCTC
>DATMZU010000550.1:0-2506 GCA_035607435.1 Thermoanaerobaculia bacterium | reverse complement strand
GATCCCATAGCCTCGCAGATAGGCGATCGCCCGGCCGAGAAAATCTAGCTTGCCCCACGAGGGAAACTCTTCGAGCGCGAGCAAGAGTCGTGGCGGGGGAGGCGCTCCTACGGCAAACTCCATACGAGCGGTGAGCCCCTGCACGATCTGATGAAGGACGATCCGGACTAAGCCGCGCAACCGACCGAGATCGGCCGGGGCCACAACCAGATAGAGCGACAGCGGCCGACCGGCGGCGCCCAGATCCTCCGCCGTGAAATCGGAAGCGGCGGTGTTGGCATCCACGATCGGATCGCGGAAGACGTCGAGGTAGCTGCGGGCCGTGGCGATCACGCCCGAGCTGGTCCTCTCGGTCAGGTCCTGGATCGCCTGCGCGGCGCCCGCGACCACCGGATGGGTGCGCGTTCGGGCGCCGAGCTCCGTCTCACGCCAGCCGCGGTCGAGATCCCCCGAATGGTCGGCGGAAAGCATGGCGCTCAAGAGAGACTCGATCGGCCGCCCCTTGTCCGCGAGCGCACGGGCACATTCCCCGAGCGTCTTCTCGGTTCCGGCGTAGCGGACATGGAGCAGCAGGCCGGTCAGAAACGCGCGCGCCGACAGCTCCCAGAAGTCGGGCGGCCGATCGACGCCCTCGGGATTGGCGAGGATCTCGGCGAGCGCCTGGGCGGCGCGGACATCGCCGTCTCCGGTGGGAATCGCGAGCAGCGGGTTGTACCGGGCGCCCGAACCGCCCACCGAAGCCGGATCGAAGCGCAAACACCGTTGCCCGAATTTCTCCTCCCGTAGCGTGGCCGTGTGGTGCCACAGCTCCCCCTTGATGTCCGTTGCGAGCACCGAGCCGGGCCACTCCCGTAGCGTCGGCAAGACCACCGACGTCGTCTTGCCGCTGCCCGAGGGCGCATAGAGCAGGACGTGGCGATCGGAGGCATCTCGTAACACCCGGGTCCTCCCTCGAACCTCGACCGTGCCGACCACCACGCCGGGCCGATCGTTCAAGAGCCCCGTCTGCCGAATCTCCCGGGGACTTGCCCAATGGGCAGAGCCATGGGTATCCCCGGTCTCCCGCAGCCGCGACAGGGCGACCGCTGCATAGCAGACGGTTGGCAAGAGCTGCACCCCGAACGAGCCCACCAACACCTCGAACCCCTGCTCGAAGATGGGAGCCAAGACCTCCTGCGAAAGCCCGACGCCTCCTCCGTCTTCGCGCCTTCGGCTATTCAGCCGCCGAGATCGCTCTAGCTCTCCAGGTCGCCCCGGCTTCGGTTTCCGGGCTTCTTGCGCGCGCTCGTGCGCTTTGCCGTTCGCGCGCGAACTACTCACCCCGCCGGCTCCCTCCCGACTGACGGTCGAAGGGCCCCCCATCGAGGTCGGCCGGGCGCTGAAGCAGACCAAGTTCGGCATCCTCACAACCTTGCCTTTCACGGGCGAGAACCTCTAGCCAGCGCCGGCAGGCCCGCACTCCGCTCGGAGGCCTCCTCGGCACGCTCGAGCTGGGCGGAGCTTTCGCCCCGCTCGCGCTGTTCCTGCCCCCGTCAGCCAGGTACGGGCGCTTCGAAGAACCCGACCACCTGGTCGCGCGTCTCGTAGAACGCGCGGCGGCCGGCGGTGGTGATGGAGTAGTAGATCCGCGGTCGGCCGCGGTGCTCGGGGAAGGGATCGGGGTAGGACTCGACCAGCCCGTCGCGCTCCAGGCCGCGGAGCGCTGGATAGACCTTGCTGGGGCCCATCTTGAGCGCACCGTTCGTCGCATCCTTGATGCGAAGCATAAGCTCGAAGCCGAAGCTATCGCCGGAGATGAGAACCTTGAGGAGTGCGATTTTCGGGTCGATGCGCATGGCGGTTCGCTCCTGTTCCTCTTGCGGGCGGGACGGTCGCGACGACGTGTCCGAACGGAAGGCACCAGAAGACGGTCGGTTCTGCGACCCTCTGGTCAGCTGGTTTGCGTACAGCGAAGGGCCCATCAATCGTTCTCCCGTGAGCGCCGTCAGCGCGCCTCTACATCCAAAACTCCTTGAGGATGTACCCCACGACCAACGCGGCGGCCAACAAAAGCGCCACGCCGCACCCGAAGCTCGCTGTGCGGCTGATCCAGTCTCTCGGATGGGGGGCACTCCTCCATCTCATGAGAATTCCTCCAGCGTCAATGCTTCCAGGATAGAGCAAAACGGTACTGTCGAGCAACTATTAGCCGTAACTCTCATGAATTAGGTGTCTTCAAGGTAACTTGAGCGTCGCAGGAATTCTCTAGCGCGCATCCGCCCGACTCGGCCCGGGCCCCGGCACTGAGCCAGGCCTTCCTCCATTCTCGAAGGCCCACGGCTTGCGCCCGCCTCCGGCGGGTGAGGTCGCGGCCGGGGCCGCGGTTTCCCCCTCCCTCCCTCTGTCGGCCCTTCCTGAACCGAGTGTCCGCGACGCGGTGTCGAGCGCAAGGCCAAGCCCTGCGGGCGCGCTGGCGCGCGGCCTTGACGCTCGACACCTTTCGCCGCGGTCCGGGCTGGCGCCCGGT
>DATMZU010000545.1:0-3793 GCA_035607435.1 Thermoanaerobaculia bacterium | reverse complement strand
TTCGAGCCTCTGCCTCAGCTTGGCGAGCGCATCGCCGACCTCTGGACCACCTTCGACCACTTGCGAGTCTTGATCCTGCCGCAACTATCCGACCGACCGCTATACGCTCAATGGACCTGAAGCTCCGGCAATCGAGTCTTTCCACCACGGGCTGCTAGGCTACAGTCCTCCTCTGGACGACCTCTGAATTCTTTGCAAACAATTTTGCAGGATCGTCCAATCATTTTCAAGGATCGTCCTATCGCCCCGCGCTTTCGAGTCCCTACCATGGGGCCACACCAGAGGGGGCGCATCGACGGTCTCGCCCCCTCGACCTCAGGAGCTTCCATGTACAACGCCAAGGCCTACTCCGCCGCCGGTTCGACCTCGCCGCTCGCTCCCACGACGATCGCGCGGCGCGATCCCGGCGAGCACGACGTCCGGATCGAGATCCTCTTTTGCGGCATCTGCCACTCCGACCTCCACCAGGCGAGGAACGAATGGAGCGGCGCCAGTCCGACGGTCTATCCGCTCGTCCCCGGCCACGAGATCATCGGCCGCGTCACCCAGATCGGCTCGGCCGTGACCGGGTTCAACCCCGGCGATATCGCCGGGGTCGGCTGCATCGTCGATTCGGACGGCACCTGCCCCCAGTGCCGGGCCCACCTCGAGCAGTTCTGCGCGGCGGGCACCTTCACCTACAACTCGCCGGACCCGCACCTCGGCGGCGTCACGTACGGCGGCTATTCCGACAGCATCGTGGTCAACGAACGCTTCGTCCTGCGCGTTCCCGCCAACCTCGATCTCGCCGGAGCGGCGCCGCTTCTCTGTGCCGGCATCACCACCTACTCCCCCCTGCGCCGCGCGGGCGTCACGGCGGGCAAGAAAGTCGGCGTGGTCGGGCTCGGCGGTCTGGGGCACATGGGGGTGAAGCTCGCCCACGCGTTCGGCGCCCACGTCGTCGTCTTCACCACGTCCCCCGATAAAAAGGACGATGCGCTGCGCCTCGGCGCCGATGAGATCGTCGTCTCGAAGAACGCCAACGAGATGGAAAAGCACGCGGGCAGCTTCGACTTCATCCTCGATACCGTGTCGGCCGATCACGACGTCAACGCGTATTTGAGCCTGCTCGGCCTCGACGGCAATCTGACCCTCGTCGGCGCGCCGGAGAAGCCTCTCGCCGTCTCCGCCTTCGCCCTGATCTTCGGCCGCCACCAACTCTCCGGCTCGCTGATCGGCGGCATCGCCGAGACCCAGGAGATGCTCGACTTTTGCGGCGCCCACGGCATCACCGCCGACGTCGAGGTCATTCCGATCCAGAAGGTCAACGAGGCGTTCGAGCGAATGCTCCGGTCCGACGTGAAATACCGCTTCTCGATCGACATGGCTTCCCTCAAATCCGAATAACCGGCGCCAAGACCGGAGAAAAGACCATGCAGAAACGCAAACTGGGAAGCAGCGGTCTCGAAGTCTCGGCGATCGGATTCGGTTGCATGGGCATGAGCTTCGGCTACGGGCCGGCCCACGACGAAGCGGAGATGATTCCGGTCATCCGCTCGGCCGTCGATCTCGGCGTCACCTTTTTCGACACCGCCGAGGTCTACGGTCCGTTCACCAACGAGAAGCTGGTGGGCAAGGCGCTCGCGCCCGTCCGCGACCAGGTGGCAATCGCCACCAAATTCGGATTCCAATTCGACGCCGACGGCAAGCAGGCCGGCCTGAACAGCCGGCCCGAGCACATCAAGGAGGTCGCGGAAGCCTCGCTTCAGCGGCTCAACATCGAGGTCATCGACCTGTTCTATCAGCACCGCGTCGATCCGAACGTGCCGATCGAAGACGTGGCGGGGGCGGTCAAAGAGCTGATCCAGGAGGGGAAGGTCCGGCACTTCGGCCTTTCGGAGGCGGGCGTCAAGACGATCCGGCGGGCGCACGCGGTGCAACCGGTCACCGCTCTTCAAAGCGAGTATTCGCTCTGGTGGAGGGAACCGGAAGCGGAGATCCTCCCGACGCTCGAAGAGCTGGGCATCGGCTTCGTTCCGTTCAGTCCTCTGGGCAAAGGATTCCTCACCGGCAAGATCGACGAGAGCACCTCGTTCGACAGCACCGACTTCCGCAACACCGTCCCCCGCTTCGCGCCGGAGAACCGGAAGGCGAATCAGGCCTTCGTCGATCTGTTGGGCACCATCGCTGGCAAGAAACAGGTGACGCCCGCCCAGATCGCCATCGCGTGGATCCTCGCCCAGAAGCCCTGGATCGTGCCGATCCCCGGCACCACCAAGCTGCATCGCCTGAAGGAGAACCTCGGCGCCGCCGAAGTCGAGCTCAACGAGGACGATCTTCGCGAGATCGAAAGCGCCGCCGCCGAGATCACGGCGCACGGGGCGCGCTACTCCGAAGGCGCACAAAAGATGATCGATCGGTGACCGGGGCGGCGCTTGAGGCAAGGAGACAACATGGCTGACCAGAAGATTTGGTTGATCACCGGAGCCGGCCGCGGCATGGGGGTCGATTTCACCCAAGCCGTCTTGGCCGCTGGCCACGCGGTGGTGGCGACCGGCCGGAACCCCGACGCCGTCGCCAAGGCTCTCGGTACATCGGACGGCCTGCTGGTCGTCAAGCTGGACGTCACGAGCCTCGCCGATGCCGAGGCGGCGGTGCAGGCCGCCATCGACCGGTTCGGCCGGATCGACGTGCTGGTGAACAACGCGGCCAATTTCTACGCCGGCTATTTCGAGGAGCTGACGCCCGAGCAGGTCGAGCGACAGCTGGCGACGAGCCTCCTCGGGCCGATGAACGTCACTCGCGCGGTCCTGCCGGTGATGCGCAAGCAGCGCTCGGGGCACGTCATCTCCATCTCGTCGAGCGCGGGCCTCGCCGGCTTCGAGTTCTGTTCCGCCTACGCCGCGTCGAAGTTCGGCCTGGAGGGGTGGATGGAGGCGCTGCACGCCGAGGTTGCACCGTTCGGCATTTCCACCACTCTCGTCAATCCGGGGTTCTTCCGCACGGAGCTGCTCACCGAGGAGTCCACGGCCTACGCCGATTCGTCCGTCCAGGACTACGCGGAGCGCACCGCGGCGCAGAAGGAGTGGTGGAAGGCCCAGAACGGTCAACAGAGCGGCGACCCGGCGAAGCTCGCGCGAGCGCTGGTCAAGATCGCGAGCGAGGAGCCGCCGCCGCGCCGCTTCATCGCCGGGGCCGACGCCATCGCCACGGCCGAGCAGAAGATCGCCGATCTCAGGGCGCAGATCGAAGCGCACCGGGAGCTCTCGACGTCCCTCGATCTCGATCGAGAGGCCGCCGCACCGGCGGCGTAAATTCCCTTGACCGGAGAGGCCATGGCTACGTCGTGTCGAAAGTATCTCGGGTTGATCGCAGCCGCGCTCCTCACCTCCGCCTGCGCAACGGCAAGCGGAAACCATCCCTCCAAGCCGCTGGTCATCCAGCAGCAAGGCAGCTTCGCGGTCGGCGGAACGGTCGTCACCGCTCCGGGAACGTTCGACCCGATCAAACAGGGTGCGTACAGCCCCGCCGGAGCCGATCCCGCGGGACAGACCTTGCACGGTGACCACGCGTATGTGTCCTACCAGATCCCGATAGAGGCCAGAAAGCTTCCTCTCGTGTTCTGGCATGGCCACGGGCAGTCGGCGAAGACCTGGGAAACGACGCCCGATGGGCGGGAGGGATTCCAGAACATCTTCCTCCGTCGTCGCTTTCCGGTCTATCTGATCGATCAGCCTCGACGCGGCCGGGCGGCACGCGGCACGCAGCCGATGAACGTCCTGCCCACGCCGGACGAGCAGCTCTGGTTCGGCAT
>DATMZU010000530.1:0-8847 GCA_035607435.1 Thermoanaerobaculia bacterium | reverse complement strand
GATCGCGTGGGTTCCTAGAGCTACGGCAAACTGACAGAGGCGTCGACGCGGATCGCGGCGCGGCTGCGGCACCCGGACGTGGGGGCGAGAGGTTTGGCGCGCGGCGAGCGGGTCGCGATCTGGGCGCATCGGAGCGCTCCGTTGCCCGCCGCGGTGCTCGGCGCGCTCGAAGCGGGGGGAGCGTTCGCGATGCTCGATCCGGCCTATCCGGCGGAGCGGATCGTCGCCATGCTCGATCTCGCCGAACCGCGGGCGTTCGTTCGCCTAGAAGCCGCGGGGCCGCTGCCGGCGGAAGTCGAGGAATGGCTCGCGCGGGCCGAGGCGATCCGGATCGATCTGCCCGCGGGCGGCGCCGCGGCCGTGCTGGCCGCCTTAGCTCCGGGGTCCGCCGGGGCGGGAGAGCCGGTCGAGCCGGTCGAGCCGATCGAAATCGGCCCCGACGATCCGGCGCTGGTGGCGTTCACCTCGGGCTCGACCGGGGCGCCGAAAGGGATCGTCGGCCGGCACGGGCCGTTGTCGCACTTTCTTCCGTGGCAGTGCGAGGAATTGGCGCTTGGGCAGGACGACGTGTTCAGCCTGCTGTCCGGCCTCGCGCACGATCCGTTGCAGCGCGACCTGTTCACGCCGCTCAGCTTGGGCGCCTCGATCGCCGTGCCCGACCCGAGCGACATCGCGACCCCCGGCCGGCTCGCCGCCTGGATGGCCGAGCGCGGCGTTTCGGTCGCCCACCTCACCCCGGCGATGGGCCAGCTGATCGCCGAATCGGCGGAGCTGTCCGCCTCGCGCGGAGCGCCGGTCGCGATCCCGTCGCTTCGCCGCGCCCTGCTGGTGGGCGACGCGCTCACCCGGCTCGACGTCTCGCGGCTCGAACGGATCGCGCCGAACCTCACCTGCATCAATCTCTACGGCTCGACCGAGACCCAGCGCGCGGTGGCGTATCACGTGGTCGAGCGGACGCCCTCTAAGGGCGAGATGGGGTCCGCCCCGCAGCGACTGGCCGCTGCCGAAGGCGCCCGAAGGAGCGAGGAGGCGGACCCCACCTCGCCCGCCGCTCCCACCCAGCGCGAGATCCTTCCTCTCGGCCGCGGCATGCAGGACGTGCAGTTGCTGGTGCTCGACGCCGAAGGGCGGCCGGCGGGTTTCGGTGAGGTGGGCGAGATCGCGGTGCGCAGCCCGCATCTGGCGGCCGGCTACCTCGGCGATCCGGAGATGACGCGGGCGCGCTTCGTGCCCGCGCCGCAGGCGTCGGGCGATCCGGGCGATCGGATGTACAAGACCGGCGACCTCGGACGCTACCGGCTGGACGGCGCGGTCGAGTTCGTCGCGCGCGCCGACGCGCAGGTGAAGATCCGCGGCTTCCGCATCGAGCCGGGAGAGATCGAGGCGGCGCTCGCGCGCCATCCGGGCGTGCGCGAAGCGGTCGTCGTCGCGCGGCCGGACGACACCGTCGAGGCCGCCGGCAAGCGCCTGGTGGCCTATTACGTCGTGGCCCCCGGCGCCCCGGCGCCCGCGGCCGAGGAGCTGGGCGAGTTTCTGCGCGCGCGGCTGCCCGAATACATGGTGCCGGCGCTCTGGCTGGCGCTCGACCGGCTGCCGCTCAACCCCAACGGCAAGATCGACCGCAAGGCGCTGCCCGCGCCGCGCGCGGCGTCCGCCGCCGCGGCCGAGTACGTGGCGCCGCGGACCGACACCGAGCGGACGATCGCCGAGGTCTGGCGCGAGGTGCTGGGCCTCGACCGGGTCGGCCGCCACGACAAGTTCTTCGCCCTCGGCGGCCACTCGCTGCTGCTGGTGCGCGCGCATGGCCGGCTGGCGGAAAAGCTCGGGCGCGAGATCGCGGTGATCGACCTGTTCCGCCATCCCGACGTGGCGTCGCTCGCGCGCTTTTTGGACGGCGGGGCGACCTCGGACGTCGCCGCGGTCGAGGCGCGCGCCGAAGTGATCGAAGCGGGCAAGGACCGCCGCCGGATGCGGCTCGAACGCAGGCAGGGGGCCGGTCCATCCGGCCTGAGGGACGGGGACGAGCGATGAGCGAAGAAGGTACGAGAACCGGCCTGGAGATCGCGATCGTCGGGCTCTCGGGGCGTTTCCCCGGGGCCGAAGACGTTCGCGCCTTCTGGCGGAACCTGATCGCGGGCGTCTCGTCGGTGGTGGATCTCTCCCCCGAGGAGCTGATCGCCCACGGCGTCGATCCCGAGGACGTCGCCAACCCGCGCTGGGTCAAGGCGGCGGCCGAGATCGCGGAGGCCGATCGGTTCGACGCCGCCTTCTTCGACGTGGCGCCGCGCGAGGCCGAGCTGATCGATCCGCAGCACCGGCTGTTCCTCGAAGCCTGTTGGGCGGCGCTCGAAGACGCCGGGATCGATCCGGCGCGCGACCGGCGGCCGATCGGCGTCTTTGCCGGCTCGTCGGTTTCGACCTACTTCTTCCGCAACGTCATGCCGAGCGGGGTCGATCTCGGCGCGCTCGGCGGCCTGTTCGGCGCCGACAAGGACCACCTGCCGACGCTGGTGTCGTGGAAGCTCGACCTCTCGGGTCCCAGCTTCGCGATCCAAAGCGCCTGCTCGACCTCGCTGGTGGCGGTCCACGTCGCGGCGCAGAGCCTGTTGAACGGCGAATGCGACGCGGCGCTGGCGGGCGGCGTGTCGATCGTCTTTCCGCAAAACCGGGGGTACGAGTGGGTCGAGGGCGCCATCTTCTCGCGCGACGGCCGCTGCCGTTCGTTCGACGAGCGGGGGGCCGGGACGATCTTCGGCAGCGGTCTCGGGGTCGTCGTGCTGAAGCGCCTGGACGACGCGATCCGCGACGGCGACCGCATCCGCGCGGTGATCAAAGGTTCGGCGGTGACCAACGACGGCGGCGCGCGCCTGGGGTATACGGCGCCGAGCGCCGCGGGGCAGGCCAAGACCATCCGCGCGGCGCAGTTGCTCGCCGAGGTCGAGCCGGAGACGATCGGCTTCGTCGAAGGGCACGGCACCGCGACGCAGATCGGCGATCCGATCGAAGTGGCGGCGCTTGCCGAAACCTTCGGCCGGGGGCGCCCGGGGACGACCGCGCTCGGTTCGGTCAAGAGCAACGTCGGCCATCTGAACGCGGCGGCCGGCATCGCCGGGCTGATCAAGGCGGTGCTCGCGGTGGAAAGCGGCGAGGTGCCGGCGACGGTCCATTACGAACGGCCGAACCCGCAGATCGACTTGGAGAGCGGGCCGTTCTTCGTCAACCGCGAGACGCTGCCGTTCCCGGTCCGCGCGGGGGAGTCGCGCCGCGCCGCGGTCTCGTCGTTCGGCATGGGCGGCACGAACGCCCATGCGATCCTCGAACAGGCGCCGCCGGCTCCGCCGTCCGGGCCGTCGCGCGAATTTCCGATCGTCGTCCTGTCGGCGAAAAGCGCCGCCGCCCTCGACGCGGCGACCGGGCGCCTGGCGGCCCACCTCGAAGCGCAGCCGGAGCTTGCGCCCGCGGACCTCGCGGACGTGGCCTACACCGCCGCGCTCGGCCGCCGGGCGTTTGCCCACCGGCGGGCGGTGGTGGTCGGCCCGGCGGCCGGTTTCGCCGCGGCGCGCGAAGGGGCGGGCGGCTTCACCTTGCTCGCGGCCGATCGGCCGGTGCACTTCCTGTTTCCCGGCCAGGGCGCGCAATACCTCGGCATGGGCGAAGAGTTGTATGCCGCCGAGCCGGTGTTCCGCGCCGAGATCGACCGCGCCGCGGAGATCCTGGCGCCGGAGCTGGGGAGCGATCTGCGCGACCTGTTGTTCGTCCGCGGCCGGACCGGCGAGGAGCGCGCCGCGGCCGAGGCACGGCTCGGGCGCACCGAGTGGACGCAGATCGCGCTGTTCGCGGTCGAGACGGCGCTCGCGCGGCTCTGGCTCTCCTGGGGCGTCGAGCCCGCCGGAATGATCGGCCACAGCGTCGGCGAGTACGTCGCGGCGCACCTGGCGGGGGTGTTCTCGTTCGAAGACGCCCTGCGCCTGGTGGCGCTGCGCGGCCGGCTGATGCAGTCGATGCCGGAAGGCGCGATGCTCGCCGTGCCGCTGGGCGAGGCGTGGGTGAGCGCGCGGCTCGCGGCGGGCTATCCGACGCTCGAAATCGCCGCGATCAACGCGCCGGAGAGCGTGGTGGTCGCGGGACCGGCGGAGGAGATCGAGCGTTTCCGGGCGGAGAGCGCCCCCGAGCTGCCGGACGGCCTCGAAACCCGGCTGCTGCACACGTCGCACGCCTTCCACAGCGCGGCGATGGAGCCGATGCTCGAAGAATTCGAGCGCGCGGTGGCGGCCGTTCCGAGGAAGGCGCCGGAGCGGCGGTTCGTGTCGAATCGCACCGGGCGTTGGATCGAACCGGCGGCGGCGGTCGATCCGGCCTATTGGGCCGCGCACCTGCGCCGCGCCGTCCGGTTCGCCGAGGGCTTGAGCACCCTGGCGGCGGAAGGCGACGCGATCTACCTGGAGGTGGGACCGGGCAACTCGCTCGGGACGCTGGTGCGGCGCCAGCCGCGGCCGGCAGGGGCGGTGCTCGCGAGCCTGCGCCATCCGAAAGAGGAGATCCGCGACGCCGAGCGGCTGGCGCGCGCGGTGGCCGAGCTCTGGGTGCGCGGCGGCGAGATCGATTGGCGGCGCTATTTCGCCGCCGAGAAACGGCGCAAGGTCGAGCTGCCCACCTATCCGTTCGAGCGCCAGCGCTTCTTCCTCGAAGCGCGTCCGAGCCCGTTCGAAGTGGGCACGGGAAGGCGGCGCGCCGCGCCGGCCCTCGAAGCGGCCCCCGAGGCGGCAACCGCCGCCGTGCCGGCGGCGCCCGCCGCGGCGTCTCACGCGCGCCCGGCGCTCGCCACCGAATACGTCCCGCCGCGCTCCGACAGCGAGCGGCGGATCGCGGCGATCTGGGGCGACCTGTTCGGCCTCGCCGAAGTGGGCGTCAACGACAGCTTCTTCGATCTCGGCGGCCACTCGCTGCTCGCCACCCGCGTGCTGTCGCGCGTCCGGGAAGAGTGCGGGGTGAATTTGGCGATCGGCTCGCTGTTCGCCACCCCGACGATCGCCGCGATCGCACGGGCGGTGGATGAGCAGGCGGTGGTGGCGGACATCGGACCGATCGGACCGAGCCGACCGATCGGTCCGATGGAGCCCCCCCCGCCCGCGCCCGGCGTTGAGCGGCCGTTGTCTTTTGCCCAGGAGCGGCTCTGGCTGCTCGACCGGCTGGTGCCGGACAACGCGTTTTATACCCTTGGCTCGGCGCAGCGGTTGATGCAGAGCGTGGACGTGCCGGCGCTCGGCCGGGCGCTCCGCGAAGTGGTGCGGCGCCACGAGACGCTGCGGGCGAGCTTCGACGATCGCGAGGGGCGGCCCCGGATGACCATCCATCCGAGCGTGCCGGTCTCGCTCGCGCTGGTCGATCTTGCGGCACTGCCTGCCGCCCGGCCCGGCCGGGAAGGGGAGCGGCTGGTGGGGGTCGAGCAGCACCGGCCTTTCGACCTCCGGCGGGCGCCGCTCGCGCGCTTCGTCCTCCTGCGCCTGGCGCCGGCCGATCACGCGCTGATCTACAGCTTTCACCACATCGCCGCGGACGGCTGGTCGCTCGGCGTGTTCGGGCGCGAGCTGTTCTCGATCTACCCGGAGCTCAAGGCAGGACGTCCTTCGCCGCTGCCGCCGCTGCCGATCGGTTACTCGGACGTGGCGATCCGTCAGCGCGAGCGGTTCGCGCGCGGCGAGATCGATCGTCAGATCGCGTTCTGGCGCGCGCGGCTGGCGGGAGTGCCGATCACCGAGCTGCCCGCCGACCGGCCGCGGCCGCCAGTGCCGAGCCACCGCGGCATGACGCTGCGTTCGCGGATCGGCACGGAGACCTATTCGCAGCTCGTGCAGCTCGCCCGCGGCCGATCCGGCTCGCCGTTCATGGGCCTGCTGGGCACGTTCTACTCTCTGGTCGCCCGCTATGGCGGCCGGCGCGACCTGGTGGTCGGCGTGCCGATCGCCGGCCGCTCGCGGCGCGACGAGGAAGGCCTGATCGGTTTCTTCATCAACAACCTGATCCTGCGCGCCGACCTCTCGGGCGATCCGTCGTTCGGCGACATCTTCGAGCGGACGAAGGGCGTCGCCCTGGACGCCTATTCGCATCAGGACGTGCCGTTCGAGCGGCTGGTCGAGGAGCTGGCGCCGCGCCGCGACCTGTCGCGGAATCCGCTGTTCCAATTGATGTTCAACCTGATGCCGCAGGGGGATCTCGACGGCGCGTTCGAGAAGCTCGGCGGTCAGCTGGCGTTGCGTTCCGGCGCGGCGCCGTTCGACTTGCAGGTCTATCTGTTCGAGTCGGCCGAGCGAGTGGAGATCGGCTGGGAATTCGCGACCGACCTGTTCGAGGCGGCGACGATCGAACGTCTGGCCCGGCACTTCGGTAACCTGCTCGCGGGCGCGGCGCAGCACCCGGAGACGCGCCTGTCGGAGCTGCCGCTGCTCGCGGAGTCCGAGCGCGCTTCGCTGGTGCGCAGCGGCGCCGGACCGGTCGCTTCGGCGCCGGGGGAGACCGTGCCCGCGCGGTTCGCGGCGCAGGCGACGGCGACGCCGTCCGCCGTGGCGGTCGTGACGGCGGAAGAGACCCTGGATTACGCGACCCTCGGGGCGCGGGTCCGACGGCTCGCCCGGCACTTGAACGGGCTCGGGATCGGCGCCGAGGCGAAGGTGGGCATCGCGGTGGAACGCTCGGCGGCGCTGCCGGTGTCGGTGCTCGGCGTGCTCGCGGCCGGAGCCTCCTACGTGCCGCTCGATTTGGGCTATCCGGCGGAGCGCCTGGCGTACATGGCGGCGGACGCGGGGCTCGCCGCGCTGATCGTCGAAGGGACCGATCCGGCCGCGACGCTCGCGGCGGCCGGGGTGGCGGTCGGCGCGGTCGTCGAGCTGACGGCCGGCGGCGACGTGGTCGGGGAGTTGGAGGATGAGATCGCGGCATCTTCCGACGCGGATCTTCCCGGGCGCATTCTGCCGGAGGGCCTGGCCTATACGATCTATACCTCCGGCTCGACAGGTCGTCCCAAAGGGGTCGAGGTGTCGCATGGCGCGCTCGCGAGCTTTCTCTCGGCGATGATCGAACGGCCGGGGATCGACGCCGCCGACGTGTTCCTGGCGGTCACCTCGCTGTCGTTCGACATCGCGGGCCTGGAGCTGTTCGCGCCGCTGCTGGTCGGCGCGCGGACCGTGATCGCGCGCCGCGAACAGGTGGCGGACGGCCGGCTGCTGGCGGATCTCCTGGCGGCCAGCGACGCCACGATCCTTCAGGCGACGCCGTCGGGCTGGCGGGTGCTGCTCGCCTCGGGCTGGACGGGCGTGCCGGGCTTGAAGGCGCTGGTCGGCGGCGAGGCGCTCCCTCCGGCGCTCGCGTCGGAGCTGCGCGGCCGGGTCGCCTCGCTCTGGAACATGTATGGGCCGACCGAGACGGCGGTCTGGTCGGCGCTCGACCTGGTGGGGACGGGACCGATCTCGATCGGCCGGCCGGTGCCGGGGACTCAAGTCTACGTCCTGGACGCCGCGGACGAGCTGTTGCCCTGGGGCGTGCCGGGGGAGCTGTCGATCGCCGGCCTGGGAGTGGCGCGCGGCTACTCGACGCGCCCCGCCCTCACGGCCGAGCGCTTCGTGCCGGACGCGTTCTCCGGAATTCCGGGCGCGCGGCGCTATCGAACCGGCGACCTCGCGCGCTTCCTGCCCGACGGGCGGCTCGAATGCCTGGGCCGCACCGATCATCAGGTGAAGGTCCGCGGCCACCGGATCGAGCTGGGGGAGATCGAGAACGCCCTGGCGGCGATTCCCGGCGTGGCGGCGGCGGCGGCGAGCGTCTTCGGCGAAGGGGAGGACCGGCGGATCGCGGCCTATGTGGTCGAGCGCCCCGGGGCGGGGCTCGGGGAGGGCGCGGCGTTTCGCGAGACGCTCGGCGCGCACCTGCGCGGGCACCTGCCCGAAGCGTACGTGCCGTCCACCTTCACCCGCCTCGACCGGCTGCCGCTCACCCCGAACGGCAAGGTCGATCGGCGGGCGCTGCCGTCGCCCGAGCTGGCCGAGGCGGGAGCGGAGGCGCTGTTGCCGCCGCGGACGCCGACCGAGCAGCGGCTCGCCGGCCTCTGGCAGGATCTGCTGGGAGTGGCCCGGGTGGGGATCGAATCCCACTTCTTCGCCTTGGGCGGCCACTCGCTGCTCGCCATGCGCCTGATCTCGCGGGTGCGCGAAACGATGGGCGTGGATCTGTTGCTGCGGCGGGTGTTCGAGGCTCCGACGCTGGGGGCGATGGCGGCGGTGATCGACGGGGAGGAGGCGGGGGAGGTCCTGGGCGAACACCTGGGCGAAAAGGACCTAAGGGACGGCAAGGACAGCAAGGACTTGGGCCAGGGCGTGGTGGTTGAGGCGGCGCGTGTTGAGAGGGTGGTGGCCGAGAGGGTTCGGCGGGCGACGGCTCCGCTTTCGTTCGCTCAGGCGCGGCTTTGGCTGCTCGACCGGTTGACGCCAGGCAACCCTTTTTACAACTTGGGCGGCGCGGTGCGCCTTTCCGGGCCGCTCGATCGAGCCCTGCTGCTGGCGGCGGTGCGGGAAATCGGCCGGCGCCACGACACGCTCTCCACCCGCTTCGCGGAGGTCGGCGGCGAGCCGATGCAGATCGTCGAGCCGGGGCTCTCTCTCGCGACGCGGGAGATCGACCTCGCGAGGTTGGGCGAAGAGCTTCAGGAAACCGAGCTGCGGCGCCTGTCGCGCGCGCAGCTCGCCATTCCTTTCGACCTCGGGGCGGCGCCGCTGCTGCGCTCCTGGCTGATCCGGCTCGGATCGACCGAGCACGCGCTGATTTACGCCACGCACCACATCGTCTCCGACGGCTGGT
>DATMZU010000519.1:0-4279 GCA_035607435.1 Thermoanaerobaculia bacterium | reverse complement strand
AGTAGAAGGTCCCGACGGCGCGCGGGTTGACCGCGAACACGGCGTCGTCGAAGCAGACGCTCTTGCCCGCCCAGACGCCGAGCGGGCGCACCGGCCGGGTGGTGAAGGCGTCGTAGAGCTCGTACCAGCCCGACGACACGCGCTCGCCGTGAACCTGTGGTTCCCAGTTGACGATCTGCAGATCCGCGGCGTCCTGCCAGCCGGCGATCCAGGCCGACAGGAAGAGGTTCAGGTGATCGCAGAGGCCGTGGTAGATGTTGGCCCGGCTGTCCGGCTTGATCAGCAGCGTGCGCTCGTGGACCACCACGTCGCAAGGCCGGGGCTCCGCCGAGTCCGCCGAGGCGCCCGCCGAAGATCCCGTAAGACCGGGCAGCTCCGGCGCCCAGTCCGAGATGCCCGCCAGGAACGGTCCGCTGCGCGGGAAGTTGTCTTTGAGGGTGCAGGCCGTCGATATGGCCGCGGCTTGCGCGCCCCCCGCCGGGATTTCGATGCGGACGTGGCGGGCCTGGCAGTAGCGCAGGTCGGGCGTGCAGCGCAGGGAGGGTGAAGAGGGCGAGTCGGAGCCCCCGGCCTCCGCGCAATACTCCACCAGGCGCTCCCGGTGGCGAGGGACGACGCCCCAGTCCCCGGCTTCCCAGAAGCTCTGTTGCGCACCCGGGTCCTCTTTTTCACACCGCACCTCCCGCGGGCCGTGCAGCTGCCAGGGCGGAGGTTCCTCGGCGGTGAGACGGACGGCACCGGCCGGCAGCGCCAGCCAAAGTACCGCGAGGGCTACAGGGAGCCGGGTTCGAGCGTGCATGAGTTTTCCTTTCCAAACCCGCGCCGCCGGAGGAAGTCCTTCGGCGGCGGGGCGAGCGGTAGCATGGGTCCGACTCTTAGTAGTAGTTAATGCCGCTCTCGCAGTTGACGCCGGTAAATCCCGGTTGGCAGGCGCACTGGTATTGGTTCACCTGGTCGATGCAGATGCCGCCGTTGACGCAAGGGTCGGACGCGCACTCTTCGATTTCGTGCTCGCAGATGTCGCCGGTCCATCCCGGTTGGCAGTTGCACTGGTATCCGTTCACCCGGTCGATGCAGGAGCCGTTGATGCAAGGGCTGGACGCGCACTCGTCGATGTTGATATCGCAGTTGACGCCGGTAAATCCCGAGGAGCAGGCGCACTGGTATCCGTTCACCTGGTCGATGCATTGGCCGTTGGAGCAAGGATTGGATTCGCACTCGTCGATTTCGTTCTCGCAGTTGTCGCCGGTAAATCCGGGGAGGCACTGGCAGGTGTACCGGTTGTCTCCGTCGACGCATTCGCCATTGTTCAGGCAAGGTTCGGACAGGCACTCGTCGATGTTGATCCTGCAGTTGCCGTTTGCAGGATCGCAGGTCTGGCCGGCGGGGCACACGACCGGCGGGGCGACGCAGCTCCCGGTCACCGGATCGCAGGCGTTGACCGTGCAGTTGTCGCCGTCCGTGCAGATCTTCGGCGTGTTCGCGCAGCCGGTCGCCGGATTGCAGCTGTCGGTCGTGCAGAGGTTGCTGTCGTTGCAGTTGACCGGCGGATGAGTCGAAATGCAATTCTCCGAGGCGTCGCAGGCGTCGATGGTACAGGCGTTACCGTCGCTACAGAGCGTGTCGCAATTAGCGAAGCACGCTCCCGCGAGATCGCCGTGCCCCAAGTGGGCCGACAAGGCGCTCTCGCTGATGGTGATGGTGTGGAAGTTGCTCGGATTTCCGGGCGGGATGTGGCACACCTGGACCTTCGCGTTGCCCGCCCACGCCGCCGAGGCGGACAAGGCGAACAGCGCGATCAGAACTGAAAATCTGAAACCTTTACCCTTCATCTACTTCTCCTTTAGTTTCCCACCGGTGAATGCCGGCCCCTTGGATTCAACATTGTCGAAGCGGCGTAGGGGCGGAGCTTGCCTCCGCCCGAAGTTTTCGCGGGTCTCGGGCGGAGGCAAGCTCCGCCCCTACGGAAAACAGGCGACACCAGGCGTCGTTGCCAATCCCTACCCGTGCGCCTTCACCCGTCGGCCGGTGACGGTGTCGGTGGCAATCGGATCTCCGGTGTCGGTGGTCGGATCGAGCGGATCTTCGCCGCCGGTGAACTCGCGCACTTCGAGCGAGCCGGCGATGTGGTCGCAACCCTCCCCCACCGTATGAAGGGCAACGTCCACGCGGCTGACGTTCAGCAAGTCGTTATCGTCATCGAACACGAGGGCGAGGACGGCGCCCTTGAGGCCGTGGCCACCGTCTTTTTCCCAACTCCCCTGCTGATCGGAAAAATGGAGCAGCGCTTGGAGCGAGCTGGTGGCGAAAAAGGTTCCGTCGGCCTCGAACGTCCAGAGCGACGTGGCGCCGCCCGCTTCGTCCATCAGATAGGTCCCGGAGCAATTTCCCGAGAAGCCGCGGGCGAGCAGAGGGGCGGTCGAGCCGCCGAGCAGACAGACGAAAAGCAAAGCGTAGCCGAGCTTCGTTTTCAAGATTCACTCTCCTTTGCCAAAAGGCCTGGATTGACGGCCGGAGAGTAGAAGCTTGGAAACGCGATGTACATCGACTCTAGAGAGGAGGACAGAATGCCCGGTCCTCCTCTCTAGAGAGGAGGACAATTTGCCCGATAACTTTCCTTACCACAACCGGCGAGCCTTTACTGATAGGTCACCACGAGCTGCGGCCGGTTCGCGGAGGTCGAGTTGTCGCCCGAGTAATACCCGAGGTAGTCGTTGCCCGTGTCGTCGTTGTCATCGAGGTTGAAATAGACGCGCAGCTGGGTGGTCCCGAACTTCGTGACCGCCGCGAGCCCCGCTGCGTTCAAGTTGCCGGTGGACCAGGTTCCGTCGGACGCGGCGTTGCTGAGGCTCGCGGCCTGGACCGCCGTCGCCGCGGCCTGGAAGTCACCGGTTTGTAAGGAGGTCAATCCCGAGAAGCCGCCGTTGGAGACGTCCACCCAAGCCGTGCCGTGGGTGGAAAACGGGCTGGTGCCGGTGAGCGAGCCGCGCAGCAGGCGCACGGTGGCCGAGAGGATCGTCGCGCCGTCGGGGATCGCCGAGGTGTCGAACGAGACGATCGATTTGTACTGCTTGTCTTTGTTGTCGTCGCCCAACCGCAGGGCGCTGGTGGTGCTGGCGGTGGCGTTGATCGAGCCGCCGACGTTGGTGGTCTCGCCGGACTCGAGCAGGTAGCCGTCCTGAGCGGCGACGGAGGTGAAGGTCACTACGGTCGGCGGAATCGCGGGCGTTGCCGACGCCTCGTTCGAATTGGGTCCCTCGCCGGCTCCGTTGGTCGCGGTCGTTACGTAGTAGTAGGTCGTTCCGTTGACCAAACCGGTGTCGGTGTAGCTCATGCCGATGAGATTGCTCCGGATCGTCGTGTACGGCCCGCCGAGGGTCGTGGCGCGGTGGACACGATAGGCGGTGGCGCCGCTCGCGGCGGTCCAGACGAGGCTGATCTGCGCGTTGCCCGCCGTCGCCGAAAGGGCGCCCGGCGCTCCGGGCGGCGTGTCACAGTATTGGGCCTGCTTGCCGATCACCGCATACCGGCAGCCGGACTGCTCGATCAGGTAGAGGGTCGCCTCTTTGTTCCGGGCGGTCTCGGTCGGGATCACCTCGTCCGGCGGATAGAAGCCCGCCTGATCGGTCGAGATGGGGTACATCTCGAAGGTGTAGGAAAAGATCCGGTGAACGCCGTACAGCCAGTCGTTGATGCTGCCGTCGAAAATATAAAGGTCGCTCGCCTGCTTGGGGGTATAGCCGTTGGTGGCGGCCATCGCCTGGCCCAAGGCCGCCAAGGCGTCGTGATCGTCTTGGGTCATGTCCGCCGGAACGTCGGTCAAGGTGTAGCTGTAGGGCCAGAGCACCAGCTCGTCGAAGGTGTGGAAGTCGATGTTGGTCTTGATCTGCTGCACCCCGCCGACCACGCGGCTGTCGACGAAGTCGCGCAGCGCTTGCGTCTCGGGCGCCGAAAAGGGGGCCGGACCTCGATAGGTCGTGCTGCTCGTCGTGCCGCTGCTGCCGCCGCAGCAGCCCCAGCCGTAACTCCAATTGCGGTTCAGGTCGGTGCCGACGTTGGCCGAGCCGGCGTTGGGCTGGCGGTTCTTTCGCCAGCTGGCGTAGGTACCGGTCGCGATGTCGAACTCGCCGCCGTCCGGGTTCGCGTCGAAGACCATCCAGATCTCCCGGCCGTCCACGTCCGCCGTGATCCGGGAATCGACGCCGTAACCATCGAGCAGCATGTGGAGCGTGTAGAGCCCCATCTCGACCGTCAGATGCTCGCGGGCGTGTTGATGGTG
>DATMZU010000332.1:0-12223 GCA_035607435.1 Thermoanaerobaculia bacterium | reverse complement strand
CGAGCACGTCGTCGTGCCGGGCGTCGTCGAGAGCCTGAAGATCATCACCGAGGTCGCCTCGACCCGGATCGCGAGGTTCGCGTTCGAGTACGCCAAGCGCCACGGCCGCAAGCGGATTACCGCGGTGCACAAGGCGAACATCATGAAGCTCTCGGACGGCCTGTTCCTTTCCTGTTTCCGCAAGGTGGCGACCGAGTATCCGGAGATCGAAGCGAACGACAAGATCGTCGACAACATGTGCATGCAGCTGGTGATGCGCCCGGAGGACCAGGACGTCCTGCTGCTGCCGAACCTGTACGGCGACATCGTCTCCGACCTCTGCGCCGGTCTGGTCGGGGGCCTCGGCGTCGTGCCGGGCGCCAACCTCGGCCTCACGGTGGGGGTGTTCGAGGCGGTCCACGGCAGCGCGCCGGACATCGCGGGGAAAGACCTCGCGAACCCGTTGGCGATGATCCGCTCCGCGATTCTGATGCTCTGGCACCTGGAGAAAGACGAGGCCGCCGCCCGCGTCCGCGCGGCGCTGCGCGACGTGATCGTGCGCCAGAGAATCCGTACTCGCGATCTCGGCGGCGAAGCTTCGACCACTCAGTTTGCCGACGCGGTGGTCGCCGCGATCGAGGCGGGAGTGACGGCGACGGCGTAGAAGGCTCCGTGATTCGCAGCATCTAGAAGGACGAGAGGGACGCCATGACCGAACCGGTTTCCGCCACGCCGACGAACCCCGCGGTTTTGACCCTGGAGACCGCCTGCCCGTTCGACTGCCCCGACGCCTGTAGCCTGGAGGCGCGGGTGGAAGACGGCCGGGTGACCAAGCTCGACGGCAGCCATCGGAACCCTTTCACCGCGGGCTACATCTGCGCCAAGGTGCGGCGATACCCCGAGGCGGTCTACGGCCCCGATCGGATGACCCACCCGCTGCGGCGCGTCGGCGCCAAGGGCGAGGGCCGGTTCGAGCGGATCTCCTGGGATCAGGCGCTCGGCGAGATCGTCGATCGGGTCGAGGCGCTGCGCGTCAAAGGAGTTCCCGAGGCGGTCCTGCCGCTTTGTTACGGCGGCTCGAACGGCCTGCTCACGCATGACTCGGTCGATGCGCGCTTTTTCCGCCGGATCGGCGCTTCGCGTCTGGCCCGCACGGTCTGCGCTGCCCCCACCCGGCGGGTGGCGACCGGGCTCTACGGGCGGATGGCGGGGGTCGCTCCGCAGGATTTTCGCCATTCGCGGCTGATCGTCGTCTGGGGGGTGAACCCTTCGGCGTCCGGCATCCACCTCGTGCCGCCGATTCGCGACGCCCGCGCGGCCGGGGCGAAGCTGGTGGTGATCGACCCGCGCCGGACGCCGCTCGCCAAGCAGGCCGATCTCTATCTTCCGGTCCGGCCGGGTACCGACCTCGCCGTGGCGCTCTCGATCCATCGCCACCTGTTCCGCACCGGGGCGGCCGATCTCGATTTCCTCCGTTCCTCCGCCGACGGCTGGGAGGAGCTGGAGCGCCGCGCCGACGCCTGGACGTTCGAGCGCGCGGCGGAAGTGTCCGGCGTGCCGGCCGCGGACATCGAACGCTTGGCCTCTTGGTACGCCGAGATCAACCCCGCGGTCATCCGTGTCGGCTGGGGAAGCGAGCGGAACCGCAACGGCGGCTCGGCCACCGCGGCGGTGATGGCGTTGCCCGCCGTGGGGGGAAAGTTCGGCGTCCGAGGCGGCGGATACCTCCAAAGCAATTCGGGGATCTGGAGCAATGAGATCGACAGCGCGGGCACGATCGCCGAGCCCGAGTCCGCGACTCGGCTGATCAACATGAACAAGATTGGCGAGGCGCTGCTCGAAGCCGAGCCGCCGGTCGAGCTGCTGTTCATCTACAACTGCAATCCGGCGATGACGCTCCCGAACCAGGAGAAGGTCCTGCGCGGCTTCGCCCGCGAGGATCTGTTCACCGTGGTGTTCGACCCGTTCCTCACCGACTCGGCGCTTTGGGCGGACATCGCTCTCCCCGCGACGAGTTTCTTCGAGCATGCGGAGCTGACCCGCGGTTACGGCGCCATGCTGCTCCAAGACGCTCCGGCAGTCGCCGACCGGGTGGGCGAGTCGCGCCCGAACTACGAGGTGTTCGGAGAGTTGATCGAGCGGCTCGGGCTGGCGCGTCCGGGTGACACGGTGAAACCGGAAGACGTGCGGGCCAAGCTGCTCGGTGCGGCGAACGGGGCGGCAGAGACGCTCGACCGCGACGGGATCGTGTTCCCGCCGTTCGGGCACGGGCCGATCCAGATGGTGGACGAGTTGCCGCGCACCCCCGACCGGAAGATCCACCTTTGTCCCGAGGATCTCGACCGCGAAGCCCCGGGGGGGCTCTACGGGTTCCTCGACAATCCCTCGAACCCCGGTTTTCCGCTCACCCTGGTCTCGCCCGGAACGAGCAAGACGATCAGCTCCAGCCTCGGTCAATTGGTAAAAGAGCCGGCCGCGGTCGATCTGCACCCGGACGACGCCGCCGTCCGCGGTTTGGAGCACGGAGCCGCGGTGCGGGTCTGGAACGAGCTGGGGGAAGTCCACTGCCTCCTGCGCGTCACGAACGAAGTCCGCCCCGGAGTCGCCTCGCTCGCCAAAGGCCTCTGGGCACGGCATACGGCGAACGGCCGCACCGCGAACGCGCTCGCGCCGGACGACCTCACCGATCTGGGGGCCGGCGCCTGTTTCAACGACGCGCGGGTGGACGTGGCTCGGCTCGGCTGAGCCGGAGGCCTTTGGGACAGGTGGCGAGAGGCGGTCTCAACGAGACCAATCTTCGACTTTGAGGTCCGGTACCCGAGTCATGTCGTCGAGATTGGCGGTCACAAGGATCGCCTGCGAGCTAAGAGCATGTGCGGCAATCGCGGCGTCAAAGTCTTCGATTCGACGACCACGCCGTTCGAGAGCCGCCTTGATTGCGCCGAAGTGCTCGCTGACGGAATCGGTCCAGGCGGCCCGTGCGAACTCCGCGCGAATCAGCTCGAATCGTTCGCGCAAATGGTCTCGACGCTTTGAACGCGGTAGTCGCTCGATACCGTAGGCAATCTCGGCGAGAACGGGTTGAGGCACCGCGACGTCCGCTTTGCCGACCTCGCGAAGCCGGGCGATGACCTTCGCATCTCCCTTCATCAAAGCAGAGACTGCGTTGGTGTCCAGGATGTAACTCAAAGCAACCTTGGACGCTTCGAGCTCCGGCGAGCGCGGACGGCGGTCAAAAGATCGTCTACCGCTGCGGCGGTCTCAGGATCTACCGCTCCGAGCCGATCGAAGAACCCCGGAGACCATTCCATGGATTGGATCTCTCGCTCGAGCGCTCTGACGATCAGGCGGTTGCGGCTGATGCGGAGCGAGCGAGAGCGGTCGTCGATCAGATCGAGCAAGGGCTTTGGGATGTGGATGCTGGTCGGCATAGTCGTTTTGTGAGTATACCGGAAGAGCGGGTGTTGACTAATAGTACTGGAGTTTCCAACAGGTGGTGGTGTAAGGGAAGGTAGACTCTCGAACGCCATGGCCACCCTCTTCGACGATCAGGAGCCTCCGAAAACGGCAGGTGTGCCGGAGCCCGGTCCGGGATCGCCTCTGCCCGAGCGGATGCGCCCCCGCACCCTCGACGAGATCGTGGGGCAGGAGGCGGTGGTGGGGAAGGACGGTTTCCTCCGCCGGGCGATCGAGGCGGACCGCGTGCCGTCGCTCGTGTTCTGGGGGCCGCCCGGCTGCGGCAAGACCACCCTCGCACGGGTGATCGCGGCGGCCACCGCGGCGCGGTTCGTGCCGTTCTCCGCGGTGACCTCCGGCATCAAAGAGGTCAAAGAGGTGATGGCCGAGGCGGCCGAGCACCGCCGCCGGACGGGCAAGCGGACGCTTCTGTTCGTCGATGAGATCCACCGCTTCAACCGCGCCCAGCAGGACGCCTTCCTTCCGTATGTCGAGCGCGGCGACATCGTGCTCGTGGGGGCGACCACCGAGAACCCCTCGTTCGAGATCAACGCCGCGCTCCTTTCCCGCTCGCGGGTGGTGGTACTCGAAGCGATCGGAGTGGAGGCGCTCGCAGGCCTATTGCGTCGCGCGCTCGAAGATCCGGAGCGGGGATTGGGCGCCTTGAGGGTCGGCGCCGACGACGAAGCGCTCGACTCGCTCGCCCAGCTCGCTTCGGGCGATGCGCGGAAGGCGCTGAACCTCTTGGAGCTGGCCGCCACGGACGCGGTTGAAGAAGGCCTCCCCGCGCTCACGGTGGAATCGATCCGCCGCGTCGCGCAGAAGAAGGTCCTGCTCTACGACAAGTCGGGCGAAGAGCACTTCAACCTGATCTCGGCGCTCCACAAGTCGCTGCGCGAGAGCGACCCGGACGCCGCGCTCTATTGGCTCGGCCGCATGCTCGCGGCGGGGGAGGAACCGCTCTACCTCGCGCGGCGGATGATCCGCTTCGCGAGCGAAGACGTGGGCCTCGCCGATCCGAACGCCCTCATCCAGACGCTCGCCGCGGCCGATGCCTATCATCGTCTCGGCAGCCCGGACGGCGAGCTGGCGCTCTCCCAAGCGTGCCTCTATCTCGCGCTCGCGCCGAAGAGCAACGCGGTCTACGCCGCGACCGGCCGGGTCCGCAAGACGATCGAGGAGCGCCCCGCCGAGCCGGTGCCTCCCGTGATCCGCAACGCCCCCACCCGCCTGATGGCCGGCCTAGGCTACGGCAAAGGGTACGTCTACGCCCCCGACACGGAAGAAGGCGTCGGAGGTCTCGATTGCCTGCCGGAAGCTCTCCAAGGCACCCGCTTCTACCAGCCGAAGGGCGAGGGGTTCGAATCTCGCTTGAAGGAGCGGATGGAGAAGGTCCGCGCACTGCGGCAGGCGGCGCGTGGAAAACGGGGATAACCCGATTCACGAGATTTTGGCGGCCTGAAGGGCCGCGTTCCGTCAGCCCAGGCCAACGGGCTGGGTGGATGCGGCGACGGTGATCCTGCCCGACCTCGCCCGCCGCGACCCAGGCCGTTGGCCTGGGCTGTGGGAACACGGCCCTTCAGGCCGTAAGAAAAACGATCCGCGACCTGGGTGGTCCACTGGCGCCGGGTCACCCTCCCCAGGATCAGTTATGATTCGCGCCGCACTGCGGCGAAGCCGCATCCCGAACCCTCCCTCATGCCGACCTCCCTTGCCACCCGCCAGCTGATCGTCGTCACCGGCAAGGGGGGCGTGGGCAAAACCTCGGTTGCCGCCTTGCTCGGCAGCGCGCTCGCCGGGGCGGGGAGGAGGACGCTGGTCGCCGAGGTCGATCCGCGGGAAAACCTGCATCGGATGCTCGGCGTTCCCCCTTCGGGCGGCGAGATCCTGTGCGCGGGCGGCAAGCTCTGGGTCCAGAACCTGAGCCCCCAGCGGGTGATCGACGAGCTGGTGCGGGAACAGCTCAAATTCGACCTGATCTCCCGCCGGGTGCTGGACAGCCCGATCTACCAGCACTTTTCGGCCGGGGCGCCGGGTTTGAAAGAGATGGCGGTGCTCGGCCATGCCCTGCGTGTGCTCAAGGGGGAGGCGGGGAAAGACGCTCCGGCGATCGACACCGTGATTCTCGACGCCCCGGCGACCGGCCACGGCGTGGCTCTGCTCGCGGCGCCGCTGCTGGTCTCCGAAGCGGTTCGCTCGGGGCCGATCCATCGCATGTCGGCCGAGGTGGCGGAGCTGATCGCAGACCCGGGTCGCTCGGCCATCGTGGCCGTCACCTTGGCGGAAGAGATGCCGGTGCAAGAGGTCCTGGAGCTGGCGGAGACTCTCCGCACCCGAGTCGGCCGCGAGCCCGAGCTGCTGGTGGCGAACGGGTTGTTCCCGCCGGTCCCCCAAAGCGAAAGCGAGACCGATCCGGGCACCGATCCCGCGGGCCATCTCTGGCGCCATCGCCGGGCGAGCCAGGAGCGCGAGCTGGCGCGACTCGCCGAACTTTGGCCGGGCGGGCGGATCGACCTGCCGCAGTTGCCGCTCAGCGGCGGGCCGGAGCTGGTGGCCGCTCTGCTTCGCGAGGCGGAAACCCAAGCGGGCTGGAGAGAGCTGTGGAGCTGATCTCGAACGACGCGCCGCTGCTCGTTTTCGTCGGCGCCGGAGGCGTCGGCAAAACGACGCTCGCCGCCTCGACGGCGCTCCGCGCGGCGCGCGAGGGGAAGCGCACGCTGGTGATGACGTTCGATCCGTCTCTCCGCTTGAAAGATGCGCTCGGCGTCGGGGAAGAGGCGCGCGACCGCGAGGTGCCGGTCGATCTCACGGGGCTGTCCCCGATCCGGCCCGGTGGTTCGCTCCACGCGAGCCTGCTCGACGCGCGGCGGACGTTCGACCGGCTGATCGAGCGCTACGCCCCCGACCAAGCCGCGCGCGACCGAATTCTCGGCAACTCGTTCTACGGCCAGCTCTCCGGCTCGCTCGGCGGCATCCTCGAATACATGGCGGTCGAGCGGCTGTTCGAGGCGGCTCGCGACGGCCATTACGACCAGGTGATCCTCGACACTCCGCCCACCCGGCAGGCGCTCGATTTCCTGGAGGCCCCGGCGCGGATTGTCGGCTTTCTCGACAGCGGCGCGCTCAAGCTGGCCTTGAAGCCCTGGTTCGACGCCCAGGGCCGGTTGAAGCCGGCGGCCCGCTGGGGCGGCCTGGGGCGTCGGTTCGAGGGGTTCCTGGACGACGTGGTCGGTCTCGATCTGCTGCGCGACATGGCGGAGTTCTTCCAGGTCTTCGCGCCGCTCTTCACCGGATTCCGCGAGCGGGCGAGCGAAGTCGAGGATCTTCTCCGCTCTCCCCGCACCCGCTTCGTGCTGGTCGCCGGCCCGGGGGAGGAGGCGATCCCCGACGCGCTGTTCTTCGCCCGCCGGCTCGGCCAGGCGGGCTTGCATCTCGGCGCCATGGTGGTCAACCGGGTGCATCCCGTGTTGCCGGAGGTCGCGGCAGGCGATGCCCGCGACGGTCGCCATCTGCTCGCCTGGCTCGGGCGGCGCGATGCCCAAGGGCTCGCCCGGCTCAAGGAGCTTGCCGGGCCGCGCCAGCCGCTGTTTCCGGTGCCGCTCTCGGCCGACGAGCCGACCGATCTTCCGGCGCTCGCGGCGCTTGGTGACTTCCTTGCAGAGGGTCTTGCCAGACCGTGAAGCCGGTCCGGCAAGGCATCCGAAGGAGCGAGGAGGCTTGCCCGGAGCGGCCGGTGAAACGCGATTTGACGCAGTGCGGCAAGATCGCTTGACGAATCATGCCGCAGTGCGGTAATTTCCTTCTCGCGGGGGCGAAAGCCGCCGCGAACGGACGAACCAGAAAGAAGGTACCGAATGGTCCGCCTGATCAAGCGCTACGAAAGCCGCAAGCTCTACGACACCGAGGAGAGCCGCTACGTCGGGCTCGACGAGATCGCCGCCTGGGTCCGCGAGGGCCAGGAGATCCGCGTGGTGGACAACGGCAGCGGCGCGGACGTGACCCCCCAAACGCTCACCCAAATCATTCTGGACGAGGGGCGCAAAGGCACCTCGTTCCTCCCCAGCGACCTGCTTCACGATCTCGTGCGGATCGGCGAGCGGGCGGTCCATGCCGGCAAAGAGCAACTGTCGCAGGGCGTGGACAAACTGGTGCAGGCGTCGATCGATCACCTCGGGCCCGTGCGCAAGGTGCGCGAGGAGATGGCGAGTCTGCGCAACCGGCTCGAAGATCTGGAGGCTTCCCTCGCCGATCTCGATCCAACCGTCACACCGAAGACCGAAGAGGCCGAGCCGAGCTGACCGACGGGTCTCTCGCTCGCCACCCCAGCGTTACGAGTGCCGCCAAGAACGGAGAACACCATGAATCAGGAAATCCAGAGCGCGACCGACAAGACCGGTGCCGTGCTTCAAAAGATGGGCCGCGAAATCGCGGCGACCGGCAGGACCGCATGGCTCGCGGGTTTGGGCGCCGTGGCGGAAGCCGATGAACAGGGCCGCAGCCTGTTCGACCGCTTGGTCGAGCGGGGCCGGCCGCTGGCCGACAAGCAGAAGGCGACGTTCGCCCAAGCGACCGACAAGGTCGAGCGGTCCGCCCGCGAGCTCGGCAAGCTGGTCAACGACTCGGTCGAATACGAGGTCCGCGGCGCTCTCAACCGCTTCGGCCTTGCGACGCGCGACGATCTCGCGGCGCTCGAACGGCGCCTCGAAAACCTGTCGCGCGAGCTCGACGACCTCACCGTCGTCGGGTCGTAAACGAAGCATCAGCACCCAAACCTAAAAACTCAAGGGGATTCCCCATGGCGACTCAAGAGAAGAAAATTCAGGACGAGGTGAAGGATTCCGCCCATCGCATCTGGCTCGCTGGCTTAGGCGCGCTCGCCGCCGCAGAGGAGGAGGGCTCGAAGCTGTTCTCCCGCCTGGTCGAGCGCGGCAAGGGCTTCGAGGCCGACGGCAAGGACCAGTTCGCCAAGGCCAAGAAGAAGGCCGAGAAGGTCTACGAGGACGTGAGCGAGACGGTCGACGAGAAGGTGACCGCCGCCCTTCACCGCCTCGGCGTGCCGACCCGGGAAGAGATCAAGCGCCTGACCAAGAAGGTCGAGGAGCTGACCGCGAAGGTCGAGCAGCTCAAGCCGAAGGTCGCGGTCGTCGTCGCCGACGAAGAGAAGAAGGCCCCGGCGCGCAAGAAGGCCGAGTAAGTCACAAAGGTTCCGTGGTTCGGGGGCGGCTTGAGGTGCCAGCCCTCACCCCCGGCCCTCTCTCAGAAGGAGAGGGGAGCAAAGCAAATCGTCTCCTGGCTGTTCTCCCCTCTCCCACCGGGAGAGGGGGCGGGGGTGAGGGCTGGAAGGCCGAGTACCCCCACCGGCCGGTTAACCTTTTCGGGAGCGGAGGGGTGTCCAGCGTGAGCAAGGCACGGGCGGCAGGAAAGAGCGCAGGTCCGTCGGCGGCGAGCCCGAAGATCGGCCTCGCGCTCGCCGGGGGCGGGTTGGAGGGGGCGATCTACGAGATCGGCGCGTTGCGCGCGCTCGACGAGGCGCTTGACGGTTTCGATTTCAACGACGCGCACATCTACGTCGGCGTTTCGGCCGGCGCGTTTCTCGCGGCGTGCCTCGCGAACAACCTCACCACCGCGCAGATGTGCCGCGCGATCGTTTCCACCGAGCCGGGCGAGCATCCGTTCGTCGCCGAGACCTTCCTCACCCCCGCGTTTTCCCGCGTCGCCGGATCGGCAGGATCTTTACCGCGCCTGCTGTTCGAGGCGATTCAGGACTACGTCGCGCGCCCCGCCGAGAAATCGTTCCTGGGCTCGCTCACCCGGCTTGCCCGCTCGCTTCCCGTCGGCCTGTTCGACAACGAGCCGATCCGCCGCTATCTCGAACGGATCTGGAGCATCAAAGGCCGGACCGACGATTTCCGGAAGCTGGGCAAGCGCCTCGTGGTCGTCGCCACCGATCTCGATTCCGGCAAGGCGGTGCGCTTCGGCGAGCCGGGGTTCGATCACATACCGATCTCCAGAGCGGTGCAGGCCAGCTCGGCCTTGCCGGGCATCTACCCGCCGGTTGAAATCGAAGGCCGCCATCTGGTGGACGGGGTGTTGATCAAGACGCTCCACGCGTCCGTCGCGCTCGACGCGGGAGCCGAGCTGGTGGTCTGCATCAATCCGATCGTGCCGGTCGATACCGCCCGCGCCCGCGGCGCCGGTTACGAAGGGCACCCCAACCTGCTGAATCTGGGTCTGCCGACCGTGCTGTCGCAGACGTTCCGGACGCTGATCCACTCGCGTCTCGAAATCGGCATGGCGGCCTACAAAACGAAGTTCCAGCATGCCGACGTCGTGCTGTTCGAGCCCGACCGCGACGACCACACGATGTTCTTCACCAACATCTTCGGCTTCTCCGAGCGCCGCAGGGTCGCCGACCACGCCTACCGCGCCACCCGGCGCGAGCTGCTCCGCCGCGCCCCCGAGCTGGGTCCCCAGCTCGCCAAGCACGGCATCACGTTGCGCACCGACCTGCTCGAAGACCTCGACCGCGACCTCTGGGAAAGCGTAGGCCCAAGTGGCGGCCGCCGCAAGGAATCGACCAGCGACGTCGCCGACCGGCTCGACAGCGCGCTCGACCGGCTCGACGCCTGGATGGACACGCAAAACTAGATCGGGAGCCCGAGACTCGCCTCGCGCGGTGTCTTCGCACAAGTTTGCAGAAGATCTGTGCAGTTTACGGGAGAATCGCCGTTCCCTCCAGAGGGAGTGACGATTTTCCGAGATATTTGCACAGACCTGGAGCAGAATCGCACAATACACCGCAGAAGCGGCGATCTTCCGACGTATCTGCACATTCAGGCATTGGATTTGTGCAGTTCGCGGCCGGAATCATCGATTCTGGCGCAGGAGCGGTGATTCTGGGAGAAATCGGCACGAACTTTTCAGTTCAATGTGCGGATTGGGGGCAAGGAACGCTGATTCTCGCGCAGAAGCGGCGCTCCGCGCGCGGGCGTCGCGATTCTGTCGGGCGCGCGCCGAACCTCTTCGAAATTCTCCGATTAGTTCGCGCGCAACGCCTCACTCGGATGGATCCGGCTCGCTCGCGCGGCCGGCAACCAGCACGCCACCAAGCCGATCGTCGTCATCGTCGTGACGACCGCCAACAGCGTGACGGGATCGCGCGAGGCGACGCCGAACAGCAGGCCTTCGATGGAGCGCGCGAGCGCGAGCGCGCCCGTCACGCCGACCGCGAGTCCGAGCCCCACCAGCAGGCCGCCCTCTCTGAGGATCATCCCGGTCACGCGCGACGGTGCGGCACCCAACGCCATCCGGATGCCGATCTCGTTCCTGCGCGAGCTCACGTTGAACGCCAGCACGGCGGCGATCCCGATCGATGCGATCACCAGCGCGAGGATGCCGAATCCCCCCAGGAGCAGCGCGTTGAGCCGGCGCGGTCCGACGCTTTCGTCGCGAACGGCCTCCAGCGGCATCAGATGCTCTATGGGTTGATCGGGTGCGATCGACCGAACGATCTCGCGCGCCGGCGTGGCCAAATTCGTGGGATCGACGGTGCTGCGAATCACCAGCGCTCCCGGCGGGAATTCGGCCTGCGCCACCGGAAGGAACGCGACCGGCAACGGTTTGGCGTCGAGGCCGCCATCCTTCGTGTCGTTCACGACGCCGACTACGGTGCGCCAATCATTTTCCGCGATACCGATGAAGCGCAGCACGTCGCCGGTCCACGCGACACGACGGCCGATCGGATCGACATCTGAAAACAATCGGTTGGCCAGCGTCTGGTTGAGGATCACGACCTTGCCGGAGGAGGGTCCGTCTCCCGAGGTGAATTCGCGGCCCTTGCGCAAGGGAATACCGGCCGCGCGAAAGTAGCCCGGGTCGGCCGTGCGATATTCCGCCGACGGCGTCGCACCGTCGATCTTGCGCGCCTCCGCCTTGAGCTCCAGCAGGACCTGGCTCGCGCGCAACGGAACCGTGAACCCCAGCCCGACGATCTCGACACCCGGCAGAGTCTCCAACTCACGCCGCATCTCTTCGTAGCGCCGTCCGGCCTGGGCAAAGTCGGTGACGGCGGTGAAGTCGAGCGGCACCTCCATCGTGAGCACGTTCTTCGGATTGAGCCCCGGATCGACCGCCGCGAGACGCAGCATCGAGCGCACCAGCAGACCCGCGCCGGACAACAGCACCACCGACACGGCCACCTGCGTGACCACGAGCGCCTGCTGCAACCGCTTGCGACGTGCGCTGCCGCTGGTCTTGACGCTGCCTGCGGCCAGGCCGGCGCCCAGCGAATGTTCTGCGCCAACCCGCGGGACGAACGACAACAGAACCGCGATCGTCACGGCGAGCAGCGCGGTAAACGCCAGCACCATCCAATCCACCCGAATTTCGTCGGCGCGAGCAGAGAACCGCGCGACGAAACCTGACAACGTGCCGACACCGGCGATGGCCACGAGCAGGCCGAGCGCGGCGCCACCGCCGGCAAGCACGAGGTTTTCCACCAGCAGCAGTTTTCGCAGCCGCGCCGCGCCGGCGCCGAGCGCCGCGCGCACCGTCATTTCGTGCTCGCGACGCACACCGCGCATCAGCGTCAGGTTCGCCACGTTCGCACACGCAATGACCAGCACGAGCGCCGCAACTCCCATCAGCATCCACAGAATGAGCCGCGCATCGTGCCCTAGTACTTCCTTGAACGGTATCAGCTCGACGGTGTATCCCGCGGCCTTTTCGTACGCCTCCGGAAACTGCGTGTGAATGCGCTGCGTGATCACCCCGATTTCCTGGCGAGCCT
>DATMZU010000488.1:0-7737 GCA_035607435.1 Thermoanaerobaculia bacterium | reverse complement strand
GTTCGTCGCGATCCACGCGGCGGCCGGGGTGCTGCTTTTGGCCGGCTTGGTCTCCGCCCTCTCCGTCGGCCAGTCTCTCGCCGAAGACGGTTGGGGGCTCGGGTTCCTCGCCGCGAGCCTTTCCGGCGCGGTGGCCTGGAGGTTCGTCGGCCGCCGGAGCCGGCGCGAGGCACCCCCGCCGTCGCTGCTTTAGCTGGAGGGATGGAAGATCCGGGAACTTAGCCCTGTCGCCAGCGATCTCATAGGCATGACCTAAGGAGGCTCGCCATGGATCTCGCTCCCTCCTCCGACTCGATCACAATTTCCTTACGCGAAGTGCTTCGGCCGCTCTTGCTGACCGCCTTCCTCGCGATTCCGCCGGGCTGGATTTTCGCGCTCATCGCGCTCTGGCGCCCCCTTCCTCACCTCTTCGCCATCCTCTCGCGCTGGTTCGTCGGGGTCCATGCCGCGATCAGCGCGGTGATGCTGCTCGTCGTGGGGTTTTCTCTCGGGGATTCTTGCGAAGTGGATGGGATGATGCTCGGAGCCCTCGCCGCCAGCGCCTCGGGCCTGCTCGCCTGGATCGTCGTCGGCCGGAGGAGCCGTGCCTTGGAGCCGATCCCCTCGCTGTTGTGAGGTTGAACGAGCCCCTTCCCCGTGATCGCGGTGAGATAACCATCGGCCTCGCGGCAGCTTGAATTTGGGGCCCGGCAAGGCGCCGGGCTCCATCCGGGAGGGACGGCTATGGGCGACAGTATTTTCTTTCGCAAAAATTGGAAGTTCGTGAACAGGGAAGCCGATGACGACAAGGTGAAGAATCCTCGGAGGTACCCCCTCACCCACTCCTTGATCATCGGCAACGATCGTGGAGAGCTCGGCACCTACATGGCCGCCTGGCTGGATGCCGATGGCGACCTGCACGTTTTCCGGCACCTCAAGCTGAACGAAGGCAGGTTGGAGGGCATTAATTTGATGGACTTGGGTGCCATTTCGGGAGACAACCCATGGATCGTCACCATCGAGCAGGACGGCGAGAACCTCAAGGGCAGGATCGAAAAACCTGAATCCGAGGGGAATCTCGCGGGAACCTGGGGCGCCGAAGCTCAACCGACGGCCCATGTCTGGGATCTTCCCTCTGAGAGGCACTGTCGACGATTCAGAACGAGGTGACGCTCCAGGTGCGCGGAACCTTAGCGGCGGCCTGCTGCGACAGGGCCTCGAAGTCGAGCCAAGGGGATTCTTGTTACATTCTGGATCTCCGCATCGCACCGTCCGCGGAGAAAATGTTCGAACGGATTCGGGGCATCCTGAGGCGGATTCGTTGATCAAGGCGCCGTGGTGGGGTTTCTGCGCGGTTGCGGGATGGCGAACTTCCGGCTAGCCTCGCATGGCTATTGCGAGCGGCCTGTACCCAGACATTTGACGGAGGTCTCATCATGCAGCTCACCGCGGTTTTGACCCATGCCGAGGAAGGTGGATACATCGCCCTCAATCCCGAAACGGGCACCACGACGCAAGGAGAGTCGATCGAAGAGGCGCTAGAGAATCTAAGGGAAGCCACGACTCTCTATCTGGAAGAGTTCCCTTTGGTCGATTCCCAGCCGCCATTGGTCACGTCGTTCTTCGTCCCTGCCCATGCCTAAGTTGCCGCATCTCTCAGGAGCGCGCATCGTGCGCGTCCTCGAAAGTTTGGGGTTTGTCCAGGTCCGCCAGAGCGGCAGCCACATCGTGCTTCGGCGAGGCAGTGCGGGGTGCGTCGTTCCCAATCACAAAGAAGTGAAGACGGGCACGCTCGCCGGCCTACTTCGGCAGGCTGACGTTTCGGTGGAAGAGTTCCTAGCTGAGGTGAGCCACAGCTAAGGGGCTTGGTCTCGCCTCTACCCCCAAGCGCTCTACGACGCCGGAGCCTCTTCCTCCGCCACCTCCACCATGTGCGGACCGAGGAGCGTGTCCCAGGAGCGGGACATCCTCTGGTATTCCTCGGGGCAGCGTTCGGCGCGCTCTTCCGGAAGCTCCCAGTCTTCGAGCTGGTCCGCGAAGTAGTCAGGGTCGCTGCCGTAGGTCCAGCAGAGCAGGTTGTAATAGCGCTGCTCGTCGAGGGCGTGCTCGTCGGCCATGTCAGGATCTTCTTCGCGCTCCGCCGCCGAGGAATCGAACCACTCGGCGCTGGCGGTCATCGCCAGCTCACTTTCCTCGCCGTCCCAGGTTTCGAGCAGCATCACCGTCGCGAGCTGGTCGACCGCATCCTCTTCGCGGCCGGTGACGGGAAGGTCGTAGATGTCGATCAGCGCGTGACCGAGCTCGTGGTAGAAGACGAAGACCATGGCGGCAATCGCCTTGCCCCCCACTTCTTCGTTCTCGGCGTCGTCGTTCTTGGCATCTTCCGGGGTGAAGACCTGGAGGAAGTGCTCGACCATCTCATAACAGAGGTGGACCGCGCCGTCCTCGGGGTCGTAAAAGGCGTTCACCTCGCCGCATTCCTGGAGCTTGACCTCGAGGTTGCGCGGCAGCACCAGCGTCTTGTCGAGATCGTCCACGACGTCCTCGAAGAAGCGCTCGTCGTGGAACACCTTCTGCAGTTCTTTGTAGTCCGGGTTCTTGACCTTGGCGTAGCTGAAGCGCAGATGCCCGCGTTCCGCAGCGGCGCGACCGGAGCGCGAAATGTGGCGCCGGGGTCCCTTCGCCGAGTTGGCGGAATCGGCGTCGGAGGTCGTTGCCGAGGCGACCTGACCCGCCGGTGTCGCGGGCTCCGAAGAGCCGCTGACGCCGCAGCCGGAAAAAACGACAGAGAAGAAGAGGACGGCAAGCCAAGGGCCGATCGCCTGGCGGCGAGAACGAGATTCGATGGGGTTCATGGTGCGCGGGTTTCTATCAGGTCTGGACTCGCGAAGCGAGGTCCATTCCGGCCGGGCTAGAAGTCGTCGGGCCGACGCTCTGTCGCACCCAGGGCAACGCCCTGGGTAGGGTGCCGGGCTAGAATCGGTGCCAATGTCCATGAAATCTCCCGAATGCCGGCTGCTGGTCGCCGCGGCCTGGTCCGATTACGCCCTGCTCGACAGCGGCGCGGGTGCCAAGCTCGAACGCTACGGCGGATTTCGCGTGATCCGCCCCGAGCCTCAAGCCATGTGGCGGCAGACGCTGCCGGAGCGCGAATGGCTGGCGGCGGATGCGATCTTCGAGGCCGGCAGCGCGGAGGACTCGGGGAACTGGCGTTGTCCGAAACCATTGCTCGAGAGCTGGCCTATTTCCTACCCGGGCCGTTCCGGGAGCGTCGTGCTTGCGGCGCGCCTCACGCCGTTTCGTCATCTGGGTTTGTTTCCCGAGCAGGCGAGCCATTGGGACTGGGCGGCCGAGAAGGTCGCCTCCGTTCAAGCGGCCGGCCGTAAGGCGCGCGTGCTCAACCTGTTCGGCTACACCGGGGCGGCGTCGATCGCGGCGGCGCTTGCCGGAGCGGAGGTCACCCACGTCGATGCGTCGAAGAAGGCGATCGCCTGGGCGAAGGAGAACCAGGCGCTCTCTGGCTTAAGCGAGCGGTCGATCCGCTGGATCGCCGAGGACGCGGTCGCCTTCCTCCGCCGCGAGGTCCGGCGCGGCAAGAGCTACGACGGCATCTTCCTCGATCCGCCGAAATTCGGCCGTGGCGATCAGGGCCAGGTCTGGAAGCTGTTCGACGACCTTCCCGAGGTGCTCGGGCTCTGCCGGCAGCTTCTGGCCCCCGAGGCGCTGTTCCTGGTGCTCACCACCTACGCCATCCGCGCCTCGTTCGCGAGTCTGCACTACCTGCTCGGGGAGACGCTCAGCGGTCTCGGGGGAAAAATCGAGAGCGGCGAGATCTGCCTGGCGGAGCAGGCGACGGGGCGGGTACTTCCTACGGCTCTCTATGGGCGGTGGGGAAGGTGACTTTTCTGGGCTCTGCCGAACGAATATCTCACCCCCCTTCCCCTTCCGCCCGTGATGCGCTATCTTGCGCCTCACCGCTGAACTGTTCCCGTTCGGCTGCTCGAACCGTCTCTTGACGGGTTCTTGCACCTTCGGGTAAGGTACGCGGGTTTCCCAGCCGCCGAGGGTCCCTCCCGGGACCGGGGCGGAGTCTTCTCCGCGGGGATTTCCCCGCGAGAGCAAAGACAAGTTCCCGAGCCGCACTTCCTCGCTCGGGACATCGTGAGGAGCGGTTCCTCAGGGTCTCGCTGCCAGCTTTTGGCGGCTGATGACCCGTCTCGCTCCGTAACGGCCATAGGGAATTTTGGAACAGGACATACGACGGAGATTGGAACGGTATGCCTACGATTCATCAGTTGGTGCGCAAGGGGCGCGAGAAGGTCGTCTACAAGACGAAAGCTCCGGCCCTTCAGGGGTCCCCTCAGAAGCGGGGCGTCTGTGTCCGCGTCTACACCCAGACGCCGAAGAAGCCGAACTCCGCGCTGCGCAAGGTGGCTCGCGTGCGGTTGACCAACGGCATCGAGGTGACCACCTACATCCCGGGCGTCGGCCACAACCTGCAGGAGCACTCGATCGTGCTGATCCGCGGCGGCCGCGTGAAGGATCTCCCGGGCGTGCGTTACCACGTCGTTCGCGGCACGCTGGACGCGGTGGGCGTCAACGGTCGCAAGCAGAGCCGCTCCAAGTACGGCACGAAGCGGCCGAAGGCGTCGTCAAAGTAGTGACTTCTCCGATCTAGAGCTAGAGGAATATAGAATGCCGAGGCGCAGAGAAGTACCCAAGCGAGAGATCCTGCCGGATCCTTTGTACAACTCGCAGCTGGTGACCAAATTCGTCAACGTCGTCATGCGCGACGGGAAGAAGACCACCGCCGAGCGCATTTTGTACGCCGCTTTGGACGCCATCCGGGAAAAGACCGGCGACGATCCGATGAAGGTGTTCAAGAAGGCGGTCGAGAACGTCAAGCCTTCGGTCGAGGTCAAGTCGCGCCGCGTCGGCGGTTCGACCTACCAGGTGCCCGTCGAAGTGCGGCCGGCTCGCCGCTTGGCCCTGTCGATGCGCTGGCTGATCTCCACCGCCCAGGCACGCGGCGAAAAGACCATGCGCGCACGCCTTGCCGCCGAGCTGATGGACGCCGCCGAAGGGCGCGGCACGGCGATCAAGAAGCGCGAAGACACGCACCGCATGGCCGAGGCGAACAAAGCCTTTGCCCACTATCGCTGGTAGTCCTCCGCGACTCCATACCGAAGCAACGAACGTAGAGACCGTAGATCGCAGAGGCAGTCGAAATCATGGCCAGGCAATCACCCCTCAAAGACACGCGCAACATCGGCATCATGGCGCACATCGATGCCGGTAAGACGACCACCACCGAGCGGATCCTGTTTTACACCGGGGTCAACTACAAGATCGGTGAGGTCCATGAGGGAACGGCCACCATGGACTGGATGGTGCAGGAACAGGAGCGCGGCATTACCATCACGTCCGCCGCGACGACCTGCTTCTGGAAGAACCATCGGATCAACATCATCGATACCCCCGGCCACGTCGATTTCACGGCCGAGGTGGAGCGCTCGCTCCGCGTGCTCGATGGCGCGGTCGCCGTGTTCGACGCGGTCGCCGGAGTGGAGCCGCAGTCCGAGACGGTCTGGCGCCAGGCGGATCGCTACAACGTGCCGCGCATCGCGTTCGTCAACAAGATGGACCGTGTCGGCGCCGATTTCGAGCGTTGCGTTTCGATGATGGTCTCGCGCCTCGGCGCGCGTCCGGTTCCGATCCAGCTTCCCTGGGGCAAAGAGGACAAGCTCAAGGGGATCATCGATCTCGTCGAGCTGCGCGGCATCCTTTATAAAGACGAGACGATGGGTGCCGACTACGAGGTCGTCGGTATCGACACGCTGGACGCTGAGGATCGCGACTACGCGATCGAATCGCGCGAGAAGATGGTCGAAGCGATCTCCGAGACCGACGACGCCCTGCTGGAGAAGTACCTCGGCGGAGAGGCGATCTCGATCGCCGAGCTGAAGGTCGCCCTGCGCAAGGCGGTGCTCCTCGGCAAGCTTCATCCGGTGGTCTGCGGCAGCGCGTTCAAGAATAAAGGTGTTCAGCCGTTGCTCGATGCGGTGGTGGATCTGCTCCCCTCGCCGCTCGACGTACCGGCGATCGAGGGCATCGATCCGGGGACCGAGCAGATGACCTCGCGCCGCGCGGCCGACGACGAGCCGTTCGCGGGGCTAATCTTCAAGATCATGACCGACCCGTACGTCGGCCAGCTCACCTTCTTCCGTGTCTATTCGGGACGCGTGGAGTCGGGAACCTCGGTGCTGAACGCCAAGAAGGGCACCAGCGATCGGATCGGCCGACTTTTGAAGATGCACGCCAACAAGCGGGAGGAAATCTCCGAGGTTTGGGCGGGCGACATCGCGGCGGCGGTCGGCCTGAAGAACGTCACCACCGGCGACACGATCTGCGATCAGAAGCATCCGGTCGTGCTCGAAGCGATGAACTTCCCCGAGCCGGTCATCTCGGTTTCGATCGAGCCGAAGACCAAAGCCGATCAGGAAAAGATGGGCTTGGCGCTCGGCAAACTGATGCAGGAAGATCCGACCTTCCGCGTTCATACCGACAAGGACACCGGCCAAACCCTCATCTCGGGCATGGGCGAGCTGCACCTGGAGATCATCGTCGATCGCCTGGTGCGCGAGTTCAACGTCGGCGCCAACGTCGGCAAGCCGCAGGTCGCCTACAAAGAGGCGATCACGGCCGAGGCGACGGGCGAGGCGCGTTTCGTTCGGCAGACAGGCGGTCGCGGTCAGTACGGTCACGCGAAGATCACCATCCGGCCGGGCGAAAAAGATTACGTGTTCAACAACAAGATCGTCGGCGGCGTGATCCCGAAGGAATACATCAAGCCGGTCGACCAGGGCATCCACGAGGCGGCCTCGACGGGTCCGCTCGCGGGCTTCCCACTGGTCGGTCTCGAAGTCGATCTGATCTTCGGTTCGTACCACGACGTCGACTCGTCGGAAATCGCGTTCAAGATCGCCGGATCGATGGCGCTCCAGGATGCCTTGAAGCGGGCGCGTCCGGTGCTGCTCGAACCGGTGATGGCGGTCGAAGTGGTGACCCCGGACACCTACATGGGCGACGTGATCGGCGACATCACTTCGCGCCGCGGCCGTATCCAGTCGATGGAAGCGCGCGGCAACGCCCAGGTCATCGAGGCGAGAGTGCCTCTTTCGGAGATGTTCGGTTACTCGACCGACCTGCGGTCGATGTCCCAGGGACGCGCCAACTACAGCATGCAGTTCGCGAGCTACGAGCAGGCGCCGAAGTCGGTCGCCGAAGAGGTCGTGGCGAAGGCGGCGGGCTAGGGTTCGAGAGTTACGGGTCGAGACTTAAAACCAGATTCCGGTTTAGAGCGATAGCAGAGAGTCGAGAGAGGATTCGGGCGCCATGGGCAAGGAAAAATTCTCGCGGGAAAAACCGCACGTCAACGTCGGAACGATCGGCCACGTCGACCACGGCAAGACCACCTTGACGGCGGCTCTGACGAAAGTCGCCGCGGACAAGGGCTGGGCGAAGTTCGTCTCCTATGACCAGGTGGCGAAGGCGTCGGAATCGCAGGGTCGTCGCGACCCGACGAAAATCCTGACCATCGCGACCTCGCACGTCGAGTATTCGACGGCGAACCGCCACTACGCCCACGTCGATTGCCCGGGCCACGCCGACTACGTGAAGAACATGATCACCGGCGCGGCGCAGATGGACGGCGCGATCCTGGTGGTTTCGGCCGCGGACGGCCCGATGCCGCAGACG